>NZ_JAUSVK010000001.1:4641620-4967160 GCF_030814655.1 Labrys monachus
CAGTTCGAGCGCATATCCGCCCTCCTCGGCGACGAGAAGCGCTCGATCTACATTATCGGCGGCCGCATCAGCGACCCGATCGCCCAGCATTTCCTGCGCCATCTGCGCCAGGTCCGCCGCAATGTCTTCCACCTGCCGCCGGATCCGGAGGCGTGGCCGGAATATCTGCTGCGCATGCGTCCGCGCGACCTGCTGGTGATGGTCGATTTCCGCCGCTACCAGCGCATGCTGGACGAACTGGCGAAGACGGCGAGCCAGGAACGCGGCGTCGGCATCATCCTGGTGACCGACCGCTGGATCTCGCCGATCGCCACCTCCGCCACCGAGGTGCTGGCGCTGCCGGTCGAGAACGACACCGCCTGGGACACCTATGTCGGCGCCCTCGCCGTGCTGGACGCGGTGACCGCCCGCGTCTCCGAGCTCGACTGGGATGCGACCCGCAAGCGCATCGAAGCCTGGGACGAGGTCCGCCTTCGCATGGGGATAAAGCAAGATGATCGCTGAGAAGATGATTTTCGCCGCCACCTCCGACATTGCCGGCCAGGTGCGCGGCAAGTCGTTTCCGGCGGCGATGCTGGAGAAACGGCTGCGCCGCGGCGTCGGCTGGACGCCGACCAACGTCCAGATCACCTGCTTCGACAGCATCGGCGACAGTCCCTATGGCGCCCTGGGCGACCTCCTCCTGGTGCCGGATCCGGCCGCCCATGTCCATGTCGACTTCGAGGACGGGACGCCGCCGGAGGACTTCATGCTCGGCGACATCGTCACGCTGGAGGGGGATCCCTGGGAGTGCTGCACGCGCTCGATCCTAAAATCGGCGCTCGCCCGGCTGAAGGCGGTCGGCGGCTTGCGCCTGGTCGGCGCCTTCGAGCACGAATTCCACCTGAAGGGACCGGCCGGCGCCAGCCGCCCCTCCTACAGCCTCGCCGGCTATCGCGACCGCTCGGCCTTCGGCAGCACGCTGATGGCCGCCCTCGACGCCGCCGGGCTCGAGGCGGACACCTTCATGAAAGAGTTCGGCCCCGACCAGTATGAGGTGACGATCGGCCCGAGCCGCGGCGTCGCCGCCGCCGACGCCAGCGTGATCCTGCGCGAGATGATCCATGCCACGGCCAGGCGCTACGGCGAGGCTGCGAGCTTCACGCCGATCCGCCACCCGGACGGCGTCGGCAACGGCGTCCACATCCATTTCAGCTTCGAGGGCGCCGACGGCAGGCCCGCGACCTATGATCCGCAGGGGACGCACGGCATGGCGCCGAAGACGGCCTCCTTCGTCGCCGGCATCCTCAAATATCTCGACGCCATCGTGGCGTTCACGGCGCCATCGGCGATCTCCTATCTGCGGCTGACGCCGCACCGCTGGAGCGCCGCCTTCAACAATCTCGGCGTGCGCGACCGCGAGGCATCCGTCCGTATCTGCCCGACCACGGCGAGGGACGTCGATTCGATCGCCCGCCAGTTCAACATCGAATACCGCGCCGCCGACGGCGCCGCCTCCCCGCACCTCGCTTTGGCGGCGATCGCCTTCGCCGGTGCCCAGGGCATCGAGGAAGGCCTGCCGGCTCCGCCCGCGACGCAGGAAGACCTGTCGCTGCTCGACGCCGCCGCCCTGGCCGCGCGCGGCTATACCCGCCTGCCGCAGGGGCTCGACGAGGCGCTCGCCCGCATGATGGCGAACGACATTGTCCGCGGCTGGTTTCCCGCCCGCTTCTGCGAGATCTACCGAGACCACAAGCTGTGCGAATTGCGCCACGTCGCTGCGATGGACGCGGCCGCCCGCTGCGCGGCCTATGAAGCGGTGTATTGAAGCCTCCCGGGAGCCCACCGGCGCTTACAGGAAGATGCGGACCGGAAGTCCGCGCTCCCGATCAAAGGCTGGCGATGGCGCCCGCCCCGGTCCGCAGCGGGTTCTTCGCCTTCCACGCATCCACCGGGTTCGCCGCCTTCCAGGCCCCGGCATAGGCGCCCAGCGTCGTGAAGCGCACGCCCGCCTGTTCCTTCATGCGGCCGACCAGCCGGTCCAGCATAACCAGGCGATGGGCGCGGCCGATGAATTCGGGGTGCATGGTCAGCGTGTAGACGCCGCCCGGGCAGTTCTTCAGCGCATAGTCGAAATCCGCCCACCAGATCGCCTCGACGTCGGCGGGATTGGAATAGCCCGTGTTGACGCCGGGGACGTATTCGAAGGCCGGATAATCGTCGAGGCCCCAGGTCACCGGCAGTTCGACGAGACCGGTCGTCGGCCCGAAGACATAGGGGTCGTCGAGCGTCCACTGGTCCCGCTTGCGTAGGTAATAGGGGTAGAAATCATGCCCCATGCAGCTGGAATCATAGAGGAATCCGAACTCTTCCAGCAGTTCGACGGTATTCTCGCTGAAGTCCCAGGCCGGCGAGCGGTAGCCCAGCGGCCGCACGCCGACCCGCTCGAAGGCTTTCAGGCCGAGTTCGAGAATGCGCTTCTCGCCGTCCCGGTCGAACTTGGCGGGGTTTTCGTGGACCCAGCCGTGATGGCCGAATTCGTGGCCCGCATCCTTGATCGAGCGGATCAGGTCGGGAAACGCGCAGACGGTGTGGCCGGGAACGCAGAAGGTCGCGGAGACCTCGTGCCGGGCGAGAAGCTCCAAAAGCCGGGGAACGGCGACCAGGGCGAACTCGCCCCGCGAGATCATGCTGGGATTGCGGCTCCCCATCGAGCCGATCCAGGCAGACATCGCGTCGAGATCGAAAGTCAGGCAGACGGAAAGCGGATCGGTCATGGCGGCACCTGTATGCGGGGGAGCGGATTGAACCCTCAAGACGGCCCCAAGGCAAGGCCGCGGCATCCGCCCTCCCGCCCGAAGGCGGTTCGCTCGGCATCGGCGCCATCGCGCGCCTGCCCGCCGCGTCGGCAAGTTGGCCGGGAAAGGCGCAACGATGGAGGGGCGATCACCGATCGCCCTTTCTGGAACCGCACAGCCTGCGGGAAAGGAAGAGGTCGATCGGGTGATCGACCCTCCAATCGAGCCCGAGTCCGCACTGGGAACGCTACGCCTGTAGCAAAGAGCGGACAGGGATGTCCGCGCTCCTGATCAGGCGGAGGGCTGCTTGGTCTTGCGGATATAGGGCAGGATGGACTCGTAGCTGCCGAAGCGCTTCTTGGCGTCCTCGTCGGACACGGAAGCCATGATGATCACGTCGTCGCCCTGCTTCCAGTCGGCCGGCGTGGCGACCTGGTGCTTGGCGGTGAGCTGGATCGAATCGATGGCGCGCAGGATCTCCGCAAAATTGCGGCCGGTCGACATCGGATAGGTCAGGATCAGCTTGACCTTCTTGTCCGGGCCGACGACGAAGACGGACCGCACCGTCTGGTTGTCGGCGGGCGTGCGGCCTTCCGAGGTGTCGCCGGCGGCGGCGGGCAGCATGTCGTAGAGCTTGGCGACCTTGAGGTCGCGGTCTCCGATCATCGGATAATGGACCTCGTGGCCGGTCGCCTTGGCGATGTCGGCCTTCCACTTGTTGTGGCTTTCGACCGGATCGACCGAGATGCCGATGATCTTGGCGTTGCGGCGGGCGAACTCGTCTTCCAGGCCGGCCATGGTGCCGAGCTCGGTGGTGCAGACGGGGGTGAAATCCTTGGGATGGGAGAACAGAACGGCATAGCCGCTCCCGATCCAGTCATGGAAATGGATCGGTCCCTGGGTCGTCTCGGCGGTGAAGTCCGGCGCGACGTCGTTGATGCGAAGGCTCATCCTGTGCTCCTGTCCTGTGGGTTGGAGGCCGTCTGTCGTAGCGATCGAGGGCGGCGGAAATGTGTGATTCAATCCGTCTATAAATTCAAGAGAATTAGAGGAAATAAAGCGGGAACGCCGCCGTCCCGATCCGCCTCCCAGGCCCGCCCCGCCCTGTCATGCGGCGCTTGCCGCATGCGATCTACAGGCGATAGCTCGCCGGCCGCCTGTCCTTCCAGGGATGGAGCTCGAACCGCCCGGCTTCGATGATGATCGACTTGTCGCGGGCGCGATCGAGATCGACGCTCGCCACCGTCAGCCCTTCGTCGCGGCCGGCATTGTGAAGCACCGTCCCCGAGGGATCGACGATCTGGCTCTGCCCGAGGAATTCGGCCCCGCCTTCGCGGTCGGCGCGGTTGGCGACCAGCAGGTAGACGAAATTCTCGGCGGCGCGCACCCGGGTGAAATATTCCGCCAGCAGGACGGACTGGACCGGCCAGTTCGTCGGGAGCGCGACGAGGTCGGCGCCTTCGAGCGCCAGCGTGCGCATCACCTCGGGAAAGCGGATCTCGTAGCAGATGGCGATGCCGAGGCGGCCGGCGCGGGTGTCGAAGAGGGAAAGGCCGGCCTCCTCGGGCTCGTCGACGAAACGGTCGCCGCCGAGGAAGGGCAGATGCTGCTTGCGATGGATGCCGATGATGCCCTGCGGGCCGAGCAGCGCCGCCGAATTGTGGAGCCGCCCGCCCCGCCGCTCGAGGAAGCCGACCACGATCTCGATGTCGAGCCGGGCGCATTCGGCGGCAATCCGCTGCATAGGCGCGTCGTCCGCGGCAATGGCGCTGCGCCAGGCGCTTTCGCGATCCTCGAACATATATCCCGACAGGAAACATTCCGGGAAGACGACGAGCCGCGCCCCTCTCGCCGCGGCGTCGGCCATGTAGCCGGTCAGCGCCTCCAGATTGGCCTCGACGTCACCGAGGACGGAGGGCACCTGGGCCACAGCAAGGGTCACCAGCTTCGACATGTCCGATCCTGCGAATCATCCGGTCCATACATCGAAGAGCCCTCGCACGAACCAAACCGGGCGGGCAACATCATCCGGCGGCATGTCCGGTCCTCCGCTCGCCGCGGGACGGGCTGCAATCCCTGCGATTGAAAGGCAAGAATCGGAGTTTGGCGCGGCTGCGCTGCGCCTACTCCTCCGTTCGGGCCGCCGGCGGATGCCGGCATCCCGGATCAATCGAAAGGAAGCTGGAATGAGCAAAGAGGATGACAACAAGGCCGTCGTCATGCGGTGGTTCACCGAGTTCTGGGGAGAAAGCTGCAACCTGTCCGTCGTCGACGCCGTCGCCGCGCCGGACATGCTGCTGAAATATTCGCTTCACGAACCGCGCCGCGGCCGTGACGACATCAAGGCCTTCATGACCGATTTCCGCGCGGCGTTCCCCGACCTCGGATTCCGGGGGACGGCGGCGCTGATCGCCGAAGGCGACTATGTCGTCGGCCAGTGGGAAGGCGGCGGCACCCATACGGGCCCGGCCTTCGCGGACTTTCTGATCGGCTCGCTGCCCGCCGCGACCGGCCGGACGATGCACTTCACCGGCACCACCGTCCTGAAGGTCGTCGGCGGCCGGATCGTCGAGGAAATCGGCCTCGACGATGGCGTCACGGCGCTCACCCAACTCGGCCTCATCGCGGCCTGTCCGCAGCCGCAGCAGGCGACGCGCTGATGCGGTCGCGGGGAGGCTCGCCTGCGGGCCTCCCCTTTCGGCCTGAGGCCGGCGAACGCCATCGCATTCGAAAGCAAGCACCGGAGTGAGCGCCGCGCGATGCGCCTGTACTTTCGACGGTGACGACCATGAAGGAGCAATCGATATGACACGCATCACGGGAGACGCGGCATCTGCCGAGGAGAGGCCCGATCCCACCGCTGCCCCGGCTGCCGCGATGCCGTCCGTGGAGGCGCGGGTTTCGGGCCTCGACTGGCACAGGCTGGCGGAGGAGCTCGACGGCTTCGGCTGCGCCGTGATCGAAAAACTCCTCTCGCCCGGGGAATGCCGCGCCATCGCCGGTCTCTATCCGCAGGAGGCCCATTTCCGCAGCCATGTGCACATGGCGCGGCACGGTTTCGGGAAAGGCGAATATCGCTATTTCAGATATCCCCTTCCCGATCTCCTCGGCGGCCTGCGCAGCGCGCTCTATCCACCCCTGGCCGCCATCGCCAATGCCTGGAACGAGCGCATGGGCATGGCGCAGCGCTACCCCGACCGGCACGCCGATTTCCTCGGGCAATGTCACGAGCAGGACCAGACCCGGCCGACGCCGCTGCTGCTGCAATATGGTCCGGGCGACTTCAACTGCCTGCACCAGGACCTTTACGGAGACCTCGCTTTTCCCCTGCAGGTCGCGATCCTCCTGTCCGAGCCCGGCAGGGACTTCACCGGCGGCGAGTTCGTCCTCACCGAACAGCGACCGCGCATGCAGAGCCGGGCCGAGGTGGTGCCGCTCCGCCAGGGCGACGCCGTGGCCTTCGCGGTGCACGACCGGCCCGTGAAAGGAACGAAAGGCTACTATCGCGTCAATCTCCGGCATGGCGTCAGCCGCCTGCGCTCCGGCAGGCGCCACACCGTCGGCATCATCTTCCACGACGCGACATAGATCGAGGCCGACCGGCGCCGGTCCCGTCGCGGCCTCACGCCCGGTGCGGATCCTGGCCTTCCGGCAGCGCGCGCCGGGCCAGTACCGCCGCCCTGAGGGCCGCGACGGCGCTGCCGGGCGTGGTGATGACGGGGGCCGCCGTCGCCAGCGCCGTGCGGCCATGGGCGCGGGCGAGCGAGAACTGGCCGAGGACGACGGCATCGACCTCGCCGAGGCCGGCGGCCGCCTCGGCGACCAGGGCGTCGTGCCGCTCGCCGTCGCCGGCCTTGAGCGCCTCGAGCGCTCCCGCGGCCACGGCCGAGACGACAGTGACCTCGCGGCCTTGCGCGGCCGCCATGGCATGCAGCTCCTGCTCCAGCGAAAGCCGGGAGGGCTCGAAGGAGACGACGAGGCCGATGCGGTCGCCGGCGCGGAGGGCGGTCTCGAAGGCGGCCTCGTTCGGCCTCAGCACGGGAATCGCGGCGCGGGCCTTGACGGCGTCGATCGCCGGCCCGAAGGCGGAGCAGGTGAAGAGGATGCCCGCCGTGCGCCCGCCCCTGCCGCCATGCGCGGCAACATAGTCGGCGAGGGTGTGGAAGCGGGCGACCATGCCGTCGTCGAGCCGGCCGGCATCGGCGCGGTCGACGGCCAGCGAGGTGTCGAGCAGGTCATAGGCGAAGGCTTCCGGCCAGCCTTGCGCGAAGGCCTCGCGGGCCGGCGCGACCGATTCCTCGAGCGCATGGATCATCGCGATGCGCGCGACGGCGTCACTCGCCGGCATGGCGGGCCTCCTTCCGCGCGGCGAGGATGCGGGTGATCGCCTCGTCGCGGGCCGCTTCGAGTTCGGCGATCGAACGTCCCGCCGCCTCGGCCGCCACCCCTTCGACCAGCATGGCGCAGATCTCCGGCGTCAGGCTCGGCGAGCCCAGCGTCGCCCAGCGCCGTTCCTGGCTCGGCCCGAGATGTTCGAGGTAATGGGCGATGCCCTCGCCGCCGCCGCCGAGATGATAGGCCATGTGGGCGCCGACCGCCGACCAGCGCAGGCCCGGGCCGTTGACCAGCGCCGCATCGACGGTGGCGACGTCGGCGATGCCCTCGGCGACGATGTTGACCGCCTCGCGCCAGAGGGCGGAGGCCAGGCGGTTGGCGACATGGCCGACGGCGTCGCGGTTGAGGACGACCGCCTCGCGCCCGAGCGACCGGTAGAAACCGGCGGCGCGCTCGCGCAAGGCGGCATCGCGCGCATAGATCTCGACGAGCGGCATGATGTGCGGCGGGTTGAAAGGATGGGCGGTGACGAAGCGGCCGGGATGGCGCATGTCGCGCGCCAGCTCCGACCAGGTCAGCGAGGAGGTGCTGCTGGCGATGACGGCATCCGGCGGCGCGGCGCCTTCGATCCGGCCATAGAGTTCGCGCTTGAGCGGCACCGATTCGGGGGCGTTCTCCTGGATCCAGGTGGCGGCGGCCACCGCCTCCTCCAGCGTGCGGGCGACGAGAAGGCGCCCGTCCCGCTCCGTGCCCCGCCCCTCGATGCGGCGGACCTGGCGCCGCGCCCCTTCGACGCGCTCGAGGAGAGGCTCCGCCGCCGGCGACGCCGGATCCCACACGGCGACGTCGTGGCCATGGGCGGTGAAGAGGGCCGACCAGCTCTCCCCGATCAGGCCGCAGCCGATGATCGCGATCGTTTCCGGCCCTTGCGCCATGTTGGCTCCTCCTGCCTGCGGATTCGCGCCAGCCTGCCACGCCCGGCGCTGCCTTCGAAAGCGTTTTCGCAACGTTCGCACCGCCGGGCCAAGGCGGCGGCCGCGGCAAGGCGGCGCCTCTCTGCCGAATTTTCCCCGGCCGGATGGAAGCCGCGGCTCAAACCTGTTGACAAGCGCCGCCCTGCTTGCTTTGTAATCATGATTAAGCGGAAGGCAGTTTCCGCCACATCGGCCTTCAGCGGCCATCGGGCAGTTTCGCCCCACGGCATCTCATGACATCCATGGGATAGCGTGGGGCTTTTTGTTTTGGGCTCCATGAGCAGGTTTCGCATCGGTATCCTCTATTCGACCGAAGGGCCCTATGCGGCCCTGGGGCGGGACTGCCGCGACGGCGCCGAGCTCGCCGTCGAGGACCTGCGGGCGGAGCATGCGGATGTCGGCATCGAGCCCGTCTTCGGCGACCCGAAAGGCCAGGCGCCGCTCTATCTCGACCTCGCGCGCGCCATGCTGCGCGACCAGGGCTGCCGGCACATCGTCGGCACGGTGACCTCGCTGGCGCGCAAGGACGTCATCCCCCTCATCGAAAAGCATGACGGGCTGCTCTGGTACATGTGCCCCTATGAGGGCTTCGAGGCCAATGAGAGCGTGATCTACACCGGCGCCTGCCCGAACCAGCATCTCCTGCCGCTGTTCGACCATTTGCTGCCCCGCCACGGCTCGCGCGTCTATCTCGCCGGCGCGAATTACGTCTGGGGCTGGGAGATGAACCGGCTGGCGCGCGAACTGGTGGCGCAGGCCGGCGGCGAGGTCGTCGGCGAGCGATGCCTTCCGTTGGAGGAGACGCATGTCGACCGCCTGATCGCTGACATCGAGCAGCGCCGGCCGGACTTCATCCTCAACAATCTGATCGGCCCGGCGAGCTATGCCTTCCTGGCCGCGATCCGGCGCCTCGCCGACCGCGACCCGTCCTTCGCTCCGGAGCGCCGCCCCGTGGTGAGCTGCGACCTCACCGAATGCGAACTCGGCGAGATCGCGGACGGTGCCGCGATCGGCCAATTGGCGACGGCCTCCTATTTCGACAGTCTCGCCACGCCTCGCAACCTCGCCTTCAAGCGCCGGGTCGCCGCCCGGTTCGGGCCGCACCGCCGGGTCTCCAGCTTCTTCGCCGGCGCCTACACCGCCGTCCGGCTCTGCGCCGAGACCATCCTGGCCGCCGGCGGCGACGACCCGGCAGCGATCCGCGGCAGGCTGCATGCCGGTCCGGCCGAGACCGTGCTCGGCCCCCTCGCCGTCGATCCGCGCACCAACCACGCCGCGCTGCCCTTCCATCTCGGGCGCATCAACCGGGAGGGTGGCTTCGACATCCTCGCCTCGAAGCCGGCGATCGCCGCCGACCCCTATCTGATCGGCGACCGGACCCGCCGCGCCGCTCCGCATCTGAGGCTGGTCCGATGAGCACCACACCGAGCTTCAACGGCTGGCATGCCGCGGTGCTGCACCGCCTGGACGACGGCATCGAGCGGCTGGGCCGGCAGCTCGAACGGCTCGGCCTCGCCGTCACCGTGCAATGGGCCCCGCTCGACCTCGCCCGCATCAATCCCGACATCGTGCTGGTGGATGCCGACCAGGGCTGGGACGGCCTGCTGCCCTGGCAGGCCGGCGCCGCGCCGATGCCGCTCGTCGCGCTGCTCGGCTCCGAGGCGCCAGGGCGCATCGCCTGGGCGATGGAGCATGGCGCCGGCGCGCTGATCGCCAAGCCGGTCGCTTCCTCCGCCGTCTACCCCTCCCTCGTCATGGCCGTCCACATGCATGCGCAGCGTCTGGCCATGGCCAAACGCTGCGCCGACCTCGAGGAACGCATGCGCCTGAGGCCGCTGGTCCATGGCGCCGTGCACGCCATCATGGCGGCCCGGCTGGTCGACGAAAGCGCCGCCTACAGCCTCCTGCGCTGCACCGCCATGCGGCGGCGGCTGACGATCGAGCAGATCGCCGCCGGCATCGTCGCCGGGCAGGAACCCGTGCCGGAGGCGGTCTGATGCGGGTGATGCTCGCGCTCCTGCGCCGCCCGGCCGCGATGGTCGGGCTCGTCATCGTCGGGCTGGTCGTGGTCGGCGCGCTGCTGGCGCCCTGGCTCGCGCCCTTCTCGCCCGACGACCAGATGTTCGACGGATTGTCGCTCGACGGCGCGCCGCTGCCGCCGAGCGCCCATTACCTGCTCGGCACCGACACGCTCGGCCGCGACCTGCTTTCCCGCCTGCTGTTCGGGGCGCGCACCTCGCTCGTCATCGGCCTCGTCGCCAACGGCACGGCGGTGGCGATCGGCCTCCTGGTCGGCATCGTCGCCGGCTACACGCGCGGGATGTTCGGCAACATGCTGATGCGCTTCACCGACCTGATGATGGCGTTTCCGGCGCTGCTGCTGGCGATCGCGCTGGCGGCGCTGCTGAGGCCGAGCCTGTGGATCGTGGCGCTGGTGATCGCGCTGGTGAACTGGGTGCAGGTGGCGCGCATCGTCTACACCGAGACGCGCGGCCTGGCGGAGCGCGACTTCATCACCGCCGAGCGCTCGCTCGGGGCCGGGCACGGCCGCATCCTGTTCTTCCACATCCTGCCGCATCTGATGCCGACGGCCATCGTGTGGGGCACGCTCGGCATCGCCACCACAGTGCTGCTCGAAGCCACGCTCAGCTTCCTCGGCATCGGCGTCCAGCCGCCGCAACCCTCCTGGGGCAACATCATCTATGAGAGCCAGAGCTATTTCCAGGATGCGCCCTGGCTGGTGTTCATCCCCGGCGCGGTGATCCTGGCGACCGCCCTCTCCTTCAACCTGATCGGCGATGCGCTGCGCGACATCCTCGATCCGACGCAGCGCGGCAGGGGCTGACATGGCATTGTTCCTGGCCCGGCGCCTGCTGCAGGCGGCCTTCATCCTCCTCGGCGTCGCCGCCATCACCTTCGTCCTGCTCTATTGCCTACCGGCGGACCCGGCGGTGCTGATCGCCGGACGCAGCGCCACGCCGCCGATGGTCGCCGCCATCCGCCACGAGCTCGGGCTCGACCAACCGCTGATCCTGCAGTTCCTGCACTATCTCGACGGCCTGCTGCATGGCGACCTCGGCCGCTCCTACACGCAGAAGACGGCGGTGGCGCCGCTGATCCTGGCGCGGCTGCCGGCGACCCTGGTGCTGATGGCGGCCGGCATCCTCGTCGAGGTCGCGCTCGGGCTGACCTTCGGCATCATCGCCGCGGTACGCCGCGACGGCCTGACCGACCGCGTCGTGATGATGCTCTCCTTCGTCGGCGTGTCTTCGCCGCAATTCGTGGTGGCGCTGCTGCTGCTCTATGTCTTCGCGGCGACGCTCGGCTGGTTCCCGATGTCGGGCTTCGGCACGCCGGCCCATGTCGTGCTGCCCGCCCTCACGCTCGGCGTGCTCGGCGCCGGCTGGTATGCGCGCATGGTGCGCTCGGCGATGATCGAGGTGCTGCGCCAGGATTACGTCCGCACGGCGCGCGCCAAGGGCGTCCCCGCCGCAAGGGTGGTGCTGCGCCATGCCCTGCCGAACGCCCTCCTGCCGATCATCGCGATGATCGGCATCGATATCGGCCAGTTCATGGGCGGTGTCGTCGTCGTCGAGGCCGTCTATGGCTGGCCCGGCATCGGCCAGCTCGCCTGGCAGGCGATCCAGCAGGTGGACGTGCCCATCATCATGGGCGTGACGCTGGTGTCCGCGCTCGCCATCGTGCTCGGCAACCTCGTCGCCGACTTCATCGCCCCCTTCGTCGACCCGCGCATCCGCGCGCAATAGCAGGCCCAGAGATCTCAGAGGAGAACAGCATGCTGAAGAATTTGCTCAAATATACGGCGTTGGCGACGGTGCTCGCCCTTGCTCCCGCCGCCGCCCAAGCGGAGACGCCGAACCGCGGCGGCACCATCACCGTGACGTTCAAGGACGACATCGCGACCCTCGATCCGGCCATCGGCTATGACTGGCAGAACTGGTCGATGATCAACGGCCTGTTCTCGCGCCTTGTCGACTACAAGCCGGGCTCGACCGTGCTCGGCCCGTCGCTGGCCGATTCCTA
Organism: Labrys monachus; assembly: GCF_030814655.1. Taxonomy (NCBI): domain Bacteria; kingdom Pseudomonadati; phylum Pseudomonadota; class Alphaproteobacteria; order Hyphomicrobiales; family Xanthobacteraceae; genus Labrys; species Labrys monachus. Next base: position 4,653,751 of record NZ_JAUSVK010000001.1, read on the forward strand.
CACCGTCTCGCCGGACGGCAAGAGCTACACCTTCAAGCTGCATCCCGGCGTCAAGTTCACCAACGGGCGCGAGATCACCGCCGCGGACGTGAAATATTCGATCGAGCGCGCCGTCAATCCGAAGACCCAGGGGCCCGGGGCCGGCTTCTTCCATTCGATCGTCGGCGCCGACAAGCTGACGGCCGGCACCGCCCAGGCGATGGACGGCATCGTCGCGGTCGACGACCACACAGTGCGCTTCGACCTCGTCCAGCCCGACGCGACCTTCCTCAACGTGCTCGCCCTCAACTTCGCGTCAGTCGTGCCGAAGGAAGCGGTCGAGGCGGCGAACGGCGATTTCGGCAAGCATCCGGTCGGCTCGGGCGCCTTCATGCTGAAGGAATGGACGGTGGGCCAGCGCCTGGTGTTCCAGCGCAACCCGGACTATTTCGTCAAGGAGCGTCCCTATATCGACGGCTTCACCATCGAGATCGGCCAGGAGCCGCTCGTCGCCCTGCTGCGCCTCCAGAAGGGCGAGGTCGACATCGCCGGCGACGGTATTCCGCCGGCCAAATATCTGGAGATGAAGAAGTCGCCCGATTTCGCCGGCATGATCGTCGACCGCGACCAGCTCGAAACCAGCTATGTGACGCTGAACACGCAGGTCAAGCCCCTCGACAATCCCAAGGTGCGCCAGGCCCTCAACATGGCGATCAACAAGGACCGCATCGTGCGCATCATCAACGGGCGCGCCACGCCCGCCAACCAGGTGCTGCCGCCGCTGATGCCGGGCTACGACAAGGACTACAAGGGCTATGCCTATGACGTCGCCAAGGCCAAGGCCCTGCTCGCCGAGGCGGGGCTGCCGGACGGCTTCTCGACCCAGCTCTATACCTCCAACACCGATCCGCAGCCGCGCATCGCCCAGGCGATCCAGCAGGATCTCGCCGCGGTCGGCGTCAAGGCCGAGATCAAGGCGCTCGCCAATCCCAACGTGATCGCCGCCGGCGGTACGCAGGGCCAGGCGCCGATGGTGTGGTCGGGCGGCCTCGGCTGGATCGCCGACTTCCCGGATCCCTCCGACTTCTACGGACCGATCCTGGCCTGCGGCAGCGCGGTCGCGGGCGGCTGGAACTGGTCCTGGTACTGCAACAAGGACATCGAGCCCCGGGCGCAGGCGGCTGACGCGATGCCGGTTCCCGCCAAGGCGGCCGAGCGCAATGCGGTGTGGGCGCAGATCTTCACCGAGATCCAGTCCAAGGACGCGCCCTGGATCCCGGTGTTCAACGAGCGCCGCGTCGTGGCGAAGTCGAAGCGCATGGGCGGCCCGGACGAGGTCTACATCGACCCGACCCGCGTCATCGACTACGACGCGATCTATGTGAAGCCATAAACGCGACCACCCTCCCCTGGAGGGGGAGGGTCGGCCTGCAAGGCCGGGGTGGGGTGAAAACGCAACGTTCGAGATCAGGGTGAGGCCAAGATTTCCCGCAAGGGAATCACCCCACCCCGACACTTCGTGTCGACCCTCCCCCTCCAGGGGAGGGTGAAACTTTCGACCGAACGCATCACCTGCGCGCCCTGCAAAATCCCATCTCCCAAGGCAGGAAAGGTCCCATCATGTGCGTGGCATGCGACTACACCATCCATCGCAAGAACCACCATCTCGGCTGGAACCGCGACTTCGAGCCGGTGCTCACCGCCATGCCGGGCAAGACCATCCATTTCGAGTGCCTGGATTCGTCCGGCGGCCAGTTCGATGCCGATTCCACCGCCGAGACCGTCAAGACCATGGATTTCTCCCGGGTCAATCCGGTGACCGGGCCCGTCTATGTCGAGGGCGCCGAACCCGGCGACGTGCTCAAGGTCACGATCCGGCATTTCGCCCCGTCCGGGCTCGGCTGGACCGCCAACATTCCGGGCTTCGGCCTGCTGGCGGACCAGTTCATCGAGCCCGCCATCCATATCTGGAAATATGACCCGGCCTCGATGGCGCCGTCCCTGTTCGGGCCGGGCGGCAAGGTGCCGCTGAAGCCCTTCGCCGGCACCATCGGCGTCGCGCCGGCCGAGCCCGGCCTGCATTCGGTGGTGCCGCCCCGCCGCGTCGGCGGCAATCTCGACATCCGCGACCTCACGGCCGGCGTGACGCTCTATCTGCCCGTCGAGGTGCCGGGCGCTCTGTTCTCGATCGGCGACACCCATGCCGCACAGGGCGACGGCGAAGTCTGCGGCACGGCGATCGAGAGCCGCATGGACGTCGACGTCACCCTCGACCTCGTCAAGGACACGCCGCTGCAATCGCCCCGCTTCACCACCCCCGGGCCGGTGACGCGCCATCTCGACGCCGCCGGCTACGAAGTCACCACCGGTATCGGCCCCGATCTGATGACCGGCGCCCGCGAGAGCGTCATGCGCATGATCGACCTGCTGACCGCCGAGCACGGGCTGTCGCCGGTCGACGCCTACATGCTCTGCTCCGTCTGCGGCGACCTGCGGATCAGCGAGATCGTCGACATGCCGAACTGGGTGGTGTCGTTCTACTTCCCGCGGATCGTGTTCGCATGATCGCAGGAACGGATGCCGGAGCGCCCGAACGGCCGGTCCTCGAGATCGACGATCTCTGCGTCGATGCCCTGACGCCGGAGGGCGCCAGGCGGGTGATCGACACCGTGAGCCTCACGGTCGCCCCGCGCGAGACCCTGTGCATCGCCGGCGAGTCCGGCTCCGGCAAGTCGGTGACCGCCCTCTCCGTCATGCGCCTGCTGCCGCCGGGCTCGCTGCGCATCGCCTCCGGCGCCATCCGCCTCGACGGGCGCGACCTCACGCGCCTGTCCGAACGCGCCATGCGCGAGGTGCGCGGCGGCGAGATCGCCATGATCTTCCAGGAGCCGATGACCTCGCTCAACCCGGTGATGACCATCGGCGCGCAGCTGTTCGAGGCGATCCGCCAGCACCAGGCGGCAGAGGGCGCCAGCGTGAAGAGCCGCGCCATCGCCATGCTGGACGTCGTCCATATCGGCGAGGCGCCGCGCCGGCTGCTGCAATACCCCCACGAGCTTTCCGGCGGCATGCGCCAGCGCGTGATGATCGCCATGGCGCTGTCCTGCCGGCCCAAGCTGCTGCTCGCCGACGAGCCGACGACGGCGCTCGACGTCACCGTGCAGGCGCAGATCCTGTCGCTGATGCGCGAGCTCAAGCGCGAATTCGGCACTGCCATCGTCTTGATCACCCATGACATGGGCGTGGTGGCGCAGATGGCGGACCGCGTCGCCGTGATGCAGCACGGCCGGCTCGTCGAGACCGGACCGGTCGAGGCGATCTTCGCCGCGCCCCGCCAACCCTATACGCAGGAACTGCTCGCCGCCGTGCCCAGGCTCGGCGCCTTCCGGGACAGCGACGGCCCGCCGCGCGTCACCGATGCACCGCCCCTGGAGATGCCGCCGCGCACCGGGCCGATCCTCTTCGTGCGCGGGCTGGAAGTGAGCTACGGCAAGCCCGGCGGCCTGTTCCGGGCCGGCAAGCCGCAGGCGGCGGTCACCGACGTCAGTTTCGAGATCCGCCCCGGCCAGACCCTCGGCCTCGTCGGCGAGAGCGGCTCGGGCAAGTCGACGACCGGCAAGGCGGTGCTGGGGCTGATTCCCTTCTCGGGCGAGGTGACGATCGCCGGCTCGCCCCTCCAGGGCCTGTCCAACCGTGCGATGAAGCCGGTCCGCCGCAAGGCGCAGATGATCTTCCAGGACCCCTATGCCTCGCTGGACCCGCGCATGACGGTCGGGGCCGCCATCGCCGAGCCGATGCTGATCCACGGCATCGGCACGCCGGCCGAGCGCAGGGAGCGGGTCGCCGACCTCCTGCGCCGGGTCGGCCTGTCGCCCGACCTCGCCTCGCGCTATCCGCACGAATTCTCCGGCGGCCAGCGCCAGCGCATCTGCATCGCCCGGGCGCTCGCGCTCGAACCCGGGCTGATCGTCGCCGACGAGAGCGTCGCCGCGCTCGACGTCTCGGTGCGCGGGCGCGTGCTCGACCTGATGCTGGAACTGCAGGAGACGATGGGCCTCGCCTATCTCTTCATCTCCCACGACATGGCCGTGGTCGAGCGCATGAGCCACCATGTCGCGGTGATGCGGCACGGGCGCATCGTCGAGGCCGGCACGCGGCGCGAGATCTTCGACAGCCCGCGCGAGGCCTATACGCGCGACCTGATCGCCGCCGTACCGATTCCGGATCCGGGGCTGTATCGGTAGATCAGGCCCCTGTCCCGGCGAGAGGGGCGGACGCTAAGAAAATGAGCTGCCTTCTCCCGACCCGGGAGAAGGTCCCGGCAGGGGGATGAGGGCCTGAACTTCGACGCAGATCGCTCAAAATCGCGCTTCAATTGTCGAAGTTCAGACCCTCATCCGGCGCTTCCGCGCCACCTTCTCCCGACCCGGGAGAAGGAAAAACGCGCTATATTCTGCAAACTTGGCGTCAAAAGGCTATTTTGTAGCAGCTTTCATCGACCATCTGACCTCAGCGAGATGCGCACGACGCGCTTTCCGCTCCTCTCGGGTGAGGGCCCGTTTGAGAGGCTGATTTTGCCACGATGTAGATCGGGCACATGGCGCCGGGCCTCTCAGCCCAGCACTTGCAGCCCATGCTTTTGAATAAGGGTCAGGAGCTTCAAGGCCATTCCGCTGGGTCGTTTTGCTCCAGATTCCCACTTTTGCACGGTGGACACACTTGTGTTGAGATAGCGCGCAAAAATAGGCTGGCTCACATGGTTACCTTCGCGGAGGGCCTTGATGTCCTGAGGTCCAAGTTCCGCTGGAACAGCCAGGCAAGCGTCGTCAAAGCTTCGGAGCGTCTCCTTATCGATCGTTCCGGCCCGATACATATCCTCGACCGAAGTATAGACCGCTTCGAAGGCATCGCTTTTGAATTTCTTATGCGGCATGACAGATCTCCACGATAGCTCCGATTTCCAGTTCAGCTGCGACATCTGCGGATGTCTTTCGTTGGTAGAGCCCCGCCAGTTTGCGGAATTCCGCCAATTCGGCGTCGGTTATGTTTGGTCTATCTTTTTCGCGAACAAATAGACATAAATCCAAAACTCTCCGCTCTTCGCCAAAATGATCGATCTGTACATATTGTCTTTCAGGCGTTTCTTGAAGACCCTCCTCCTAGATCATCCGCCTGCCCGGATGCGACCTGCCTGATCGCCTTGCACAATTCCGTGTCCGATATCCGTGCCTTGCGTGCAGCTTTGGCGAACCATGCGGTTTTGAATGTTCGGGGGGAGGCCATGATTGAAAGGTAGCACTTGGTGCTATGATTTTTCAAGATGAATGCGGCGTGGCATCGGCCTGCGCAGACTCCGCTTGAAATGTTCCCGTTTTGTTCTAGTCTGGGTGAAACGGATTTCGCCCATGCCTTCGCCCGCTCCCCTCGTCTTCGACCGCGAACGCCGCGCCGAGAAACTGGCCGGGCTGCGCCTTCTCCTGCCGAAGCTGGAGCATATGCATGCCGATGCGGGCACGCTGCCCTTCGGCATCGAGGCCGTCGACCGTAAATTGCCGGGCGGCGGGCTCGCCCTCGACGCCCTGCACGAGATCGCGCCGCAGACCATCTTCGACAGCGCCGGCGCCTTCGGCTTCCTGATCTCGCGGCTGGTCCAGCGCCAGGACACGAATGCGGGCACGCTCTGGCTGGTCGTCTCGCCGCGCGGCCTGTCCGGCATGGGGTGGCCATACGGCCACGGGCTGAGGGCGCTCGGCCTCGATCCGGCTCGTCTCGTCCTCGTCACCGCGGCGGACGAGACACGCGCGGCCTGGGCGATGGAGGAGATCCTGCGCTCCGGCGCGGCCGGGGCCGTGGCGGGGCTGACCGGCGGCGGCCTCGAGGCCGCCATGAGCCGCCGCCTGCAGCTCGCCGCCGCCGCCGCGCCCTGCCCGCTCTTCCTGCTGCGCCCGCCTTTGGCCGCGGCCGCGACCGCCGCCGTCACGCGCTGGCGCATCGGCTCGGCGCCCGGCCCGCGCGATCGGTTCGGCCTGCTCACCGCCTGGCGCTGGCGCGTTCAGCTCGAACGCAGCCGCAACGGGCAGAACGGATCCTGGCTCATGGAGTTCGACCATGCCACGCATCGTCTCGGTCTGGCTGCCGCGCTGGCCGATCCAGCGCTTCCTGAGAGCGCAGGCCGGCAGGTCCGGGTCGCCTGACCGCCCGGCTTCGCCCGAGGCCGTCGACGCCCGGCGGCCCTTCGTCCTCACGGTCGAGGCGTCGGGCGGCCCGCGCATCGGCGCCGCCAACAAGGCCGCCGAAGCCGAAGGGCTGGCCGTCGGCGGGCTCGTCGCCGATGCGCGCGCCAGGGCGCCGGGCCTGCAGACCCGTCCGCTCGACCGCGAGGCCGACAGCGCGGCGCTGCATCGCCTCGGCCTGTGGGCGATGCGCTATACGCCCTCCGTCGCCGCCTATCGCCAAGCCGACGGGGCTGACGGCCTCTTCCTCGACATCACCGGCGCCAGCCATCTGGCCGGCGGCGAAGCAGCCCTGCTCGCCGATATCGTCAGGCGCCTGCGGCCGTTCTCGCTGGGGGCTCGCACCGCCCTCGCCGATACGCCCGGCGCGGCCTGGGCGCTGTCGCGCTGCCATGCGCAGGCCGCTGTCGTCCTGCCCGCCGGCGACGATCCCGCCGGTGCCCTCGCCTGCCTGCCGATGGCCGGCCTGCGCCTGCCGGACGACCTCTGCCTGACCCTGCAGCGGCTCGGCTTCCGGCGTATCGGCGACCTTCTCGGCAAGGAACGCGCCCCCTTCGCGGCGCGCTTCGAACCCGTCCTGCTCAAGCGCCTCGACCAGGCGATGGGCCGGCGGGAGGAAGCCCTGATCGTCCTGGAGCCGCCGCCCCTCCATCATCGCAGCCGCCAATTGCTGGACCCCATCGTCAGCCAGCCGGCGGTGGTGCATGTCGCGAGCCGGCTGATGAAGGACCTGGTGCCGGCCCTCGCGCAGGAGGGGCTGGGCGCACGCACCCTCAGGCTGCGGCTCTTCCGCGTCGACGGCGAAGTGCGCACCATCCATATCGGCCTCGCCGCCGCCACGCGCGATCCCGCCCATGTCGCCCGGCTGGTCGAGCTCGACCTGGAGCGGCTGGGGGAGACCATCGATGCCGGCTTCGGCTTCGAGACCGTCAGCCTGACGGTGACCACGACCGAGAAGATCGGCAGCCGCCAGGCGCGGCTCACCCTGCGCGACGGCACGATGCAGGCCCCCGTGCTCGACCTCGCCGAGCGGCAGTCCGAACTGATCGACGCGCTGCGCCAGCGCCTCGGGCCGCAAGCCGTGCGGCAGATCCAGCCCGTGGCGCGGCACGATCCGGCCTTTGCCGAGGCCGCCGTCGAGGCCGGCACGACGCCGCCGGCCTGGCCGCAGGCCGATCCCGCCCGCCTGCGGCCGCCGCTCTTCCTGGAGCGCCCCGAACCCCTGCAGATCCTGGCGACGGGACCGGACGGCCTGCCCGGCCATTTCCGCTGGCGCGGCACGCCCCATCGCATCGTCGACCTGCAGGGGCCGGAGCGCATCGCCGGCCCGTGGTGGGAAGAGACGGCGCCGCCGCTGCCGACCGGCCCCTCGGAGGAGGCGTTCGGCTGGGGCAAGCCCAAAGGCGACAAGGGAGGGAGCGGCAAGGCAGCGGCGCAGGCGAGGCCGAAGCTTCCGGACAGCGAAAGCCCGAGAAGCGTCAAGCGCAGCCAGTTCGAGAATACGGAGGCGGAACGCACGCCGCGTCCCACCTTCGCCGCCCCGCCGCAGCACGATTATTACGTCGCCGAGACGCAGGCCGGCCAGCGCTTCTGGCTCTGCTGCGAGGGGCCGGAACGCCCGCCCCGGCAGCAGACCTGGTTCATGCGGGGCCTGTTCGCATGAGCGCCTATGCCGAGCTCGCCGTCACCACCAATTTCTCCTTCCTGCGCGGGGCCTCCTTCCCGCAGGAGATGGTGAAGCAGGCGCAGGTCTACGGCCTTACCGGCATCGGCATCGCCGACCGCAACAGCTTCGCCGGCGTGGTGCGCGCGCTGGCGGAAGCCCGGAAACATCCGGCGCTGCGCTATCTGCCCGGCGTACGCCTCGTCACCACCGACGGCTTCGAGGCGATCGCCTATCCCACCGACCGGGCGGCCTATGGCCGGCTCTGCCGCCTGCTGAGCGAGAACAACGAGCGCATCCCGCGCCAGAAGGGCGAGTGCCGGTTCGGCTTCGAGGCCATCCTCGGCGCCAGCGAAGGCCAGATGCTGATCGCCATGCCGCCGGACGTGCCGACGGCGGATTTCATCCCCAAGCTCGCCGCCCTCGCCGAGGCCGCGCCGGGCCGCGCCTATCTCGCCGGCTGCCACCGCCACCGCGGCGACGAGCCGCGCCGGCTCGGCCTCCTCGCCGAACTGGGCGACCGGCTGGGCGCCCCGATGATCGCCGTCAACGACGTGCTCTATCACGAGCCGGACCGCCAGGCGCTCGCCGACATCCTCACCTGCATCCGCGAGAAATGCACGCTGGCGGAAGCCGGCCACAAGCTCGAGATCAACCGCGAGCGCCATCTCAAGCCGGCCGGCGAGATGGCCCGGCTCTTCGCCGCCTTTCCCGAAGCGCTGGCGCGCACGCTGGACGTCGTCAAGGCGTGCAGCTTCGACCTGAGGGACCTGCGCTACGAATATCCCGACGAACCGATCCCGCCCGGCAAGTCCGCGCAGGGGCATCTCGAGGACCTCGCCTGGGAAGGCGCGCAGCTTCGCTATCCCGGCGGCGTGCCGGAGAAGGTCTCCCGGCTCGTGCGGGCCGAACTCGCCCTGATCGCCAAGCTCGCCTTCGCGCCCTATTTCCTCACCGTGCACGACATCGTCGCCTATGCCCGCAACGACTTGAAGATCCTCTGCCAGGGGCGCGGCTCCGCCGCCAACAGCGCCGTGTGCTACTGCCTGGGCATCACCGAGGTGAACCCGGACGAAACCGATCTCCTGTTCTCGCGCTTCATTTCGGAAAAGCGCGGCGAGCCGCCGGATATCGACGTCGATTTCGAGCATGAACGGCGCGAGGAGGTCATCCAGTATATCTATGCGCGCTATGGCCGGCACCGCGCCGCGATTTGCGCCACCGTGATCCATTACCGCTCGCGCCGGGCCGTCGGCGAGGTCGGCAAGGTGCTGGGCCTGACGCCCGACGTCACCGCCGCCCTGTCGAAGACGGTGTGGGGCATGGGCACCCAGAAATGGACGCATGAGCGCGTCCGCCAGGCCGGGCTCGACCCCGGCAATCCCGTCATTCGGCAGGCGCTCCATTTCACCGCCGAGCTGACCGGCTTCCCCCGCCATCTCTCCCAGCATGTCGGCGGCTTCGTGCTCACCCGCGAGAGACTGAACGACACGGTGCCGGTCTGCAACGCCACGATGGAGGAACGCACCTTCATCGAATGGGACAAGGACGACATCGACACGCTCGGCCTGATGAAGGTCGACGTGCTCGCCTTGGGCATGCTGAGCTGCATCCGGCGCGGGCTCGATCTTCTGAGGCAGCATTACGACCGCAATCTCGGCGCCATCGCCGCCTTGCCGCGCAAGGACAAGCCCACCTATGACATGCTGTGCGAAGCGGATTCCGTCGGCGTGTTCCAGGTCGAGAGCCGGGCTCAGATGTCGATGCTGCCGCGTCTCAGGCCTCAGAAATTCTACGATCTCGTCATCGAGGTGGCGATCGTCAGGCCGGGGCCGATCCAGGGCGACATGGTCCATCCCTATCTGCGCCGGCGGGACGGCATCGAGAAGCCGGAGCTTCCCTTTCCGCGCGGCGGCTCGAAGAACGAGCTGGAGGAGGTTTTGGGAAGAACGCTCGGCGTGCCCCTCTTCCAGGAGCAGGCCATGGAGATCGCCATCCGGGCGGCCGGCTTCACGCCGGACGATGCCGACGGGCTGCGCCGCGCCATGGCGACGTTCCGCCACAACGGCACGATCGGCAAATACAAGGCGATGTTCATCGAGGGCATGGTCGGTCGCGGCTATGAGCGGGCCTTCGCCGAGCGCTGCTTCAGCCAGATCGAGGGCTTCGGCGAATATGGCTTCCCGGAGAGCCATGCGGCGAGCTTCGCCGTGCTGGTCTATGTCTCCGCCTATATCAAATGCCACTATCCCGACGTCTTCTGCGCCGCCATCCTCAACAGCCAGCCCATGGGCTTCTACCAGCCGGCGCAGCTGGTGCGCGATGCGGTGAAGCATGGCGTCGAGGTCAGGGAAGTCGACGTCAATTCCAGCGATTGGGACTGCACGCTCGAACCGGCCTCGCCGGAGAGCCCGCACCGGTTCGCCGTGAGGCTCGGCTTTCGGCTGGTGAAAGGCGTGAAGCAGGCCGATTTCGTCACCATGCTCGGCCGACGCGGCAACGGCTATGGCAGCCTCGAAAGGCTCGCCTCGGCGGGAGGGCTTTCCCATACCGCCCTCGAAAGGCTGGCCGAGGCCGATGCCTTCCGCTCGCTCGGGCTCGACCGGCGCTCGGCGCTGTGGGCGGTGCGCCGCTTCGCCACCATCGGCATCGGCCTGCAGAAGACGGGACGGGACCTCCCGCTCCTCGCGCCGCATCTCGACGACGACCTCTTCCCGGAGCCCGGGATCCGCCTGCCGGCCATGGCCCTGGGCGAGCATGTGCTGGAGGACTATCACGCCACCAGCCTCTCGCTGAAAGCCCATCCCTGCGCTTTCCTGCGGCCGGATCTCGCACGCCGCGGCGCCATCACCAACCGCGAGCATCGCAGCGAGGTGCTGGCGCAGGACAGCATCGTCGTGGTGGCCGGGCTGGTGCTGACGCGCCAGCGCCCCGGCACGGCCAGCGGCGTCGTGTTCATGACGATCGAGGACGAGACCGACATCAGCAACATCATCGTCTGGCCGAAGGTGTTCGAACGCTATCGCCGCATCGTCATGACGTCGCGGCTGGTCGCCATACGGGGCCGGCTGCAGCGCGCCGGCATCGTGGTGCATGTGATCGCGGAGGACCTCGTCGACCTCAGCGCCGAAATCTCGCGCCTGCGCGACAGGGACGGCCCGCCGCCGGCCCAGCTCGAACTCGGCCTGTTCAAGAGCCGCGATTTCCACTGAGGCGATCGCCATGGCCGACCGACAAGCAGCAGCGATCGCGGACATGGATCAAGCCTCGTTCGATTTCGGCCCCGATGATCGCCTCGTCGCCCTGCAGCAAAGGCTGCCGGAGGCCCATGGCATGCGATCAGGCGCCGAGGACGGCGCTTTCGATCGTCGTCGAAGCCCGACGCTTGTCTGCCGGCGTAAGCAGACAATGTACGCAATATTCAGCGCCGGTACTGAGCGAGTTGATTTATCCGGAGCGTTTTTCAATTTGACGGAATCCTCAAGAATCTCAAAGCCTCATTCAAACAACGATCTAGAATAAAATGGCATCGCCCGAATGAATTTTACTATAGACTCCTACTGTCGAGACCTGCCATCTTCCGCCGGCGCCCATGGGGGGGTACCGAGGGGGATTATCATGTGTCTTGAATGCACGAAATTGAGCCGTCGTAGTTTCTTGTCGCTCACGGCGACGGTGGCGGCCGCGGCGGGGCTGCTGGCGTGGGACGGCGCGATACGTCCCAGCTTCGCCAATTCGACAATCCGGCCCGATGAGGCGCTTGCCAGATTGAAGGCAGGCAACGAGAAATTCGTCAGCGCCCCGCAGCTCTGCGAGGCTGCCTTGACCGCAAACCGGGCCAGTGTTGCAAAAGGGCAGTCGCCCTGGGCGACAATCCTGACCTGTGCGGACAGCCGCGTTTCGCCCGAACTCGTTTTCGGCGGCGTCGGCCTTGGGGAACTCTTCGTCGCCCGCAATGCCGGCAACATCGTCGATAGTGACGTTCTCGGCACGATCGAGTATGGCGCCGAACACCTCGGCTCCCCGCTGATCGTCGTCATGGGACATAGCCGTTGCGGCGCCGTTCAAGCGGCGTGCGAGGTCGCGGAAAAGCACACCGTCCTGCCGGGATCGATCAAGGCGATGGTGGATGCGATCGTTCCCGCCGCGCAATCGCAGAAAGGCAAGCCCGGAGACTTCGTCAACAACGTCGTCTGCGAAAATGCCCGTCGCAATGCGCTCAAAATCAGTGCGGAGAGCGAAATCGTCACGGAACTCGTCCACGCCGGCAAGCTCAAGGTTGTCTATGCCCGCTATGACCTCGACACCGGCGCGGTGGACTTCCTCGGCTGATCGGCCCGGGCGGCGAAAGTCGAGGGGGCGGGCGTGTCGCGCCCGCCCCGATCTGAGGGCGAAGTCGATTGTGTCCGACGTGATCGAACACGTCGAGTCACCATGCCGGCCGACACGGCCAGTGGCCGAGCCGACGCCACCGCGGCCGCCTGCGGCACGATCGACCAGGCAATACCTCGTCACAGCCAGAAGCCACCCCGGCAATTGGCGGGGGCTTGTTTACCCGCTCGCCGGCCGCCGGTGCCGGACGCCGGAGCGCATTCCCACATGCGGGAACGCATGCCGCGCTCATGCGGTGCGCACGATCTCCATCAGATGCGCCGGCTGATGAAGCGGCCCGGTCGGCCCTTGTGCACGCATTCTCCGCTGCCGATCCCCTTCGCCGGTATCCGCGAGACGGCACGCCGGTCGAGAGCAGGACGTCGCAGGAACAGCCGGACCGACACGTCCATCGCGGATCGGGCTTCCCGACGATCAACCTATGCCGCCGCCTTCTGCCGATCCACGATGCGCTTGACGGCCGCGGCCGACAGTTGCAGGCGGCGCAGGGCGTGGCCGACCTGTTCGGGCCAATCGTCCAGCGTGTCGGCCGGCAGCATCGCCGCCTTGTCGCGGCCGGCGAAGAAATTGTTGGCAATGTGGAAGCCGAGCGCCCGGTAGACCTCGAACTGCTCCTCGGAGAAGAACTGGTCCAGCGTCGTCTCGTGCGGGAAGGCGGCGTTGCGGCGCAGATAATCGCGGATCAGGTCGCTCTCGTCGCCGGTGAGCGACGATTTGAGATAGATGAGCACGCCATATTCGCGCTTGCCCTGTGTGTCCAGACCGTAGTCGACGCGCCCGACCGCGACATGCGGGCCATGGCAGAGCGAGGGATCGCCGGCGGCGCCACGGGTCGAGGTGGGCGTGACCGCCTTGCTCGCGGCGCAGATCGCCGGCCAGGGCAGGTCGATCAGGATGCCCCGATCGATGCGGGCATAGCGCTGCAGGCGAACCAGCGAATCAAAGGTCATGGCGGGATCGGCCTCCGCATCGGCCACGACGATGACCTTGCAATGCCGCCGCAGAAGCTCGTAGACGCCGAGATTGTCGAAATGCCCGCCATCGGTGAGGTAGACGTTGCGTGTCGTCTCCCTGAGCTTTCCCACGACTTCCATGGCGTAGTAGAACGGCCCGATACTGGCCACCAGGCTCTTCTGCTTCCAGACCCCGGCGAACAGGGGATTGGGCAGCCAGTAGCCGAGCCGTATATTGAGGACGGCGAGGCTGAAGGTCAGCGCCGGGATGGTGCTGGCACCCATATTGGCCGAGGCCGCGGCACCCGAAATGGCAATGGCGGTGGGAAGATCCAGGTCGGGATGGATCTGCTCCAGCTGCCTCGTGCTCGCATAGCCGGTGGCGCTGGAGCCGGAGAACAGCGGGCTGAAGAAAAACGAATCCGCATTGCGGCCGCGCTGGTTGAGGTAGTGGGACCCTTCCAGATTGACCGACGTATTGACGAGGAGATAGGGGCCCCTTTTCCAGGCGTCGTGCCAGGCGGCCGGGGCTCCGGCCTTCGTCAGATGGCTCAGCTTCAGCCTGTCGAGATCGGTGCCTTTGGGCAGGCGGGACGTCGGCGAGGGAAAGCCGATGCTCGGATCGTCCGGCCCCAGCGCGTGCCCGTCCCAGATGAAGGCCCGGCTCAGGCGGTCGCGAAAATAGCGATGCAGCGAATTGGCGTTCGGGGAGACGAAAAGCGCGAGGGCGATCAGGACGAGGGCAAGCAGGACGAAGACCCCGGCGTTCGACGGCGGGGTGGCATGCAGCGCGGCGAAACACAGGCGGAGATAGACCAGCCAGAGCAGAAACGGCACGATGAGGGCGACGAGATAGAGGCCTGCCTTGCTCGCCCAGCGTTTCATCGAGCCCGACCAGCTCGCATCCCCAGCCGTCGTCCCCAGGATCGCCAGCAGTTTCTTGCTGAAGGCCGCCAGCGTCGTGGCCACGCCGAGCAGAACCGTAAAGGTCACCGGGCCGCCGAAACCGAGCCAATGCAGCAGATCGGCGAGCGCATTGACATGCTTGGGCTCGATCGCCTTGCCTGCCGCCACAGCCAACTTGTCCGGCCAGTCCGCGACGGTGACCATGGCCAGGAGCACATAGGGCTGGCATTCGAGCGCGAAGATCAGGAAACACGCGCGGAGGAACCAGGTGAACAGCCGGTCGGAGCCTTCGCGCGTCGTCAGCCTGATCTCGGCCATGCGGCCGCTCCCCGAACGCAGGGCGATCAGGGTATAGGCAAGCTGGACGGCGAAGAAGAAAGCGAAGGCAACGACCGTCCAGGGAAACCATCCCAAGCCGCTCAGGCAGGACGGCGCCGGAAAGAGCGGATCGGCAAGCGAGTCTTTCGTCGGCTTCAACAGAACCGTCGCGGCCACGAGGGTCAGGATCACGCCCGAAAAGATGACGGCATTGATCAGCAGCCCGCGGGCGAGCGTGATCAGCCCGGCCAGCACATCGCCGAAGCCATGAGGATTGAGATAGCTGGCATAGTCGCGGATATGCTTGGTCCCCACCGTCTCCTGCTTGCCGAGCAGGCTCGGATAGGGAAACTTGCCCTTCTGCAGCAGGCCGGCGATGACCGAGCCGCCCATATAGCCGCCGCCGGAAACCGTCGACATGTAATCGAGATTGTCGAGGAAATCGCCGCGGACGGCTTCGAGCCCCTGCATGACCCCCAGCGAGAACGCCGCCGACCTGATGCCGCCGCCCGACAGCGCCAAGCCGGAAATCGGAAGATCGCTTGCGAGCTGGGGAATGTCGTCGCCGCGTTCATCCTTTCCGGCTGATCGCTTGACGATATCGTTCCTCAACGGAGACCGTCCAGCGCCTCCCATCGCAAGCTTAGCCGAGAAAGCGGCATCGGGCAGCGGCTCGCCCGGCGCGGGTTGACCTGAAAGGAAATCACGCCTTTCCTCGATGGCCTTTATTTCTTCACCGAGGATATTATCGAAGGTCTTGCGCTCGACAGTCACGGCAATCTCCGAAAAGATGAAAGATCCATCCAATCAGGCTATTCTTCGAGACTTGCCGCTCTCTCTATTCCAATTCGGGACGGCTCAGGGACTTTCTGGACCGCAGGAAATACGAGACAGGCAGGATGGCAAGCATTTCCTCGCCATCCTGCTCTCTTATTTTCCGGTTGCAAGGTGATTTCCTTGCACCCTTCGAATTTTTCGAAGTCTTATACCCGTAGGGATCTCAGATGGGCCACCAGTCCCTTGGTGGAGGCATCGAGGCCTTCGACATTGGAGCCCTTGACCACCGGCAGCAGGCGCGAGGCGAGTTCCTTGCCGAGTTCGACGCCCCACTGGTCGAAGGAGTTGATGCCCCAGATGACGCCCTGCGTGAACACCTTGTGCTCGTAGAGCGCGACGAGGCGGCCGAGCATGCGCGGGTCGAGCTTGCGATAGGCGATGGTGGTGGTCGGCCGGTTGCCGGGGAACACCTTGTGCGGCGCCAGCAGCTCGACCTTCTTCTCCGGCATGTCCTGCGCCGCCAGCACGGCCCTGGCCTCGTCGAGGCTGCGGCCATGCATGAGCGCCTCGGTCTGGGCGAGGCAGTTGGCGACCAGGATGGCGTGGTGGTCGCCCATATTCGCCTCATGCGCCTCGGCCGCGATGAGGAAATCCGCCGGGATCACATTCGTGCCCTGGTGGATGAGCTGGTAGAAGGCATGCTGGCCGTTGGTGCCCGGCTCGCCCCACACCAGCGGTCCGGTGTCGCTCGTCACCGGCGTTCCGTCGAGATGGACGCGCTTGCCGTTGGACTCCATGTCGAGCTGCTGCAGATAGGCCGGGAAACGGCCGAGGCGCTGGTCATAGGGCAGCACCGCATGGGCGGCATAGCCGAGGAAATTGCGGTGCCAGATGCCGACGAGGCCCATCAGCACCGGAATGTTCTTCTCCAGCGGCGTGGTGGCGAAATGCCGGTCCATTTCGTGCCCGCCGGCCAGGAAGGCGGCAAAATTCTCCGGCCCGATGGCGATCATCAGGCCGAGGCCGATGGCCGACCACATCGAATAGCGCCCGCCGACCCAGTCCCAGAAGCGGAACATGCGGTCCTTCGAGATGCCGAAGGCCTCGACGGCGACGATGTTGGTGGAGATCGCGGCGAAATGATCGCCCACCGCCGTCTCGCCGAGCGAGCCGGCGATCCAGGCGCGGGCCGACTGGGCGTTGGTCATCGTCTCGATGGTGGTGAAGGTCTTCGACGACACCAGGAACAGCGTGCGCGAGGGATCGAGACGGGCCAGCGTATCGGCCATGTCGGCGCCGTCGACATTGGAGACGAAATGCGCGCGCGG
Source organism: Labrys monachus (assembly GCF_030814655.1). Lineage (NCBI taxonomy): Bacteria > Pseudomonadati > Pseudomonadota > Alphaproteobacteria > Hyphomicrobiales > Xanthobacteraceae > Labrys > Labrys monachus. The sequence goes on from NZ_JAUSVK010000001.1 coordinate 4,670,300, forward strand.
CCCGTCCGCATAGGGGGACAGGGCGCGCGCGCCCATGGCCGGGCCGAGATCCGAGCCGCCGATGCCGATATTGACCACGTCGGTGATCCTGTCGCCCGTAGCGCCGCGCAGCACGCCGGAGCGGATCTTGTCGGCGAAGGCGTAGCAGCGGGCGAGTTCCTCGTGCACGTCCGGCACGACGTTCTTGCCGTCGACGCGGATATCCGCATCGGCGGGCGCCCGGAGGGCCGTGTGCAGGACGGCTCTGCCCTCTGTCGTGTTGATGGGATCGCCCCGGAGCATTTCGTCGCGGCGCATCTCCAGATTATGCGCGCGGGCGAGGGACAGCAGCAGCGCCAGCGTGTCGGCGCTCACGCAATTCTTGGACAGATCGACCAGAACGTCGTCCAGCCTGAAGGAGAACCTGGCGAACCGGTCGGGATCGGCGGCGAAGAGGTCGCGGGTGGTCGTCTGTCCCAGGGACTGCCTGTGGGCTTCGAGATCCTGCCAAACCTTCGCGGCTTGTGAATGATCCATGGTCGCTCCCTTCCTCATCCTCGTAAGTCATGCCAGATTGACGCTGACCGAAACCGTCCAGCTTTCTTGTCGCGCGTGCCGGAACAAGAAATCAATGGCGCATTGATATCAGCGCTTTTCACAAACCGGAACTGATTACCCATGACGATTTCCGACAGCATTCAGGCCATGGCTCCCGAGGTCGCCGCGTGGCGACGCGACATACACCGTCATCCCGAACTTCAGTATGACGTCCATCGCACGGCGGGCCTGGTCGCGGATCTGCTGCGGCAGTTCGGCTGCGACGAGGTGGTGGAAGGGATCGGGCGCACCGGGGTGGTCGGCGTCATCCACGGGCGTCCGGGCCCGCGCGCCATCGGCATGCGCGCCGACATGGACGCCCTGCCGATCGAGGAGGCGACCGGCCTCGCTTATGCCTCGACCGTGCGGGGCAAGATGCATGCCTGCGGCCATGATGGGCATACCGCGATGCTGCTCGGCGCGGCGAAGAACCTGGCGCGCACGCGCAATTTCACCGGCGATGCGGTGGTGATCTTCCAGCCGGCCGAAGAAGGCGGCGCCGGCGGCAAGGCGATGCTGGACGACGGATTGATGGACCGCTTCGCCATCGAGGAGGTCTACGGCATGCACAACATGCCGGGCATCGCCCCGGGCCATTTCGCCCTTCGCCCCGGCCCGCTGATGGCATCGAGCGACGTCTTCGACATCGAGATCACCGGCAAGGGCGCCCATGCGGCGAGCCCCCACAACGGCATCGATCCCATCCTGGTGGCCGCGCACATCGTCACCTCGCTGCAGAGCGTCGTGTCGCGCAACGCCGACCCGCTCGACAGCGCCGTGATCTCGGTGACCTCGATCCGCGCCGGCGAGACCTACAACGTCATTCCCGGCAGCGCCCGCCTGCAGGGCACCTGCCGGGCGCTGACCCCTGACATGCGCGATCTCCTGGAAAAGCGGCTGGTCGAGGTTTCCGAACTCACCGCGCAGGCGCTGGGCGCCTCGGCGAAGGCGGTCTACAAGCGCAATTATCCCGTCACCCGCAACCATGCCAGCCAGACGAAGTTCTGCGCCGAGGTCGCCCGCCGCGTCGCCGGCTTCGACAATGTCGATACCGAGACGGTACCGGTGATGGGCGCGGAGGATTTCTCCTTCATGCTCGAAGCCCGCCCCGGCGCCTTCATCTTCATCGGCAACGGCAACACGGCCGGGCTGCACAACCCCTCCTATGATTTCAACGACGCCATCCTCCCGGCCGGCATCAGCTATTGGACCCGCCTGGCCGAGGCGCGGCTGGCGCAATAGCGAGGGCCTGGGAGGTCTGCGGGCGTCGAGCCTGCCGCGCCGAGGTCGCTGACGCGGAGAGCCGCCTTCTCCCCTTCGAGAGAAGGGAAATCGCCGCTTTTTGCACATTTTGCACGCATTGCAGGGCCGTCCCGTCGGATAAAAAGCCTTGACAACGCCTTCTGCAACCGGTTTCATGAAACCGGTTGCAGAGCAGGTTGGGGCAGCATGGTCGTCCGAACTCCCCGTGATGTGCGTTCCTCGCCGACGATAAGCCACGTCGCGGACGAGGCCGGCGTGTCGCGTGCGACGGTCTCCCGCGCCTTCGGCCAGCCCCATCTGCTCAGCCGCGACACGGTGGAGCTCGTGCTCGGCGTCGCCCGGCGCCTCGGCTATGTTCCGAACCATACGGCCCGCGCCCTCAGCACCGGCCGGGCCGGCAATATCGCGCTGGTGGTGCCCGACATCACCAATTCCTTCTTCGCCGCGCTCATGCGCGGGGCCCAGGCCAAGGCGCGCGACGAGGGCTATGCGACGTTTCTGGGCGATTCCGACGAGATGCCGGACGTCGAGGACATGCTGCTGACCAAACTCGCCGCCCAGGTCGACGGCTTCATCCTCGTCTCCTCCCGCCTGTCCGAGGAGAGCATCCTCGAACACGCCAAGCGGCGGCCCTTCGTGCTGATCAACCGCGACGTGGCGCAGCTACCCCATCTTCTCATCGATACCGGGCCGAGCTATGCCCAGGCCGTCGAGCACCTCGCCGGGCTCGGCCATCGCTCCCTCGCCTATGTCGCCGGCCCGACGCTGTCCTGGTCGAACCGCGAGCGCCATGCGGCCGTCGAGGCGACGGCCCGCCGGCTCGGCATCGGCCTGGTGCGGATCGAGACCTCGAGGCCAAGCTTCGAGGCCGGACAGGCCTGCGCCGGCGAGTTGATCGCGGCCGGCGTGACGGCGGCCCTCGCCTTCGACGACGTGATGGCGCAGGGCATCATGGCCGGCCTCGCGGGCCGCGGGCTCGCCGTCCCCCGCGACTTCAGCCTGGTCGGCTGCGACGGCGTCCTCGCCACCACGACCTATCCGCCGCTGACCTCGGTCGAGACGCATTGCTTCGCCGCGGGCACCCAGGCGGTCGCCCTGCTCTTCGAGGTGCTGCGCGGCGCCGCGCCGCCCCATGCCGGCCTCCGCCTCCCGACCGAACTGATCATCCGCCAGACGACGGCGCCGCCCGGCGCGTCCCGGCCGGTCGAACCTCCCCTTCTCCCATCCAGGCAGCACGACGATCCGCATCATCGCGGCCGCGCCGCCGCAACCACGGAGTGACGATGATCCAGATCCACCTCGAGCCCGGCAAGACCGCCCTCGGCCAGGCCGCCGCCGATCTCGGCGCCCAGACGATCCGGTCGGCGATCGAAGCGCGCGGCTCGGCCAATATCGTCGTCGCCACCGGCGCGAGCCAGTTCGAACTGATCGAAGCCCTGGTGAAGCATGGCGACGTCGACTGGTCGCGCGTCACCGCCTTCCACCTCGACGAATATATCGGCATGCCCGAGACGCATCCGGCAAGCTTCCGGCGCTATCTGAAGGAGCGCTTCACGTCCTTCCTGCCGACACTCGGCGCCTTTCACTTCATCATCGGCGACGCTCCGGACCTCGACGGCGAGATCGCGCGCGTCAACCGCCTGATCGAGCAGCACCCGATCGACGTCACCTTCGCCGGCATCGGCGAGAACGCCCATCTCGCCTTCAACGATCCGCCGGCCGACTTCGAGGCCGCCGAGCCCTTCCGCGTGGTCCAGCTCGAGGAGCGCTGCCGCCGGCAGCAATTCGGCGAAGGCTGGTTCCCGACTCTCGACGCCGTGCCGCACGAGGCGATCACCATGACCATCCCGCAGATCGTGAAGAGCGCCCTCGTCATCCTCGCCGTGCCCGACCGCCGCAAGGCCGAGGCGGTGCGCGACACGCTGGAAGGGCCGATCACACCGCTGGTGCCGGCCAGCATCCTGCAGCGGCACCCCGCCTGCCACCTCTTCCTCGATCCAGAATCCGCTGCCCTGCTGCAGCAGATGCCAAGCAACGCCGGCGCGTGACCGGCCATCGATAAGCAAGACTTCAACCAGAGGGACATCATGAAGACGCGACGCAATGCCATCCTCAGCGTCCTGGCCGCCGGAATCGCCACCGCGATCCTTCCGGCCCTCGCCTCGGCCCAGGATTTTCCCAAGCCCAAGCAGCCGCTGGTCATCAGCGTGATCGACGTCGCCGGCGACCTCCAGCTCAGCCAGCCGGCGCTCGACAAATTCGCCGAGACCCATCCGGACCTGGTCTCGAAATTCGTCTACACCCAGGCGACGGCGCCCGAACTCGCCGGCAAGCTCCAGGCCCAGCAGGCGGCGGGGCGGGTCGACATCGACTTCGTGCTGACCGGCAACGACGCGCTCGCCGCCGGCATGGAGCAGGGCCTGTGGACCGAGATCCTGCCCAAATATGCCGACAAATTTCCCGACCTCGAAAAACTCTATCTGCCCGGCGCCTACGCCATGCAGAAGATGGCCCGCGGCCAGGCTTTCGTCGACGACTGGTATCCTTCCGGCCCGCTCCTCGAATATGCGCCTGACCGGGTGAAGGACCTGCCCGACACCGCCGAGAAGCTGCTCGCTTGGTGCAAGGCCAATCCGGGCAAGTTCATGTATGCGCGGCCGGCGAATTCCGGGCCGGGCCGCACCTTCGTCATGGGCCTGCCCTATCTCCTCGGCGACAAGGACCCGATGGATCCCGTCCATGGCTGGGACAAGACCTGGGCCTATCTCAAGGACCTCGACGGCTGCATCGAATATTATCCGGCCGGCACGACGGCGACCATGAAGGAGCTCGGCGAAGGCACGCGCGACATCATCGCCACCACCACCGGGTGGGACGTCAATCCGCGCTATCTCGGCATCGTGCCCGAAGAGTACAAGGTCGGCACGCTGAAGGGCTTCCACTGGGTGGGCGACGCCAACTATGTCGCGATTCCCAAGGGCGTCTCCGACGAGAAGATGGGCGTCCTGCTGCAGTTGATCGCCTATATGCTGAAGCCTGAGCAGCAGGCCTTCATGTATGATCACGGCTATATGTATCCGGGCCCCGCGATCAACGGCGTGACCATCGACATGGCGCCCCAGGAGAGCCAGGATACCTTCAAGCGCTTCGGGCGGCCGGAATATACCGCCATGATCGCCGACAATCCGGTCGAGCCTCCGCTTGACGCCAAGCCGCTGGTCGCGATGTTCGACAAATGGGACCGCGAGATCGGCGGCGCCAAGCTGAAGAAGTGACGCCGGGAGGGGTGGCCTTCTTGCCATCCGGGCCGCGCAGCGGTTCCATGTCGATCGGTAATCGACACTCCGGGCACGCCGTGGAGGGGGCGATCACCGATCGCCCTCTTCCCTTCCGGGCCGCACGGCGGTTCCATGTCGATCGGTGATCGACACTCCGGACACGCCTGGAGGGGCGATCACCGATCGCCCTCTTCCCTTCCGGGATGCGCGGCGTTTCCATGTCGATCGGCGATCGACACTCCAAGATCCATCCGAGCCGGGAATTTCGATGCCATCAGCCTCGTCGCGTTTCAATACTCTGACGCTCGAGGGCGTCGGGCGCAGCTTCGGCACGCTCAACGCCCTGCATGGCGTCGACCTCACGATCAGGCGCGGCGAATTCGTCGCTTTGCTCGGCCCTTCCGGCTGCGGCAAGTCGACGACGCTGAACTGCATCGCCGGCCTGCTCGCCATCAGCGGCGGCCGCATCCTGCTCGACGGCAAGCGCATCGACACGCTGCGCCCGGAAGAGCGCGGCTTCGGCATGGTGTTCCAGAACTATGCGCTGTTCCCGCATCTGACGGTGCGCCAGAATATCGGCTTCGGCCTGAAGATGCGCGGCGTCGCCCGGGCCGAGACCGCCCGCCGCGTCGACGAGGCCATCCGCCTGGTGCGGCTGCAGGGCCAGGAAGCCAAGCTCCCCGGCCAGCTTTCGGGCGGCCAGCAGCAGCGTGTCGCCATCGCGCGGGCGGTGGTGATCGAGCCGCCGCTGGTGCTGATGGACGAGCCGCTCTCCAACCTCGACGCCAAGCTCCGGCTGGAGATGCGCGCCGAGATCCGCCGCATCCACAACGAGTTCGGCGGCACGACCATCTACGTCACCCACGACCAGGACGAGGCGCTGTCGCTGGCCGACCGCATCGTCGTGCTGAAGGACGGCACGATCCGGCAGGTCGGCACCCCGCACGAGCTCTATGAGAGCCCGGCCGACCGCGACGTCGCCGAATTCATGGGCTTCCGCAACCAGCTTTCCGGCACGTGCCTGGCGCGGGAGGGCAAGCGCGCGCGGCTCGGGGCGGGCGACGCCGTGGTGGAGGGCATCGCCCGCGGCGCGCTGGCGGAAGGCGCCGCCGCGGTGGCCGTCTTCCGGCCGGACGACATCGCGGTCCGGACCGACGGCGCTCCCGGCCTCGCGGCGACGGTGGAGGCGATCGAATATCGCGGCCGCGAATATGTCGGCACGGCACGGATGGCCGACGGCCTGTCGCTGATCTTCCGCTCGGAAGGGCCGGTGGGCATCGGCGAGCGCGTCGGCCTCGTTCCCGATCCGGCGCGCGTCCTGATCTTTCCGGCAAAGTGAGGCGCAGATGGCTTTGCCTTCGAACACCCCGCCAGGCCTGCGCCAGCAGCTGGCGCTGCGCGGTCTCGACGGCGTCACGCTGCTCGTGCTGCCGGCGCTCCTCCTCATCGTGCTGCTCTTCGTCTATCCCTTCGCCTATGGCCTCGTCCTTTCCTTCCAGCCCAAGGAAGGCGGATGGCTGGCCAATTACAGCGCCTTCTTCTCCGATCCCTATCTCTACGATACCATCGGCGCGACGCTGAACATCGCGGTCCCCGTCACGCTGGTCAGCCTCGTCATCGCCTTGCCGGTGGCGTTCCGCGTCCGCCTGATGCGGCGCCAGCGCCTGCTGACGACGATCCTGGTCATCCCGGTGACGCTCGGCACGGTGCTCGTCGCCGAAGGGCTCCTCAACTATCTCGGGCCGCAGGGCTGGTTCAACCGCACCTTGCTCTGGCTCGGCGTCATCGGCCATCCTGTCCGGCTGCTGCACAATTACTGGGGCGTGTTCGCCTCGTTGCTGATCACCGGCTTTCCCTTCACCTTCCTGCTGACGCTCTCCTACGTCTCCGGCATCGATCCGGCGCTCGAACAGGCGGCGGCGACGCTGGGCGCGGATGCGCGGCGGCGCTTCCTGCATGTGTTCCTGCCGCTGCTGGTGCCGGGCCTCGCCATCAATTTCTGCCTGTCCTTCGTGCAGAACTTCTCGGTGTTTCCCTCCGCCGTGCTGCTCGGCGCCCCGGCCGGGGAAACGCGCGTCATCTCGATCGCCGCCTATCAGGCCGCCTTCGAGCGTTTCGACTATTCGATGGGATCGGCCATCGCCATCATCATGGCCGTCGTCCAGCTCGCCGTGGTCGTGCTGGCCCTCGCCGGGCGGCGGCTGTTCTATCGCGGCTCCGCCAGCGGCGGGAAAGGATGAGCGCATGATACGCGACACGACGATCGGCGCGAAGCTGTGGGCCACCGCCGTCTGGGTCTTCACGGGCTTCTTCGTCCTCAACATCGCGGCGATGATGGCGACCGTCGTCACCAGCTCCTTCTCGACGCGGTGGCTGCGCGCCTGGCTGCCGGAGGCCTTCACCACACGCTGGTATGTTTCGGCCTGGCACGAATTCCAGCTGGGCGACCTGCTCACGGTGACGTTCCAGATCGTCTTCACCGTGGTGGCGCTGTCGGGGCTGCTCGGCGTGCCGGCGGCCTACGCCCTGGCGCGGCGGAATTTTCCGGCCAAGCGGCTGGTGCTGCTGGTCTTCCTCCTGCCGCTCCTGGTGCCGCCGATGACGTTCGGCATCCCGCTCGCCACCGTGCTCTACCAGAGCGGCCTCGGCGGCACCTTCTGGGGCGTGGTGCTCGCCAATCTCGTGCCGTCCGTACCCTTCGTCGTGGTGGTGATGATCCCGTTCATCGAGCAGATCGACCCCAAGGTCGAATCCGCCGCCCGCGTGTTCGGCGCCAACACGTTCCAGCTCTTCCGCCATGTGCTGGTGCCGATGCTGATGCCGGCGGTGCTGGCGGCCCTGCTGCTCGTCCTGGTCAGGACCATCGCGATGTTCGAACTCACCTTCCTCACGGCGGGCCCGACCAGCCAGACCCTGGTGGTCGCGCTCTACTATTCGGTGTTCGCGGCCGGCGTGCGGGCCGTGCAGTCGATCGACGCCATGGCGGTGATCTACACGGCGACCACGCTGGTCTGGCTGCTGATCGCGCTGCGCTTCGTCAACCCGACGCAGATCGTCGGGCGCAGCTCACGATAATCGGAGCGCGGACATCCTGGCCGCTCTTTCTCAGGTGTCGCGCCCGATGGAAAGAAGAGCGCATGGAAGGGCGATCACCAGATCGCCCTTCTTGGCAACACCGAGCTTGCAGGAAAGGAAAAGGTCGATCGGTGATCGCCCCTCCAATCGCGCCCTCGCCTATCCCGCCAGGCGCCGGTCGTGCTCGATCACGGCGTTGAGCAAGACCTGCGCGCCGGCGGCGCACTCGTCGAAGCTGGTCGATTCCGCCTCGTTGTGGCTGAGGCCGCCCTCGCAGGGCACGAAGATCATCGTGGTCGGGGCGACGCGGGCGATATAGGCGGCGTCATGGCCGGCGCCGGACACCATCTCGCGCATGGCGTAGCCCGCCGTCTCTGCGCCGTGCCGGACGCAGGCGATCAGTTCGGGGGCGAATTTCACCGCCGGCGAGTTCCAGATCAGCTTCTCCTCATAGGCGAGCTTCATCGGGGGCAGCGTCACCTCCAAGGCGGCGCGGAATTCTTTCTCCATCGCGTCGAGCGCCTGTTCGTCGGGGTGGCGCAGGTCGATGGTGAAGAACACCTCGCCCGGCACGACGTTGCGGCTGTTAGGCTTGTTCTCGATCAGGCCCACGGTGGCGACGCCCGGCTGGTGCCTGTGGCCGATGGCGTCGACCGCCTCGATGATGCGGGCCGCGCCCACCAGCGCATTCTTGCGCAGATACATCGGCGTGGCGCCCGTGTGGGCATCCTGCCCGGTCACCGTCACCTCGTACCAGCGCATGCCCTGCACGCCGGTGACGACGCCGATCATCTTCTTCTCGTCCTCGAGGATCGGCCCCTGCTCGATATGGAGCTCGAACATCGCCCCGAATTTGTGGGCCCCGACCTTCTCCTCGCCGCGATAGCCGATGCGCTCCAGCTCCTCGCCGAAGCTCTTGCCATCACGGTCGGTGCGCTCATTGGCGTATTGCGCCGTGAAGGCGCCGGCGAAGACCCCGGAAGCGAGCATGGCGGGGGCGAAACGCGAGCCTTCCTCGTTGGTCCAGTTGACGATCTCGACCGGCGCATTGGTCTCGTAGCCCTGCTCGTGCAGGGTGCGCATCGCCTCCAGGGCGCCGAGCACGCCGAGCACGCCGTCGAACTTGCCGCCGGTCGGCTGGGTGTCGAGATGCGATCCCATGGCGATCGGCGGCAGGCCGTTGTCGCGGCCCGGGCGGCGGGCGAACATGTTGCCGATCTCGTCGATGCTCACCGTGCAGCCGATGGCCTCGCACTGCGCCTTGAACCAGTCGCGGACTTGCTTGTCCTCGTCCGACAGGGTCAGGCGCCGGATGCCGCCCTTGGCGGTACCGCCGAACTTGGCGGTCTCCATCAGGCTGTCCCACAGGCGCTGCGGATTGATGTTGAGATTGGTGAGCATGATGCTGATTCCAAAAATAAATGCTGGCTGGCGTGGCCGCCCGTTTCCCGCCTTGCACGATGCCGACCGGAGCGGCTGTCGCTGAGTCATGTCGGATCGATGGAACGCCTTCTCCCAGTCGGGAGAAGGTCCCGGCAGGGGGATGAGGGCCTCAACTTCGACAGAGGGAACGCGCTGGCACTCCCGGGCTGGTCGAGCGTTAGCCCCTCATCCGCCCCTATCGGGGCACCTTCTCCCAACCGGGAGAAGGATCGTCGCGTCATTTCCGTCGAGCCCGGCGTCCACCATCAAAGCCGACAGAAGCCTCACGGACGTTTTACAGCTTCTTGGCGGCGTCCGTGACGGCGGAGGTCCAGGCGCCGACCGGGGGCTTGGTGATGACCGGGCTGTCGCCGCCGCTGGAGAGCAGCGTCTTCACCGTATTGTCGGCCGCCGCGGTGTCGAGCGTGCCGTCGGAGCCTTCGGTCAGCTTGTTGACGTCGGCCACCATGTGGATCTGGTGCTGCTCGGTCTGGGCACCCGAGGCATCGTTGTCCAGCACGATCTTCACGGCCTCGTCCGGATGCGCCCGCGTATAGTCCCAGCCCTTCATCGAGGCCTTGACGAACTTGGCCATCGTCTCGACGAATTTCGGATCCTTCAGCTTGCCTTCAAGGACATAGAGACCGTCCTCGAGGGTGGCGACGCCCTGGTCGGTATAGTTGAAGACGGTGAGGTCCTCGGGCTTCACGCCGGCCTCGATCACCTGCCAATATTCGTTGTAGGTCATGGTCGAGATGCAGTCGGCCTGCTTCTGCAGCAGCGGATCGACGTTGAAGCCCTGCTTGATCACCTTGATGCCGTCCGGAGAGCCATCCGTCTTCAGGCCGAGCTTGGCCATCCAGGCGAGGAAGGGATATTCGTTGCCGTAGAACCAGACGCCCAGCGTCTTGCCCTTGAAGTCGGCCGGGGACTTGATGCCGGATTCGTTGCGGCAGGTGAGTTCCAGGCCGGAGCGCTTGAAGGGCTGGGCGATGTTGACCAGCGGGACGCCCTTCTCGCGCGCCGCGAGCGCCGCCGGCATCCAGTCGACGATGACGTCGGCGCGGCCGTTGGCGATCACCTGCTCGGGCGCGATGTCGGGGCCGCCGGGCGCCACCGTGACGTCGAGGCCGGCATCCTTGTAGAAGCCCTTGTCCTTGGCGACGTAATAGCCGGCGAACTGGCCGTCGGCGACCCATTTGAGCTGGATCGTCACCTTGTCCGCGGCGTGTGCCGCGACGAGGCCGAGGCCGATCGCGAAAGCGACGCCCGCCAAAAGTGCCTTCTTCATGTCGTCCACTCCTCTGTTGCCCTTCATCCGCCGTCACGCGCGCCGGTAAGAGGGATGCCAAAACGTCACGGCCCGCTCGACGAGCGCGATGATGCCGTAGAACAGCGAACCCGCCACCATCGCCACGGCGATCTCCGCCCAGACGATGCCGCTGTCGGAAAGCGCCGCGCGGGTGTTGATTCGAAAGCCCATGCCCATGGTCGGGCCGTCGAAATATTCGGCGACGATCGCACCGATCATCGCAAGGGTCGAGTTGATCTTCAGGCCGTTGAAGATGAAGGGCATCGCCGCGGGCAGCCGCAGGCGCACCAGGGTCGGCCAGTAGGTCGCGCCATAGGAGCGCATCAGGTCGCGCTCCAGGCTGCCGGTGGCGGCGAGCCCGGCCACCGTGTTGACCAGCATGGGAAAGAAGGTCATGGCGATGACGACGGCGGTCTTGGACGGCCACTCATAGCTGAACCACCAGATCATGACCGGCGCGATGCCGACGATCGGCAGCGCCGAGACGATGTTGCCGAGCGGCAGCAGACCCCGGCGCAGGAAGGGGATGCGGTCGGCGACGAGCGCGACGGCAAAGCCCGCGCCGGAGCCGACGAGCCAGCCGAGCAGCACCTCGCGCAGGAAGGTCCACACGAAGTCCTGCACCAGCGTCTGCGCATAATAGCCGACGGCCGCGCCGATGGCGGAGGGGGCCAGCAGGTTGATGGGCTGGATGCCGAAGCCGGCGACGATCCACTCCCACAGCGCCAGCAGAGTGGCGCCGAAGAGCACGGCAGGCGCGAGATCGTGCCAGCGCGACGCGCCAGCCTTCTCGCCGTCGGCGATGCCGTCGACCGCCATCCAGGACGCCAGCCACAGGCCGACGGCCTTCAGCCAGAAGCCCCATGAGGCGCCGCCCGCCACGTCGGGCCGATGGACGATCGCCGTCAGCGCCGCCGCGGAGGCGACGAGGAGCACCAGCGCGGCGGCGAAGCTGGCACCGCCGGGGCGACGCCGGCCGCCGACGAGGAGGAAAACGAGGGCCGCGGCATAGAGGACCGCCTGCGGCGCGAAGCCGGGCGCGGCGGCATCCGCGAGCGGGAAGAAGGCGCTGAGGAGGATGAGAACGCCGGACAGCAGCCATCCGCGCGACTGGAACGCCGTCATCGGCCGCCTCCCGCCACGCCCATGGAGGCAAGCACGCGCCGCTCGGCTAGGGCGATCAGGCTGATTAGGCCGGCCGACAGCAGCGCGGCGGTGAACAGCGCCGCCCACAGCACGAGCCGCAGATTGTTGTACTGGTAGCCGGCGAGGAGGCGCGAGCCGAGCCCGCCCTGGGCGCCGGTCGGCATTTCCGCCACGATGGCGCCGACGATGCAGCCGGCGATGGCGATCTTCAGGCTGGCGAAGAGATAGGGTGTCGCCGCCGGCCAGCGCAGTTTCCAGAAGGTCTGCGCCTTCGAGGCGTCGTAGGTGCGCATCAGGTCGAGTTGCATCGGGTCCGGCGAGGTCAGCCCCTTGACCATGCCGACCGTCACCGGGAAGAAGCACAGATAGGTCGCGATCAGCGCCTTGGGCACGATGATCGGCAAGTCGAGCTGGCCGAGCACCGCATTGAGCAGGGGCACCAGCGCGAGGATCGGGATGGTCTGCGAGATGATGACCCAGGGCATCAGGCTCTTGCGCATCGAGCGGTAATGCACGATCAGCACCGCGAGGATGATACCCAGCACCGCGCCGAGGACGAAGCCCGACAGAGCCGAGGAGAGCGTGATCATGGAATGGTAGACGAGGCTGCGCCGTCCGAAGGGGGGCTCGAAAAAGAGGCCCTGCACCATCGCCGCCACGATCTGGTGCGGCGCGGCGATCTTGCCGTCCGGAAGGTTGATCGCGGCGACGAACTGCTCGGCGAGCGTCCGGCTCGCCGCGTCGGGCATGGCGCGCTGCAGCGCGTCCCAGTTCATCGGCAGGCAGGCGAGATACCAGGCGGCGACGATCGCCAGCACGACGACGGCGACCGGCCCCGCCTGCCCCCGCATCAGCCGGCCCCGGGGCGAGCGCCCCGCCGGCAGCGCCAGCGCCTCAGTCGTCATAGGAGTGCCCCGCCCTGAGGCCGTCGCGCACACGATGGGCGACGGCGAGGAACTCGGGCGTCTCGCGGATGTCGAGCGTCCGGTCACGCGGGAAATTGCAGTCGATGATGTCGATGATGCGCCCCGGCCGCGGCGACATCACCACGATGCGGGTAGACAGATAGACCGCCTCGGGGATCGAATGGGTGACGAAGACGACCGTCTTGCGCGTCGTGCGCCACAGATGCAGCAGTTGGTCATTGAGCTTGTCGCGCACGATCTCGTCGAGCGCGCCGAAGGGCTCGTCCATCAGCATCAGCTTGGGGTCGAAGGACAGCGCCCGGGCGATCGAGGCGCGCTGCTGCATGCCCCCCGACAATTGCCAGGGAAACTTCTTCTCGAAGCCCTTGAGGTTGACGAGTTCGAGGTTGCGCGCCGCGCGTTCCTTCCGTTCGGCCGCGGAAAAGCCCATCACCTCCAGCGGCAGCATCACGTTGCGCTCGATCGTGCGCCAGGGATAGAGCGCGGGCGCCTGGAAGACATAGCCATATTGCCGGCCGAGGCGGGCCTGCTCCGGACTGAGGCCGTTGACCCGGATCGAGCCCGAAGTCTGCCGCTCGAGGTCGGCGATCACGCGCAGAAGCGTGGTCTTGCCGCAGCCGGAAGGGCCGATGAAGGAGACGAAGTCGCCCTCGTCGACGGTGAGGTCGACCTTGGAGAGCGCGTAGACCGGGCCGTCGCCGGTGTTGAAGGTGAGGGACAGGTCCTCGACCGAGATCACGGGCTGGCCGGCCGGTGACGATCCCTGTCTCCCGCTCGCATTCCGCTCCACGCCCTCAACCTGCATGCCCGCCTTATCCCTGGATCGTCGCCATCGGACCGTCCGGACCACAGCAATGATCGTGCCATGTCGGGCCCGCGGCCTCCACCCGCCGATCTTGCGCCGGACGGGCTGTCATACCCTCGTTAGACCATTTTCAAAGCGGCGATAAGTCACCGTCCGGCATGAAATGCAAAGGGACCGCCTCGCGGCGAGACAGCTTTCGAAAGCCACCCCTCCTTGGGTGCCCGCAACAATATTGACCGTATGGACAAATTTTAGGCAACCATTTTTCGTCGAGATGCGTCCGTCGATATGCCGGTCCGTGACCGCGCCGTGGGGCTGCAACGTATCCGGCATCGCTTCGCCGATGCAAAAGGAGCGAATGGCGCTCTGGAGGCATCAAGTTTGCGGGAAATGGCGCGATTTTCCTTCTCCCGGGTCGGGAGAAGGTGGCGCGGAGCGCCGGATGAGGGTCTGAACTTTGACAATTCAAGCACGACTGTCGAGCTATCTCTGTCGAAGCTCAGACCCTCATCCCCCTGCCGGGACCTTCTCCCGACTCGGGAGAAGGCAGCTTATCCGGCCAGGAAAAGCGAACAGAATGTCCGCACCAGCCAAAGAAGCTTCCTAGTTCGTGCTGGGGAAGTTGAGGTTGACGCCCGAGCGGATGCCGGTCGGCCAGCGCGAGGTTACCGTCTTCAGCCGCGTGTAGAAGCGCACGCCCTCCATGCCGTAGATCGAATGGTCGCCGAACAGCGACCGCTTCCAGCCGCCGAAGGAATGATAGGCGACCGGCACCGGCAGGGGCACGTTGATGCCGACCATGCCGACCTCGATCGAATCGGCGAAGGCGCGGGCGGCGTCGCCGTCGCGGGTGAAGATCGCCGTGCCGTTGCCATATTCGTGCTCGTTGATCATCTTGGTGGCGTGGCCGTAATCCCTGGCGCGCACCACCGAGAGCACCGGCCCGAAGATCTCCTCCTTGTAGATCGACATGTCCTCGGTGACGCGGTCGAACAGCGTCGGCCCGACGAAATAGCCGTTCTCATAGCCCTGCAGGCTGAGGCCGCGGCCGTCGACGACCAGGTCGGCGCCTTCCTTCACGCCGGCGTCGATATAGCCGAGCACCTTCTCCTTGTGCTGCCGGGTGACGAGCGGCCCCATCTCGGCCTGGGCGTCGGTGGCGGGGCCGACCTTGAGCTTCTGGATCCGCGGCAGCAGCAGGTCGACCAGGGCGTCGGCGGTCTTGTCGCCGATCGGGACGGCGACGGAGATCGCCATGCAGCGCTCACCCGCCGAGCCGTAGCCGGCCGAGACGAGGGCGTCCGCCGCCTGCTCCATGTCGGCGTCCGGCATCACCACCATATGGTTCTTGGCGCCGCCGAGCGCCTGGCAGCGCTTGCCGTTCGCCGCAGCGGTCGCATAGATGTACTGGGCGATCGGCGTCGAGCCGACGAAGCTCACCGCCTTGACGTCGGGATGGTGGAGCAGCGCGTCGACCGCGACCTTGTCGCCGTTGACGACGTTGAGTACGCCCTCGGGCAGGCCGGCCTGCAGCAGGAAGCCGGCGACCAGCATCGCCGCGGACGGGTCGCGCTCGGAGGGCTTCAGCACGAAGGTGTTGCCGCAGGCGATCGCCACCGGATACATCCACAGCGGCACCATGGCCGGGAAGTTGAACGGCGTGATGCCGGCGACGACGCCGAGCGCCTGGCGGTCATTATAGGTGTCGATGGCCGGGCCGACATTGCGGCTGAACTCGCCGGCGAGCAGGTGCGGGATGCCGCAGGCGAATTCGACCACCTCGATGCCGCGCTGCACTTCGCCGAGCGCGTCCGAATGGGTCTTGCCGTGCTCGCTCGAAATCGCCGCGGCGACAGCGTCGGCATTGGCTTCGAGCAGTTCCTTGAACTTGAACATGAAGCGGGCGCGCTTCAGCGGCGCCATGGTCGACCAGGCCGGGAAGGCCTTCTTGGCCGCCTGCACGGCGAGGTCGACGTCGGCGACGGAGGACAGGCCGAGTTCCGCGCTCTGCTCGCCGGTTGCCGGGTTGAAGACGGGCGCGAAGCGCCCGCTGGTGGGGTCGACGGACTTGCCGCCGACCAGGTTGCCGATACGTGACATGGTTTCCTCTGCGTTCCCGACGTCTTCTGTCAATCGAGCGTCTTCAGCACATCCGTCAGGATGCCGGCCAGTTCGTCGATCTGGGCCTTCGAGACGATGAGCGGCGGCGACAGCGCGATGATATCACCGGTGGTGCGGATCAGCAGGCCCTTTTCATAGGCGTTCAGGAAGGCCGTGAAGGCCCGCTTCGTCGGCTGGCCGGCGATCGACTCGAGCTCGATCGCACCGATCAGGCCGAGATTGCGGGTGTCGATGACATGCGGCAGGCCCTTGAAGGAATGCACCGCATCCGCCCAATAGGCGGCGAGGTCGGCGGCGCGGGTGAGCAGGCCTTCCTCGTGATAGGTGTCGAGCGTGCCGAGCGCCGCGGCGCAGGCGACCGGATTGGCCGAATAGGTATAGCCGTGGAAGAACTCGATGAGATGCTCCGGGCCCTGCATGAAGGCGTCGTAGATCTCCTTCTTGACGAACACCGCGCCCATCGGGATGACGCCCGAGGTGATGCCCTTGGCGACGGTCATCAAATCGGGCGTGACGCCGAAATAGTCGGCGGCGAACGGCGTGCCCAGGCGGCCGAAGCCGGTGATCACCTCGTCGAAGATCAGCAGGATGCCGTATTTGTCGCAGATGGCGCGGATGCGCTCCAGATAGCCCTTGGGCGGGATCAGCACGCCGGTCGATCCGGCGACCGGCTCGACGATGACGGCGGCGATGGTGGAGGCGTCGTGCAGCTGGATCACGCGCTCCAGGTCCTCGGCATATTCGGCGCCGAATTCGGGCTGCTCGCGCGAGAAGGCGTTGCGGCTGAGGTCGTGCGTATGGCGGATGTGGTCGACGCCGGTCAGCATGGTGCCGAACATCTTGCGGTTGGCGACGATGCCGCCGACGGAGATGCCGCCGAAGCCGACGCCGTGATAGCCGCGCTCGCGGCCGATCAGGCGGAAGCGCGATCCCTCGCCGCGCACGCGGTGATAGGCCAGCGCCGTCTTGAGGGCGGTGTCGACCGCCTCGGAGCCCGAATTGGTGAAGAAGACATGGTCCATGCCCTGGGGCGTCAGTTGCACAAGGCGCGAGGCGAGCTCGAAGGCCTTGGGATGGCCCATCTGGAAGGCCGGCGCATAGTCGAGTTCGGCGACCTGGCTCTGGATGGCTTCCACGATCTTCGGCCGCGAATGGCCGGCATTGCAGCACCACAGGCCCGCGGTGCCGTCGAGCACCTGCCTGCCGTCGGAGGTGGTGTAATGCATGTCCTTGGCCGCGACGAACATGCGCGGATTGGACTTGAACTGCCGGTTCGCCGTGTACGGCATCCAGAAGGCTTCGAGGTTGTTGGGCACGCGCGTCGGGGCATTCATGTGTCGTCCTCCGGGATCTGCCGCGCCCCGTCCCCTGACGGGAGCCCGGCTCCTCGAGCTGCTCCAGCTCTGTCTCGAATCGGCATGCCGCGCCATATCCTCGCGGCGGCGCGACGGTCTGCGGCGCGGCCTTCGCCGCGGCCAGCCTGTACCCCTACTTCTAGCCCTCTCCGCCGCCTGAAAACAGACGTTTTCTTCCCGAGCGGCACCCGCTTGAATGTAAAACGGAATTGCCAATTCCGTTCAGGATATTAAACAGTCTAAACAGCCTCCGCCGGAAAGCCGTCCATGCAGAACGTCGATGTCGGGTCCCTGCTGCGCCGCGTGCGCGAAGCGCGCGGCCTGTCGCAGCGCCAGCTCGCCAAGCTGGCCGGCATCTCCAACGCGACGATCTCCCTGATGGAATCCAATGCGGTGAACCCCTCGGTCGGCGCGCTCAAGCGCGTGCTGGACGCCGTGCCGATTGGCCTCGCCGAATTCTTCGCGCTCGAAGCCAATCCGGGGCGGAAGGTGTTCTATCGCAGCGACGAGTTGATGGAGATCGGGCGCGGTCGCGTCTCCTACCGCCAGGTCGGCTCGGATCTCAGGGGACGCGCGCTGCAAATGCTGGCCGAGCGCTACGCGCCGGGCGCGGATTCGGGCAAGGTCCTGCTCCACCACCAGGGCGAGGAATGCGGCATCGTCCTGCGCGGCGAACTGGAGGTCACTGTCGGCGAGGACAAGACGGTCCTGCGCCCCGGCGACGCCTATTACTTCGACAGCCGCGAGCCGCACCGCTTCCGCAATATCGGCGAGGAGCCCTGCGAACTGGTTACGGCTTGCACGCCGCCTTCTTTCTGAGCATGTATATATTTCATGCAGAGAATGGAACGACATGATGGCGACAGGTGAAGCAGCCGCCGGACAACGTCATAAGACCAAAGCGGGCGCGGCCAATATCGACAAGATCCTCGACAGCGCCCTCTCAGCCTTCGCCCGGCACGGATTGCGCGGCACCCGCATCGAGCAGATCGCCGAGGGCGCCGGGATGTCGAAGACCAACCTTCTCTATTATTTCCGCAGCAAGGAAGCGCTCTATGCGGCGGTGCTGACCCGCACGCTGTCGGTGTGGCTCAGCCCGCTCGCCGAACTCGACGCCGTCCGCGATCCCGCCAGCGCCCTCACCGCCTATATCGGGCAGAAGCTCGACTGCTCCCGCCGCTATCCCGATGCCTCGCGCCTGTTCGCCATCGAGATCATGCAGGGCGCCCCGCATCTCAAGCAGGTGCTCGCCACCGAATTGACCGAGGTCGTCGAAGACAAGGTGGCGATCATCCGCGGCTGGATCGCCGACGGCCGGCTGCGCCCGATCGAGCCGCATCATCTCCTGTTCATGATCTGGGCGACGACCCAGCATTACGCCGACTTCGCCGTCCAGATCAGCGCCATCACCGGCAAGGACCTTTCGGACGAGGCCTTCTATGAGGATACGCGGCGCTCGCTGACGGAGACGATCCTGCGCGGCGTGCTGTCCGAGGCGGCCGGGCTCCAGGCCGCTTCGGACTGAGCCGGATCGTCATCCCCGGCGAGCCGCGCAGCGGCGAGGGAAGGGGATCCATGGCGTAGAGCGGTCGCGTTCTGGCCCATGGATCCCCTTGTATAATCAAAATCTGCCAAAATTGTCTCGCCTTGTAGAGGCGCCGGGCCTGGGGTGGCCACCCCAGGCCCGGCGGCGATCATCGGATCGTGATTCCCGAAGCCCTGGGGCTGTGGGGAAGCTGGATCGTGATCGCCTCTTCCTTCACCCCGTGTGGTTGATCGAACCTCGGGTTCGCGTAGCAAGGTTGGGGAGACGAAGATGGGCAAACTTAGCACAAAGTCCAAAATCAGTCAGGCCAGCACGGTAAAAGCTGGCTCCGTCAAAAAAGGAGGCATCGAACGCTCCGAGCCGGCGGCGGCCGCCCCCGTCAAAGACGCCGGCCGCTCAGCCGGCATCGATGTCGGCAAGGCCAAGCTGGACAGCGCCATTCACAATCAGAGTGGCGTGTGGGCGGATGAAAACGATGCGGCCGGCTGGCAAGCCGTGGTGGAGCGCTTCAAGGCCCAGGGCGTGACACGCGTCGGCATGGAGGCCAGCGGCGGCTATGAGCGGGGCATCGCCCAGGCTCTGCGCCAGGCGGGCTTCGAGGTGATCCTGCATCAGCCTATCCAGATGCGGGCTTTCGCCAAGGCCCGGCTGCAGCGGGCCAAGAATGATCGCATCGACGCGGTTCTGATCGCAGCCTTCACCGCGATTCTGGGCGGGCGAACCCACAAGCCGGATCCCCGCCTGACCGCCTTGTGGGACACGCTGGTGCATCTGGAGCAGATCGAGGCGGACGAGGCGCGCCATAAAACACGCCTCGAGCACTGCAAGGACAAGCGTGTCCGACGCATGATCGAGGCCGACATCCGCCGCTGTCGTCTGCAAAGCGGCGTCGAGGAGCGGCGGCTGCGCGATCACCTCAAGCAATATCCCGATCTCGCCGAGAAATACGAACTGCTGTTCTCCATTCCCGGCATCGGCTCGCGCACGGCAATCACCCTTGTGATCGCCATGCCCGAATTGGGAACCCTCTCACGCGAGCGGATCGCTGCCCTGGCCGGCCTCGCCCCCTTCGATTGCGACAGCGGCGACAGCCACGGCCAACGACGCATTGCCGGCGGCAGGGCCAGAGTCCGCAAAGCTCTCTACGGCGCTGCCGTCCCCGCTGCCCATTTTTGGAACCCGCAACTCAAAGCCGTCTACAAGCGCCTCATCACTGCTGGCAAAACCAAAAAGCAGGCCATGGTCGCATGCGCCAGAAAGCTTCTCATCTACGCAAATACCGTTCTCGCCAGACGCTCGCCCTGGCAAGAAAAAACACCATGAACGATTATGGTTGCTTCCCTCGCCGCTGCGCGGCTCGCCGGGGATGACGGCAAGGTCGGCAAACGTCCGGAGCAGGACCGTCACCGCGCCGCGACGAAGGCCGCCATGTAGAAGGACGCTCCGTCCGTCCCGTAGCGCCGTTCCGCCCCCACCGGACAGGCCCGGCGCGCCAGGCATCCACCCATCCTGCAAGGCTCGCCGGCATCGGATTTCACATGGGCGGCGCAGCGATCGACGTCATAGCCGCCGGTCGTGAAGGCGCCGACCGGGCAAGCCGAGAGACAAGGCCGGCCTTCACAGGTCTGGCAGGGGCTGGCCCCCGTCCCACGCGGCGGCAGGTCGAGCCGCGCCGGGAAGCCGAGCGCGCCGCGATAGCTGTGCCAGAGGCCGTGGACGGGATGGATGAAGATGCCGAGCGGAGACGGGTACACATTGTCGCCGCGCTGCGCCCAGCGCTGGAACGGCAGATAGGGCGGCCCGCCGAAGGGGTAGAAGGAAACCGCCCCGAACGCCTCGGCCAGGGCATCGATCACGCGCCTGGACCAGCGATCGAGCGGATGCGGCTGCCCGTCGCCGGCTTCGGGCGACGCCGCGAAAGCGTGCCATTGGGCGCCGCCGATCCATCCGAGCATGACAAGGGTCTGCACCGCCGCGTCCGGAACGCCATCCGCCGCGACCGGGTGGAAAATCCCGCGCAGCGAAAGACCCGCGGCCTGCGCCGCGGCGTCCAACTCATCGGCGATGCTCACGATGCATCATTCCGGCCGGAGCGCAGCGGAGGACCGCAACCCACATCCATGACCTTGCGAAGATGGCGTTCATGGGTTCCGGGCGCGCCCTGCGGACGCCCCGGAATGACGATGACGGGCGGCCTCACTCCGCGGGCTCGGCGACCTTCGCCCACACCGCCGGATTGTTGGGATGCTCCTTCCAGGTCATATGGCCGCCGACCGGCTTGCCGGTGCGCGGATCGACGCCGCTGGTGAGGGGCTGCAGGGTGATGCAGTTCTCGATCGGGCAGACCACGGCGCACAGATTGCAGCCGACGCACTCCTCGTCGATCACCTCGAACTTGCGCACGCCGTCGACCATGTTGGTGATCGCCTGGTGCGAGGTGTCCTCGCAGGCGATGTGGCAGCGGCCGCATTTGATGCACAGGTCCTGGTCGATCTGCGCCTTGACGATATAATCGAGGTTGAGGTTCTGCCAGTCGGTGACGCGCGGAACCGCGCGGCCGACGATCTGATCGACGGACGCGTAGCCCTTCTCGTCCATCCAGTCGGACAGGCCCGAGATCATCTCCTGCACGATCTTGAAGCCGTAGACCATGGCCGCGGTGCACACCTGCACCGTACCGCAGCCGAGCGCCATATATTCCACCGCGTCGCGCCAGGTCTCGACGCCGCCGATGCCGGAGATCGGCATGCCGCGCGTTGCCTCGGCCCGGGCGATCTCGGAGACCATGTTGAGCGCGATCGGCTTCACCGCCGCGCCGCAATAGCCGCCATGGGTGCCGTAGCCGTCGGTGTTGGGCCAGGGACGCATGTTGTCGATGTCGACCGACACGATCGAGTTGATGGTGTTGATCAGCGAGACGGCATCGGCGCCGCCGCGTCTGGCGGCATCGGCGGGCTTGCGGACATCGGTGATGTTCGGCGTCAGCTTCACGATGACCGGCATGCGCGTATATTGCTTGCACCAGCGCGCGACCATCTCGACATATTCCGGCACCTGGCCGACCGCCGAGCCCATGCCGCGCTCGGACATGCCGTGCGGACAGCCAAAATTGAGCTCGATGCCGTCAGCCTCGGTGTCCTCGATGAAGGGCAGGATCGACCTCCAGGCCTGCTCCTCGCAGGGGACCATCAGCGAGACGATCAGGGCGCGGTCCTTCCAGTCGCGCTTGACCTGCTTGATCTCGCGCAGATTGACCTCGAGCGGGCGGTCGGTGATCAGCTCGATATTGTTGAAGCCCATGACGCGGCGGTCCTGGCTGTGCCAGGCGCCGTAGCGCGGCCCGTTGACGTTGACGACAGGCGGGCCCTGCTCGCCGAGCGTCTTCCAGACCACGCCGCCCCATCCGGCCTTGAAGGCGCGGACGACGTTGTATTCCTTGTCGGTCGGCGGCGCCGAAGCGAGCCAGAACGGGTTGGGTGACTTGATACCGAGGAAATTGGTGCTGAGATCGGCCATCTGATTATTCCCTCACGCCGCTGCCGTCACGATCTTCGCCTTCAGGGCGCGGTCGATCGACAACGCGGCCTGCTTGCCGTCCTCGACGGCGGCCACGGTGAGATCCTGCCCGCCGGCGACGCAGTCGCCGCCCGCCCAGATGCCGGGCACGGATGTGCGCCGCTCGGCATCGACGGCAAGCCGTCCCTTCTCGAAGGCGAGAGCGATGCCGCCGACCTCCTGGGGCAGGAAGGCCTGGCCGATGGCGGTGAAGAGCTGGTCGCATTCCAGCACCAGCGTCTCGCCCGTGCCGATCAGCCTGCCGCCCTCCTCGCTGGTATATTCGAGCTCGATCCCGACGAGTTGTCCGTCCTCGGCGACCAGGCGCGAGGGGCGGAGCCAATGGCGGATGAGGACGCCGTCGGTCTGCGCCACTTCCTGCTCGTACTCCGAGGCGTTCATCTGCGCCTGGCCGCGGCGGTAGACGATGGTGACGTTCTCCGCACCGAGGCGCTTGGTCTGCGAGGCGATGTCGATCGCGGTCATGCCGCCGCCGATCACCACGATCCGCCGGCCGACGGGCAGCATTGCGAGGTCCTCCGCCTGGCGGAGCCCGGCGATGTAGTCCACCGCCTCGACGACGCCCTCGATCTCCTCGTCCAGGCCGAGCTCGTTGGTGTCGCCCAGCCCCATACCGAGGAAGACGGCGTCGAAGCCGGCGACGAGGTCCTCGAGCTGAACGTCGCGGCCGAGGCGCTTGCCATATTCGACGGTGATGCCGCCGACGGCGAGGATATAGTCGATCTCGCGCTGCGCGAAATCCTCGGTGCTCTTATAGGCGGCGATGCCGAACTCGTTGAGGCCGCCGGATTTCTCCCGCGCCTCGTAGACCACGACCTCATGGCCGAGCGTGGCGAGCCGATGCGCGCAGGACAGGCCCGCCGGCCCTGCCCCGACCACCGCCACCCGGCGGCCGGTCGGCGCGCCCCGCTTGAACAGCTGCCGCCCGCGGGCGAAGAGATCGTCCGTGGCGTAGCGCTGGAGGTTGCCGATCTCCACCGCGCGCCCTTCTGACGCCTCGCGGACGCAGGCCTCCTCGCACAGCGTCTCGGTCGGGCACACGCGGGCGCACATGCCGCCGAAAATATTGGCATCGAGGATAGTGCGCGCCGCGCCGACCGTGTTGCCGGTCATGATCTCGCGGATGAAGAGGGGAATGTCGATCGAGGTCGGACAGGCCTTGATGCACGGGGCGTCGTAGCAGAACAGGCAGCGTTCCGCCGCCACCCTCGCCTCGTGCCGGTCGAAAGCCGGATGAAGGTCGGAGAAATTGCGCGTCAGCGTGCCGGAATCGAGCCGGCCCGGCGCGATGTCAGGTCGTGCAGTCATCTTTACCTCTGGCTCTTGTCGTGTTTTGACCAGTCGATCAAAGAATGCAGCGTCTGTCAATTCCTGTTTGGAAAAGCTCCAGTGTGAGGATCCGCCCATCCCGTCGCCTTGGCAAGCACGATCCGTGCCAAAGAGGAATTTCAAAATAGGATCAGCCGCCTTCTCCCGGCCGGGCGAAGAAAAATCACACCATTTTGTAAGTTTTGGCGCCTATCGAAAGGACATCCGCGCTCCGGGGAGAATTGCACCCCGTAAGCGTCGTTCAGCCCCTAGGCGGAGACCTGCCTGGCCAGGATCGCGGCGATCTTCTGCATGATCTCCTCCGGACCATTGCCGATCAGCATGTAGGAGCGCTGCGCGTCGGACCAGTGGACGATGTTGAAGCCACGGCGCTGTTCGAGAGTCGGCGGCGCCGGCGTTCCCGGCTTGTTGGCATAGATGCAGAAGCCGAGCGGCCCGGTGAGCTCGTCGAGATAGGCGATCTCGACGAGCGGCGCGCCGTCGTAATGGAAGAGTTCCACGCGCTTGAGGTCCTGCGCCGGCAGGGCGACCTTGTCGGGGGTCAGCGGGAAGCCGAGCTTGGCGGTGGCGGTTGCAAGGTCGCGGTCGGTGGCGGCCGCGTCGTGCTGCATGGCGACCAGGGTCTGCGACGTCGTCAGGCCCCAATATTGCGCCACCGCCGAGCGCCAGGCATCGGCGCCCTCCTGGGCGCCGTTCTGGACGGCGAAGGGCCACAGGCCGGCCGGAACGAAATGGCCGACGCCCGCCCCGATCAGGAACAGAGCGAGGCCCGCCGCGACGGCGGCCGGACGGAAAAGCCGGACATTGCGGTTCGCCGCGGCCGGCGCCGCCATCGGCAAGGCCGCAGGCGCGGGCTCGGCCGCCAGGCTTTCCGCCAGCATCGCCTCGAGCCTGCCCATCGGCGCATGGGCGTCGAGCGCGGCATAGGCCTCGCGGAAAGGCCGTGAGCCGGCCGCCAGCATGTCGAGCCGCGCCTTCAGCGCCGGCTCGGCGGCAATGCGGCGCTCGACCTGCGCGCGCTCCGCCTCCGGCAGTGCGCCGTCGAGGAACGCGACGAGGGTGGCGTCGTCTGCGCTCATGCTGTTCACGCTCTCCTCATCCGAACTCATGGCGCGTCCTCGTTCAAATGGGAAAGCCGCGCCCGCGCCGAGGCCAAGCGACTCATGACGGTGCCGATAGGCACGTCGAGCACCACCGCCGCTTCTGCATAGCTCAGCCCCTCCCCATAAACGAGAAACACGGTCTCCCGCTGCGCAGCGGGCAGCGCCTGTACCTCCTTCAACACCTGGGCAGCGAGAATATTCGTCTGAAAATTGTGCTCGCCGTCGAAAACCAGCACGGATTCGGCTTCCTCCAGTTCCACGGGATTGCGCACTTTCCTGGCCCGGATGTCGTTGAGCCAGATCGAACGCATGATCGCGAACAGCCAGCGGTCGAGGCGGGTGTCGGGAATGAACTGCGAGGATTTCTCCAGGGCGCGCAGGCAGGTCGCCTGCACGAGTTCCTCGGCCGTCTGGCCGCTGCCCGACAGCACGAGCCCGAAGCGCCAGAGCGCCCGGAGATGGGCGGCGAGGCCGGCGCGAACCGCATGATCACCCGGATGAGGCATGGAGCGCCTATGCCGACTGCGAAAGGCTTAATTGTGGCACGGTTCCCGCGACGCGCAACTTCGTTGCAAGGAGGGGCTTGCCCAAATGAGCGAGGTCACCGGCCTATTCCGCGGCGTCCAGGAGCTGCGCTTCTCCCGCCTCAACGATATCGCGCAAGGCGCATTCCTCGACGCAGTCATGGCAGCGTGCGGCAGCGCGGGCATCGGCGAGGATGCGGCGGACGGTGATCAGGCAGCGCCCGCATTCCGGGCCGCAGCCCAGGCAGCGATAGGCGTCGACCGCCGAACGCGGACAGCCCGGCAGCTCGGTTTCGAGCGTGCTGGCGAAATCCTTGTCTGTCAGGACGCGGCAGGAGCAAACGATCATGGGCTCTATCGTTCGGAGGCGTGCAACGGCCCTCATTTGGACGGCCACCGCCCGCTTGTCAATGCCTCGGACGAACTATGGAATCGTTATAAATCAGCAGTTTAGAATGAAAATAAACTGCGTCGGAGCCATGCCCGGCTTTTGCCTGGGCGCCGGCGCGATATCCCTGAAGGAAGGCCTCCGCACGCCTCCGCGCCCGCTGCCGTGGCAGCGGCGAAAATCAGCCGGCTCAACTTTTCGTCGTGGCCAGCTTGCCTTATTTTAGAATTCTTCTAATCTGAAAGTTCCGACGAAACAGGAGAAGCGATCCGATGCAGGGCGACAAGAAGGTCATCGATTATCTGAACAAGGCGCTGCGCAGCGAGTTGACGGCGATCAACCAATATTGGCTGCATTATCGCATCTTCGATAATTGGGGCCTGCTCGGCCTTGCCAAGAAGTGGCGCGCCGAGTCGATCGAGGAAATGCAGCACGCCGACAAGCTGACGACGCGCATCCTCTTCCTCGAGGGCTTTCCCAACATGCAGACGCTCGATCCCCTGAGGATCGGCCAGACGGTGAAGGAAATCCTGGAATGTGACCTCGCGGCGGAGCGCGAGGCCCGTGCTCTCTATCAGGAAGCCGCCGAATATTGCCGCTCGGTGCAGGATTTCGTCTCCGAGAACCTGTTCAAGGAACTGATGACGGACGAGGAAGGCCATATCGACTTCCTCGAGACCCAGCTCGACCTGGTGGAGCGCATCGGCATCCAGAATTACTCCCAGAGCCATCTGGGCGGCTTCCCGGAAGACTGAAGAACGTCTCGCGGGGATGTCGAGGAAGGCCGGCAGCGGGGCGGTGCATCACCGCCTTGCGCCGGACCTCAGCGCATCCAGCGCGTCCTCGTTCTCGCGCGCCCATCCATAGAGCAGCTCGATCGGCTCGACGAAGCGCCGGCCGAGCGGGGTGAGCGTGTACTCGACGGCCGGGGGTACCGTGCCGTGGACGTGCCGCGTGAGGAGGCCGGCGGTCTCCATCTCGCGCAGGGTCTGCGTCAGCATCTTCTTGGAAATGCCGGGCAGGCTGCGCAGCAGGACGCCCGTCCGCGCGCATCCGCCGAGCCGCGTATCGAGCGCGTGGAGGACCATGCTGGTCCATTTGCTCGAGAAGATTGCCAGGACCCGCCGCGGCGAGCAGTCTTCGCGCCATTCGTGATCCGGCGTGCCGGGCTGCATGATGGTTACCCCCTGGTGTCTATGTCCCTCTCGGGTGCCTTCTAGAACGGGATCGACGAAACGGCTACGGTCCGGGCCAAATTCGGGAACGGCAAGGAGCAGCCATGTCGAAACATGTTTTGATCGCAGGCGTCACCGGCATCATCGGCAGCGCGACGGCCGACATCTTCGGCGAGGACGGCTGGCAGGTCTCGGGACTGGCACGCAATCCCGTTCCGCAACCCGGCGTGACGGCGATCCGTGCCGACCTGCTCGATCCCGCCTCCGTCGGTGAAGCCCTGGCCGGGCTTCGACCGTCCCACGTCGTCATCGCCACCTGGCTGCGGCAGGCGACCGAGAAGGAAAACATCCGGGTCAATGCGGCGATGGTCCGCCATCTCCTGGATGCGCTGCGGCCGGCGGGCTCGGTCCGCCACGTCGCGCTCGTCACCGGCCTCAAGCACTATCTCGGCCCGTTCGAGGCCTATGGCAAAGGCAGCCTGCCGCAGACGCCGTTCCGCGAGGAACAGGGCCGGCTCGACATCGACAACTTCTACTATGCCCAGGAGGACGAGGTGTTCGCCGCAGCCGCGCGCGACGGCTTCGCCTGGAGCGTCCATCGCCCCCACACCGTCATCGGCAAGGCCGTCGGCAATGCGATGAACATGGGTACGACGCTGGCGGTCTATGCGACGATCTGCCGTGAAACCGGCCGTCCCTTCCGATTCCCGGGCGTGGAAGCGCAATGGAAGAGCCTGACGGACATGACGGACGCCAAGCTGCTGGCCCGGCACATGCTGTGGGCCGCGACCACGCCGGGAGCCGCCGACCAGGCTTTCAACGTCGTCGACGGCGACGTCTTCCGCTGGAGCTGGATGTGGGAAAGGATCGCCGGCTGGTTCGGCATCGAGGCCGAGGCGTTCGACGGAACGGTTCGCCCGCTGGAACAGCAAATGGCAGAGGATGCCGCGATCTGGCGCGGCATCGCGGCCCGTTACGGCCTTGTGGAACCCGACCTGCTCCGCCTGGCATCGCCCTGGCATACGGATGCCGATCTCGGCCGTCCGATCGAGGTGGTCACCGACATGTCGAAGAGCCGGCGCCTCGGCTTCACCGGCTTTCAGCCGACCGACGACGCCTTCTTCGCGCTGTTCGAGCGGTTGCGGGCGGACCGGCTCATTCCATGAGCGCAGCGCCGGACGCACCGGCATCTTCCTCGCTCGTGTCGATCGCGACGATCTCGGCCTTTTGCGGCCCGAGGCGGACCTCTTCGCCGATGTCCTTGCCGTAGAGCGCCCGCGCGAGGGGCGAGGCATGGCTGATTCGCCCGGCGGCGGCATCGGCCTCGTCCTCGCCGACGATGCGCCAGACGACCTTGCGGCCGTCGCCATACTGCAGGGTCACGGCCATGCCGAAGCGGATGCCCGCATTCGAGCCGATCGCGGCGACGCGCTCGGCCGTGGCGCGGCGCGCCGCCCAATAGCGGATGTCCCGCGCGGCATTGCCCATGGCGGTCCGGTCCGCCGCCGCTTCCGCCGAGGCGAACGCCGCGCGAAAATGGCGCAGCTCCGCTTCGATCAGCGCCAGCCCGCGGCCGGTGACGAGATTGCGTTCGGCACTGACCGGCCGCTCGGGAAGGACGCCGGCGCCCTCCCCTTCCTGGCCGTCCTGGGTGAACGCCCTGCTCAAGCCGCCTTGGCCGCACCGTCGAGACGCTGCGTGATGAGCTCGCGCAGCTTGTGGAGGTCCTTGGCGAAGGTGCGGATGCCTTCGGAAAGCTTTTCCGTCGCCATCGCATCCTCGTTCATGGCCCAGCGGAAGGCCTTCTCGTCATAGGACTGGATCTCCGGCGCCGGGCCGGGATTCTCCGGCGAGAGCTGGCGCACGAGCGTGCCCTGGTCCGCGTCGAGCTTCTTGAGGAGATCGGGCGAGATCGTCAGCCGGTCGCAGCCGGCGAGCGCTTCGATTTCGCCGGTGGAGCGGAAGGAGGCGCCCATCACCACCGTCTTGACGCCGCGCGACTTGTAGGCGGCATAGATGCTGCGCACGGAGAGCACGCCCGGATCCTCTTCCGGGGTGAAGGTGCGGCCTTCAGCCTTGACGTGCCAGTCGAGGATGCGGCCGACGAAGGGCGAGATCAGGAACACGCCGGCATCGGCGCAGGCGAGCGCCTGGGCGAGCGAGAACAGCAGCGTGAGGTTGCAGTCGATGCCCTCCTTCTGCAGCACCTCGGCGGCCCGGATGCCTTCCCAGGTCGAGGCGAGCTTGATCAGGACGCGATCGCGCGACACGCCGCGCGCCTGGTAATCGGCGATGATCGCATGGGCCTTCTTGATGCTTCCCTCGGTATCGAAGGAGAGATCCGCGTCCACCTCGGTGGAAACGCGGCCGGGCACGATCTTGGTGAGCTCGGAGCCGAAGGACACGGCGAGCCGGTCGCCGACCGCCGCGACGATCGCTTCCTTGGCGCCGCCCTGCTTGTTGCCCCAGGCGAGAGCTTCGTCGATCAGATGCGCGTAGCCCGGCATCTGCGCCGCCTTCAGCAGCAGGCTCGGATTGGTCGTGCAGTCGATCGGCTTGAGATCGCGGATGGCGTCGAAATCGCCGGTATCGGCGACGACGACCGTCATGTCCCGCAATTGTTGGAGTTTGGAAGGCATTGCAAATATCCTCGATGAGCGTTCCGACGGGACCATAGCGATGCGTCGTGATGGCGTCACCACTAATCACCGGCGACGATACGCCTTCGCTGCGCAGAAACAATGTCGGAGGGCGGATCGTTCCCTGGCCGGGAGTTGGGCCGCGGTGCAAGCCAAGGGTCGATCACCGATCGACCTCTTCCTTCCCGCAAACGCGGCGCGTCCATGTCGATCGGGGATCGACACTCCATAGCCCCGACGATCGCCGCGAGCCGAGGAGGTCGATCACCGATCGACCTCTTCCCTTCCTGCAGGCGGGGCATTTCCATTATCGATGGGGACGGCGAGGCCGCCTCATGCCGAAGGGCTTGCCCGCGCCGAAGCGGTGGTCCAAGAAGGCGGCGGCCGAAACGAGGAACCTCGCCATCACCGTCTCGCCTCCCGTGCTGAAGGATCCGCTCGCGGTTCTGCGCGACGTCTTCGGGCATGCCGCCTTCCGTGGACAGCAGGAAGCCGTCGTCCGCCACGTCACCGCGGGCGGCGATGCCGTCGTGCTGTTCCCGACCGGTGCCGGCAAATCGGTCTGCTACCAGGTCCCGGCCCTGTGCCGCCCCGGCGTCGGCATCGTCGTCTCGCCGCTGATCGCCCTGATGCGCGACCAGGTCGAGGCCCTGAAACAGGCGGGCGTGCGCGCCGCTGCGCTCAATTCCTCGCTGTCGCGCGAGCAGGCGGCCAAGACCAGCCGCGACCTCGGCGAGGGCAGGCTCGACCTGCTGTATGTCGCGCCGGAGCGGGTGGCGACGCCGGGGTTCAGGAATCTGATCGCCGATACGCAGATCGCGCTTTTCGCCATCGACGAAGCCCATTGCGTCAGCCAGTGGGGCCATGATTTCCGGCCGGAATACCGCGATCTCGGCCAGCTCACCCAGCTGTTCCCCGGGGTGCCGCGCATCGCCCTCACCGCCACCGCCGACCCGGTGACCCGCGCCGACATCGTCGAGCGGCTCGGGCTCGGCGATGCCCGGATGTTCGCCACCAGCTTCGACCGGCCCAATATCAGCTACGCCATCGTCGAGCGCGACAATGCCCGCCAGCAATTGCTGGCCTTCCTGTCGCGCCATGTCGGCGACAGCGGCATCGTCTATTGCCTCTCGCGCGCCAAGGTGGAGGAGACCGCCCAGTGGCTGAGCGGACAGGGCATCCGCGCCTTGCCCTATCACGCCGGGCTCGACGCCGCCGTGCGCAGCGCCAACCAGGATGCCTTCCTGCGCGAGGACGGGCTCTGCCTGGTGGCGACCGTCGCCTTCGGCATGGGCATCGACAAGCCCGACGTGCGCTACGTCGCCCATCTCGACATTCCCGCCTCGGTCGAGGCGTATTATCAGGAGACGGGACGCGCCGGCCGCGACGGCCAGCCGTCCGAGGCCTGGATGAGCTACGGCATGGCCGATGTCGTCCAGCGCCGCCGCATGATCCAGGAGGGCAGCGCCCCCGATCCGGTCAAGCGGGTCGAACTCGGCAAGCTCAACGCGCTGCTCGGCATCTGCGAGACGACGGACTGCCGGCGCAAGGCGATCCTGGCGCATTTCGGCGAAAGCCATCCGGGCCGGTGCGGCAATTGCGACACCTGCCTTTCCCCGGTGGCGAGCTGGGACGGCACCGATGCCGCCGTCAAGGCGATGGCCGCCGTCTACCGCACCGGGCAGATGTTCGGCGCCGGACACGTCATCGACGTCCTCACCGGCAAGGCCACGGAGAAGGCGGTCCGCTTCGGCCACGACAAGCAGCCGGTGTTCGGCGCCGGCAAGGATATCGACGCCAAGGTCTGGCAGTCGGTCATCCGCCAGCTCACCGCCGCCGGGCTGATCCAGGTCGACCACACCGCCCATGGCGCGCTGACCCTGGGCGAGGACGCCCGCGCCGTGTTCCGCGGCGAGCGGACCGTCGTCTTCCGCCGGGACCGCCCGCGCAAGAGCACCGAGCAGCGCCGCGCTGTCCGTGTCGAGGAAGCCCTGCCCGAGGCGGACGCCGCACTGTTCCAGGCCCTGCGCGCCGAGCGGGCCCGCCTCGCCCGCGGACAGGGCATCCCGCCTTATATGGTGTTCGCCGACACCACCCTGCGCGCCATGGCGACGGAGAGGCCCGCCAGCCGCGCGGCATTCCTCGCGCTGCCCGGCGTCGGCCAGGCCAAGCTCGAACGCTACGGAGATGCCTTTCTCGCTTTGCTCGCCAAGGCGTGACGGATCCGCGCTTCGCAGGCCGACCTGGAACAGGGCCACCGCTCAAGGGGCGAGGCGCGTCGAACCCCCGGTCCATCTGGCCTCGGCCCGTGCGCCGCCGCACGGCATAGCGACAATTTCGCCACGATATTGACGCATGTCCCCATCCAAGTTAGTGTTCGCTCACTAACTTCGGTCGTGACGTTCTCGCCAGGAACCCGTCCATGCTCTCATCGCTGATGTCGGCCCGCCGCTTCGCACCGTTGTTCTGGTGCCAGTTCTTCAGCGCCTTCAACGACAATTTCATCAAGCAGGCCCTGACGATCCTCGCCGTCTACGGCATCGCCGAAACCGCGCCGATGGCCGGCGGCGACAGCTTCGTCTCGATCGCGGGCGCCTTCCTCGTCCTGCCCGGCCTGTTCCTGTCCGGCCTTGCCGGCCAGCTCGCCGACCGTTTCGACAAGGCGCGCGTGGCGCGGGCGATCAAGCTCGCCGAGATCGCCATCGTCGCCATCGCCGCCTTCGGCTTCGCCGTTCATTCCGCGCCGATCCTGCTCGCCAGCATGCTCACCCTCGGCATCATGGGAACGCTGTTCACGCCGGTGAAATACGGCATGCTGCCGGACCAGCTGGCGCCGGACGAGCTTCCCGCCGGCAACGGACTGATCGAGGCCGGCACCTTCCTCTCGATCCTGATCGGCATCATCGGCGCCGGCTTCGTCGCGCCGCACCTCGACAGCATCGTGGTCGCGGGCATCATGGTCGCCGTCGCGCTCGCGTGCTGGCTGTTCTCCCGCGGCATCCCGCCCACCGGCGAGGCGGCGCCGACGCTCAAGATCGACTGGAACGTCATCCGCTCGAGCTGGGGGCTGGTCGGCCTCCTCGCGCGGGACCGGCGCCTGATGACCGGCTCGATCGCCGTCGCCTGGTTCTGGATGAGCGGCATCGTCATGCTTTCGCTGACACCGTCCCTCGCCCACAGCGTGATCGGCGGCGACGAGACCGTGAACACGCTGTTCACCACATCGTTCTCCATCGGCATCGCCGTCGGCTCGGTGCTCGCCGCCCGCCTGTCGGCCGGCCGCACCATCGTGCTGCTCACGCCGATCGGTTGCATCCTGATGGGCCTCGTCGGCCTCGACGTCGCCTGGATTGCGCTCGGAACCACCGCCTCGGCCACGCCGCTGCCCTTCGTCGACTATCTCCACACCGGCTCGGGCGTGCACATGACGCTGGCGCTCGGCGTGATGGCGGTCGGCGCCGGCCTCTTCGTGGTGCCGATCTATGCCGCCGTGCAGGCCTGGTCGCCCAAGGACGAGCGGGCCCGCGTGATCGCCGGCGGCAACGTGCTCTCCGCCCTGTTCATGAGCGTCGGCGCGGGCGGCCTCGCTCTCCTGCAGTCGCGCTTCGGGCTTACCTCGCCGATGGCGCTGCTCGGCCTCGCGGTGCTCGACGTCGCCGCCGGCCTGGTCTTCCTCGCCATCCTGCCGATGAGCCTGGTGCGCGACGTCACGCTGCTGATCTACCGCCTGCTGTTCCGGGTCGAGGTCAGGGGCATCGAGAACCTCGAAACCGACACGCCCCGCCGCATCATCGCGATCAATCATGTCAGCTTCCTCGACGCGCCGCTCATCCTGGCGCTGCTCGACAAGGACCCGGTCTTCGCCATCGACCACACCATCGCCAGGGCCTGGTGGGTCAAGCCGTTCCTGAAGCTCTGCCGCGCCTTCCCGCTCGACCCCACCAAGCCGCTCGCCACCCGCAGCCTGATCAACGCGGTGAAAGCCGGCGACACGCTGGTGATCTTTCCCGAAGGGCGCCTCACCGTCACCGGCTCGCTGATGAAGGTCTATGACGGCGCCGGCCTGATCGCCGACAAGTCGCAGGCCGAGATCGTGCCGGTGCGTATCGACGGCCTCGAACGCACCTATTTCACCCGGCTCGGCCCCGGCAAGGTGTCGCGCCGCTGGTTTCCCAAGGTGGTCGTCACCTTCACGGAACCGCAGCGGCTGGCGATCGACGAGACGCTGCGCGGCCGCAAGCGCCGCCAGGCCGCCGGCGCCGCGCTCTACGACGTGATGTCGGACCTCATCTACAAGACGAGCTCGACCGACCAGACCCTCTTCCAGGCCCTGGCCGCCGCCTCGCGCAAGTTCCGGCCGAGCCGGGTCATCCTCGAAGACCCGGTCACCGGCCCGCTGACCTACAAGCGCCTGCTGATCGCCATCGAGGTGCTCGGCCGCAAGTTCCGGGGCTTCACCGGGCCGGGCGAACATGTCGGCGTGCTGCTGCCCAACGCCAACGCCGTCGCGGTGACGTTCTTCGGGCTGCAGGCGATCGGCCGCGTCCCGGCCATGCTGAACTTCTCGGCCGGCAAGGCCAACCTGATCTCGGCCTGCACGACGGCCGAGATCCGCACAGTGCTCTCCTCGCGCGCCTTCGTGGAGAAGGGGCGGCTTGAAGAGGTGGTCGCCGCGCTGGAGGCCCATGTGAAGTTCGTCTGGCTGGAGGACCTGCGCAAGGGCGTCACCGCCGCCGACAAGCTCGCCGGCTATTTCGGCGCCGGACGCCAGCACGGCAGGATCTCGCCCGACGCATCAGCGGCCGTGCTGTTCACCTCGGGCTCGGAAGGCACGCCGAAGGGCGTCGTCCTCTCCCACCGCAACATCCTCTCGAATATCGCCCAGATCGGCGCCCGCATCGATTTCGGCCCGGGTGACATCGTCTTCAACGTGCTGCCGGTGTTCCATTCCTTCGGGCTGACCGGCGGCCTCATCCTGCCGCTGGTCAACGGCGTGAAGGTCTATCTCTACCCCTCGCCCCTGCATTACCGCATCATCCCCGAACTGGTCTATTCGGCCAACGCCACGGCGCTGTTCGGCACCGACACCTTCCTCGCCGGCTATGCCAAGATGGCCAACCCCTACGATTTCCGCTCCCTGCGCTATGTCGTGGCCGGAGCCGAGCCGGTGAAGGTGGAGACCCGGCGGGCCTATAACGAGAAGTTCGGCCTGCGCATCCTCGAGGGCTACGGCGTCACCGAGACGTCGCCGGTGCTCGCGCTGAACACGCCGATGTTCAACCGCAACGGCACGGTGGGACGGGTGCTGCCGGGCATGGAGACCCGGCTCGACCCGGTGCCCGGCATCGAGGAAGGCGGGCGGCTGCATGTGCGCGGGCCCAATGTGATGCAGGGCTATCTCAAGGCCGACCAGCCCGGCCGGATCATGCGGCCCGAAGGCGGCTGGCACGATACCGGCGATATCGTCGCCATCGACAGCCAGGGCTTCGTCGCGATCAAGGGCCGGGCCAAGCGCTTCGCCAAGATCGGCGGCGAGATGGTCTCGCTGGCGGCGGTCGAAGGCCTGCTCGCCGATCTCTGGCCGGAGACGCCGGTTGCCGTGCTCGCCGCCCCGGACCCGCGCAAGGGCGAGCGCCTCGTGCTCGTCACCACCACCAAGCAGGCCAACCGCTCCGACGTGGTCGCGCACCTCAAACAGAAACATGCGGCCGACCTGATGATGCCGTCGGAAATCATCGTCCTCGACACCATGCCGCTGATGGGAACCGGCAAGACCGATTATGTCGCGCTGGAGCGGCTGATGCGCGAGCGCCAGGCGTCTGCGGCCGCGCCGCAGGCGGCCGCGGGCACGCCGGACACGGAACGGGCATCGCCGGAGCCGGCAGCGCCGCCGGCGGTCACCCAACCGGATTCGGCCCAGCCCAGCCGCTCCGATGCGTGACGGCGCCAGGACCCGGGCCCGGATCGAGACCGAGGCTCTGCGCCTGTTCGCCGACAAGGGCGTGGCGGGCACCTCCGTCCGCGATATCGCCGCCGCGGTCGGGGTCGCCGAAGCGGCGCTCTACCGCCATTTTCCCTCCAAGGACGCCTTGTCGCGCCATCTTTTCCTGGAAGGCTACGCCGCGCTCGCCGGCGACATCGGCGCGGTGGCGGCGCGGCAGCTGCCGCTCGGCCTCGTCATCGAGGAGGTCGTCGCCATCTTCTGCCGCCTCTTCGACGACAACCGGCCCTTGTTCTCCTTCCTGCTGCTCTCCCAGCACGCCCATCTCGCCGACGTGCCCGAGGAAGCGGACAAGAACATCGTCGAGGCCGTGCGTGCCATCTTCGCGGCCGCCATGGGCCGCGGCGAGATTCCGGACGGCGAACCGGACCTTCTCGCCGCCCTCGCCCTCGGCATCGTCGCCCAGCCGGCGATCTTCACCATTTACGGGCGGCTCTCCGGCCCTCTCGGCGATCGCGCCGGCGACCTCGCGCGGGCGGTCAAGGCGGTGGCGGGGATCGCGACGGCGTAGGATGCGACCAGTTCCCTTCAGCCTCATGGCGCCTCAATTCGAGGCGGCCGGCGGCCCGTACATCAGATCGGCGATCGTCACCTTCAGGACGCATGCCAGTCGCTGGGCCGCCTCCGCCGGAAGGCGCACCTGTCCGGAGGCCCAGCTCTCGATGTCGTGCTCGCTCAGCTTCGAATAGCGGGCAATGGTCGACACCGTCATTCGGGACCGCTGAATGGCGAGGGGGAGGCCGTTGGGAAAGGTTGCCGGCACTTCTCTGTCCTTTTCCGAAGGCGTCCGACTGTCCGTGGACGCCTTCCCGAATGAACGCCGGGAGGGCGCAAAAGATGCCCGCTGGACGCCTTCATCGCTCCCGCCCCGCAGCCGTGGGCGGCCCGGGCCCCGGAATCAAGGCCCGGCGTCTCGCCGCATGCGCCCTCCGTCCCGCCCGCGCTCACGCGGGCTGACGGCACGGTCTTCGCACGGCCCCAACCATATCGGCATGAGGCCGGGCCGACCTTGACGCTCGTCAAGGAAGCGGCGAGCCGGGAACGGAAAGGCATTCCTGCCTGAAGGCTACGGCGCTGTCCTGAAGCGGAATGTCCGCATCGCTGCTGTGCGATGCCGCCTCTTGCGCGACGGTACCGAAACTGTGCCTTTTCGCCAGTTGCGAGCGGCGAGCCCGATAATTGGCGGCGACGACCGGATAGTCGCGCGGCAGATCCCATTTCTTCCGATATTCGTCGAGCGTCATGTCGTATTTCGCTGCGAGATGCCGCTTGAGCGATTGGAACCTCAGCCCGTCTTCGAGACAGATGATATAGTCGGCCGTCACCGATTTCCCGATCGGAACGGCCGGAACCACCCTCGCCGTTTCCACCGGCCGCGGACCGGCGGCGAGTCGCCGAAGGGTTCCGAGCACGCCTTGGATGAGCGGCGGAAGCTCCGCCGGCCCGAGCGTGTGGGTCGTGACATAGGACGCCACGATCTTGGTCGCTATTTGCGCAATACGCTCTGGTATGACAGCGATACGATCGCTCTCGACTTGATGGTCTTTCATAATTCGTTTTCCCGTCGATTTATGTGACTTGGTTTTTATGGAGGCTTCCGACGACATCCCGGCCGCCGTCTTCGTCTGCGTCGCCTCGCGGGAGATCGGTGACGGCGTGCGGCGCCGTCGCTACCTTTCCGCTGCGTATGGATGCCCAGGCGGCCGGCCGTCCAGATCGCTGTGGCGATGGCGAGTTCACCGACGAGCCCGAATGTTCGATCGGCATTCACCCTTGGCGAATTCCATCGGCCGGAGCGAGAAGAAGGGCACGGACAGGAGGCCGACCCGCGCCAGGTCTTGAGTTTTCTTCTCGAAAACAACGATTTGTCCACGGGGCGCGCCGATCACGTTGCAGTCGCCCGACATCGTGAGGACGACTATATAGAAATTCGATGAGAGCGGGCGACTTAATTCCAATCGAGATGGATCAATATATAGTTGTCTGCTCACATCCAAGAAATTCTTGGAATTTTATCCTGTTACCCCTCAATTTCCCTACGGAATCAAAATATATCAATATCAAAATGTACAAATATCGGCTGATCGGTGGGTCGGATATTTCGCCGGCATGCGAGGCGCCCCCAACGGAAGGTAGCGCTGGGAACTTGCAGGGTCACGGATGGCCGCCGCCAACGTCATTCCCGTCCGACGCGATGATTTCACGTGCGGATGCCGGCGAGCGCAGACGTGCTCGCCGAGGCGGGGGGAGGAAGACGCGCTGTTCGGGGCGAGCGGTCGCATCGACTTCGACGAGGCAGCAAGGCGAATGTGGTTTCTCCCCCGGACGCGGTGAGGAATCCGGTCGCGGCCGTGCCCCTCGCAAGATATTTCTCCCCCGCATGCCGTGACGGCCGCCTCTGCGCATGCTGCGGCTCGGCGCCGCGCCACGCGCTTGACCCGGGCGCGGAACTGCACCGCGAACACAGGGGTTTGTGGAGCGGACAGCGATGGCGGACGAGATTGCCCGCCGGGCATGCGGGAGCCGAATCCATGGCGCAGACGGTTGGTGACTTCCTTGTCGAGCGGCTGTACGCCTGGGGCGTGCGCAAGATCTTCGGCTATCCGGGCGACGGCATCAACGACGTGTTCGGCGCCCTCAACCGGGCAGGCGGCAAGATCGAATTCATCCAGGCCCGGCATGAGGAGATGGCGGCGTTCATGGCGTCTGCCTATGCCAAGTTCACCGGCGAACTCGGCGTCTGCATCGCCACCTCCGGGCCAGGCGCATCCCATCTCGTCACCGGCCTCTACGATGCCCGGCTCGACCATATGCCGGTCCTCGCCATCGCCGGCCAGCAGGCCCGCACGGCCCTCGGCGGCCATTACCAGCAGGAGGTGGACCTGCCGAGCCTGTTCAAGGATGTGGCCGGCGCCTTCGTGCAACAGGCCTCCGCCCCGGCGCAGGTCCGCCACCTCGTCGACCGCGCGGTCCGGATCGCCCTCGGCGAACGGCGGGTCACGGCGATCATCCTGCCCAACGATCTGCAGGAAGAGCCCTATCATGAACCGGGCCGCAAGCATGGCACCCTGCATTCGGGCATCGGCTACAGCAGGCCGAAGACGGTTCCCTACGACGCCGATCTCCACCGCGCAGCCGAAATCCTCAACAGCGGCAGGAAGGTGGCGATGCTGGTCGGCGCCGGCTCGCTCGGGGCGACGGACGCGGTGATCGCCGTCGCCGACAAGCTCGGTGCGGGCATCGCCAAGGCCCTGCTCGGCAAGGCCGCGGTGCCGGACGACCTGCCCTATGTCACCGGCTCGATCGGCCTACTCGGCACCGAGCCGAGCTACACCATGATGATGGAATGCGACACGCTGCTGATGGTGGGCTCGGGCTTTCCCTATTCGGAGTTCCTGCCGAAGGAAGGCCAGGCACGCGGCGTGCAGATCGATCTCGCGCCCGATATGCTGTCGCTGCGCTATCCGATGGAGGCCAACCTCGTCGGCGACGCTGCGGAGACGCTGAGGGCGCTCCTGCCCCTCATCGAGCAGAAGACGGAGAAATCCTGGCGGGCAGATATCGAGAAGAACGTCGCCGACTGGTGGAAGACGCTGGAAGAGCGCGCGATACAGCCGGCCGTGCCGGTCAATCCGCAGCGCGTCACCTGGGAATTGTCGCCGCGCCTGCCCGATGGCGTCATCCTGACCAGCGATTCCGGTTCCTGCGCCAATTGGTACGCCCGGGATCTCAGGATCCGCCGGGGCATGATGGCCTCGCTGTCAGGCGGCCTCGCCTCGATGGGGGCGGCGGTGCCCTATGCGATCGCCGCCAAATTCGCCCATCCCGACCGGCCGGTGATCGCCCTCGTCGGCGACGGCGCCATGCAGATGAACAACATGGCCGAACTGATCACCGTCGCCAAATATTGGCGGCAATGGCCGGACAAGCGCTGGATCGTCTGCGTCTTCAACAATGAGGATCTCAACCAGGTCACCTGGGAGCAGCGGGTGATGGAGGGAGACCCGAAATTCGACGCCTCCCAGCAGATTCCCAACGTGCCCTATCACCGCTTCGCGGAGCTGATCGGGCTCAAGGGCATCTATGTCGACCGGCCGCAGGCCGTGGGGCCGGCGTGGGAGGACGCCCTCGCCGCCGACCGGCCGGTGGTCCTCGAAGTCAAGACGGACCCCGAAGTGCCGCCTCTGCCGCCGCACATCACCTTCCAGCAGGCGATGAACTTCTCCAGAACCCTCATCAAGGGCGATCCGCGCGAGGGCGGCGTCATCCGCGAGACGGCGCGCCAGGTCCTCGGCGCGATCCTCCCCGGCGGGCGCGGGGACTGACGTCGGCGCCCGCGGCTTCGCCCCCTGTCGATGGCGTCCGGATCCCGCGCCGGCCAGGCCGGCGGACGGATCCGGACGCCGTTCTCAGTATCCCATGCCGCCCATGCCGCCATTGCCGGGCGCAGGCGCGGCGTCCCGGACGGGGACATCGGCGATCATCACTTCGGCGGTGATCAGCAGCGCCGCGATCGAGCCGGCGTCCTGCAAGGCGGTCCGCACCACCTTGGCGGGATCGACGATGCCAGCCTTGATCATGTCGACATAGGTCTCGGTCTGCGCATCGAAGCCCTGGTTGTGATCCGTGGCGTCGGTGAGCTTGCCCACGACGATCGAACCCTCGACGCCGGCATTCTCGACGATCTGCCGGATCGGAGCCGTCAGCGCCCGCAGCACGATCGAAATGCCGGCGGTGACGTCGGCATTATCGCCCGTCAGCGAAGCCAGCACCGTCCTGGCGCGCAGCAGCGCCACGCCGCCGCCCGGCACGATGCCTTCCTCGACCGCCGCGCGGGTCGCGTTGAGCGCATCGTCGATGCGGTCCTTCTTTTCCTTGACCTCGATCTCGGTCGAGCCGCCGACACGGATCACCGCGACACCGCCGGCGAGCTTGGCCAGGCGTTCCTGCAGCTTCTCCTTGTCATAGTCGGAGGTCGTCTCCTCGATCTGCCCCTTGATCTGCTGGACGCGCGCCGAAATGGCGTCCTTGTCGCCGGCACCGTCGACGATGGTTGTCGTGTCCTTCTCGATCAGCACGCGCTTGGCGCGGCCGAGCATCTCGATCGTGACGTTCTCAAGCTTGATGCCGAGATCCTCGGAGACCAGCTGGCCGGCGGTGAGGACCGCGATGTCCTCCAGCATGGCCTTGCGCCGATCGCCGAAACCGGGGGCCTTGACGGCGGCGACCTTGAGGCCGCCGCGCAGCTTGTTGACCACGAGGGTCGCCAGCGCTTCGCCCTCGACATCCTCGGAAATGATGACGAGCGGACTGCCGCTCTGGACGACGGCCTCGAGGATCGGCAGCAGCGCCTGCAGGTTGCCGAGCTTCTTCTCGTGGATGAGGATGTAGGGATCCTCCATCTCCACCCGCATCTTCTCGGCATTGGTGATGAAATAGGGCGAGAGATAGCCGCGGTCGAACTGCATGCCCTCGACGACGTCGAGCTCCGTGTCGGCGGTCTTGGCCTCCTCGACGGTGATGACGCCTTCGGTGCCGACCTTGTCCATCGCCTTGGCGATCATCTCGCCGACGGTGGCATCGCCGTTGGCGGCGATGGTGCCGACCTGCACGATTTCGCCCGAGGACTGCACCTTCCTGGCCCGCGCCTGGATTTCCTTGACCACGGCGGCGATGCCGAGATC
The DNA here is from genome assembly GCF_030814655.1 of Labrys monachus. NCBI lineage: Bacteria > Pseudomonadati > Pseudomonadota > Alphaproteobacteria > Hyphomicrobiales > Xanthobacteraceae > Labrys > Labrys monachus. The sequence goes on from NZ_JAUSVK010000001.1 coordinate 4,711,544, forward strand.
GATGCCGCGCTTGAGATCCATCGGGTTGAGGCCGGCGGCGACGAGCTTGGCGCCCTCGCGCAGGATCGAGGCGGCGAGCACGGTCGCCGTGGTGGTGCCGTCGCCGGCGAGATCGTTGGTCTTGGAGGCGACCTCGCGCACCATCTGCGCGCCCATGTTCTCGAACTTGTCGACGAGCTCGATTTCCTTGGCGACGGTGACGCCGTCCTTGGTGATGCGCGGCGCGCCATAGGCCTTGTCGATGATGACGTTGCGGCCCTTGGGGCCGAGCGTCACCTTGACGGCATTGTTGAGCAGCTCGACGCCGCGGAGCATGCGGTCGCGGGCATCGGTGCCGAATTTGATTTCCTTGGCAGACATGGTGTTGGTCCAGTTCGGTCTCGAGAGGAGGGGATCGGAAATCGGCTTCAGCCGGCCTTGACGGCCGGAACGGCTTTTTCGACGATACCCATGACGTCGGCTTCCTTCATGATGAGGAGCACCTCACCGTCGATCCTGATCTCGGTGCCCGACCATTTGCCGAACAGGATGGCGTCGCCGGTCTTGACGTCCGGCGGAATCCGCCTGCCGCTTTCGTCCCGCAGGCCCGGGCCGACGGCGATCACTTCGCCTTCCTGCGGCTTTTCCTTCGCCGTATCGGGGATGATGATCCCGCCCTTGGATTTCAGATCGCCTTCCGCAGGCCGAATGACGATGCGGTCGTGAAGTGGGCGGAATTTCATCAGGAGGTTCTTTCTGCGGTCAGCACTCGTGGCCACCGCAGCCCCTACATAGGGCTTTTGGCACTCGGATGATAGGAGTGCCAAAATTATATTCTGGCGGGTGAAAAATACTTGGAACTTATAATCCCGCTCCTTCGGCCGGGGTGCCGCCCGATCCGCAGGGGCAGACGACTATTTCATTGAATTCACCGCCGCTTTTATTTGACCGTTTGAACAATATAAATCCGGACCGGTGGAAAAAACACTCTCGCCTTGATCGAACCTCAATCAGGGAGTATCAATTGAAGTCGTTGATTTGGCCGATTTGGCTTTTGCGGTGTCAGAGACCCGGGACCCGCCATTCATCACCGAATTTCGACAGCGAACGCATAGCGCCGATCCGGCGCGCGCATCGTCCTGTCCGATCCGGGAAGATCCCCGCTCCGGAGAGACCGGCGGCATCGGGGTCGTCGCGGTTCCGACGGCGCGATGCAGGAGGCGCATCCGCGTGCTCCTGCGGAGATCCCGACCATGACCAGTCGTACCACGCAGACCGTCGTCCACTTCTCGTCCGCCTTCCGGCTGACGGGTTTCGACGCGCCGCAACCGGCGGGAGACTATCGCGTCGACCACGACGAAGAATTGATCGAAGGAGCCTCCTGGCTCGCATGGCGCCGCGTCGGCGCCTTCATCCACCTGCCCGCCATCGCCGCGCGGGCCTCGACGCGACAAATGGTGCCGATCATTCCGGCAGACCTCGAAGCGGCGCTCGAAAAGGACCACCGACCCTCATGACCGCAAAAACCACCCTCCCCTCCGGCGCCCATCCGGACCGGCGCGCGACCGGCAGCCACCTCTTCGCCGTCGGACAGCTGGTCCGCCTGAGGCATGGCCACGGATCGCGGTCCGGCGCCGCCGACCTCTATCGGATCACCGCCGTGCTGCCGCCGGGCGAGAACGCGTCACCGCAATATCGCATCCGCAGCGACGGCGAGAGCCATGAGCGGGTGACGACCGAGGATCGCCTGGAGGCTGTCGCCGCCGCCACGACGGGCCGCGGCGCCGCGCTCATCGAAAGAACGTTCGGCTAGGCGGCAAAAGGCATCGCCCTGGCCTGAAGGCGCCTCGGGCCAGCGGGTCCCGCCGGCGGCGCAGGCCGGCGCCCCCAGGCCATGACGCTCCGGCGGAACGGACATCCAAGTGATGAAGATCATCGTCGAGTTCTACCGTACCCGCGAGGCCGACGACGCCCATGCCGTGCTCGGCCGCGTGACGGACGAAGCGCATGACCTGGACGACGCGATCGACCTTGGGCGGCGGCTGGCGCTGACCCTCGACATGCCGCAGCGCCCGGACGCCATGACGATCACCGCCGCAGAAGGCGGGACACTCTATTCCGGCGTCCTCGATGCCGCCCCTCCGAAGAAAGGAAAGCCGACATCATGAACGACCGACGCGACGCCTGCGGGCGCCGACGACACGATGCCGCCGCCATCCCTCAATCGAGATGGGAGCCGCAAGGCCGACTGCGCCCTGCCGCTCCATGCCGCATCGGCCCGCTCATGATCCCGCCGCCCTCGCCCTCCAATCCGCCTTCCCGCCACCCCCATCCCACCCCACCGACCGCCGGCTTCCGGCGGCCGATCCACGCGCCCAGGAACTTTCCATGCTGATCCGCTACGGTTATGAGATCTCGCTGAACTGCCAGCAGCCGACCGCGTTGGTGTGTCTGCTGTCGGTCCATGAGGATCGCGCCGCAGACATGCGAGTGCCGGAAACGGTCTTCACCACCCCCGACGTCCCGACATCGACCTATCGCGACCTCTTCGGCAACCGATGCCGGCGGCTCGTCGCGCCGGCGGGCGACCTGACGATCTGGGGCGACGCCACCATCGAGGACAACGGTCAGCCGGACCCGGTGCTGCCCGACGCCCGGGAACTCCCGGTGCAGGACCTCCCCGACGATTGCCTGACCTATCTCATGGGCAGCCGCTATTGCGAAACCGATCGCCTCAGCCAGACGGCGTGGGATATTTTCGGCGCGGTCCCCCCCGGATGGGGCCGGGTGCAGGCGATCTGCGATTTCGTGCACAACCATATCCGCTTCGACTACATGCAGGCGCGATCGACCCGCACCGCCTTCGAATCCTTCCACGAGCGCATCGGCGTGTGCCGCGACTTTGCGCATCTCGCCGTCACCTTCTGCCGCTGCCTCAACATCCCCGCGCGCTACGTCAACGGCCATCTCGGCGACATCGGCGTTCCCGTGGTCGATCCGATGGACTTCAGCGCCTGGATCGAGGTGTTTCTGGACGGCGCCTGGCATACGTTCGATCCGCGCAACAACGTGCCCCGGATCGGCAGGATCGTGGTGGCGCGCGGCCGGGATGCCGCCGACGTGCCGCTCATCAATTCCTTCGGACCGCATGTCCTGAAGGGATTTCGGGTCTGGACCTACGAGGTTCCGAACCTGCAATAGGCGCGGGCCGGACGGCCGTGCTCCGGCAGGGCGACATGCATCCCCCTGCCGAGGCGCGGCGCACCTGTCCGCGCTTGCTCCGGCGGGCGCGAATGCCGCGCCCGCTCCTGCTTGGTCAAAGCCAAAGGCTCAGAGCCCGAGTTCGCGTAGATAAGCGAGCCGCGCGACAAAGCCGGTGTTGCTGAAGTCGGTGAAGACGCCGTCCACGCCGAGGCGGAAGAAGTGCAGATATTCCTGCTGCGGGTCGCCCTGATAGGAGCCGGCGAGGTACTTCTTCTCGTTGCGGAAGGTGAAGACGTGGACGAAGAGCCCCGCCTTGTGGGCGTCGGCGATGACGCTGGTGGGGGCCTGCACCGTCGCATCGGAGGTCGAGCCCGTATAGGGCGTGCCGTCCGCGTTCTTGTCCTTCCAGGGCACCACCTTCACCGGCACGATCTGCGGCTTCCACGGGCCGATGCCGTCGGCATAGGTCCTGATCTCGGCGAGGCCGGCCGGCGTCAGCATCGCATCGTACCAGCGCGGGTCGCCGGCGAGCGTCCAGTCATAGGGGCGGCTGTCGGTGATCTCGTTGTAGACGACGCTGCCGGTCTTGAGATCGACGTCATAGGCGTCGATCAGCTGGACGATCCTGGTCTCCAGGCCGTGGCTGCGCATATATTTCAGGCTGCCCGGCTCGAAGCTCTGCACAAAGATCGGCGCATCCTTCGAATTGAGGCCGTTATCCCTGATGATCTTGATCATCGCGTCTTCGAGCGGATGGCTGCCGGGCGCCCCGCAGCCATTGGCGATCGCCTGCTCGTCGTTCCAGGTCGGGTTCTTGGATTCGGGATAGACGGCGATCGGACGCCCGGTCTGGCGGCTCTTCTCCTTGGCGAGGTCGATGATCTCCTGGAAGCTCAGGATCGGGAACTTGCCGTTGAATTCCTTGGGACGCTCGGCGGCGGCGTCATAGGTCGTGCCGGCGAGCCATTTCTTCAGTTCGGCCATGGTGAAGTCGGTGATCGACCAGTCGTTGGTGTGGTCCTCGCCGTCGACGATCAGCGATTTGAGCACCGATTTGGGATCGGCGGGATCGGTGAGGTCGGTCAGATAGTCGGACGGGCCGCTGCCGGCCGTCGCCGGCCACTTCACCTTGACCATGACGCCAGGCACGGTGCGCTTGCGCGCCGCGACCTCGGGATTGGCCTTGGCGACGTCGGCGATGTCGGTGTTGTCGCTGAGCCAGGGATTGTGGCGCGCGACCAGCACGCAATCCTTGGTGAGATGCAGGTCTTCCTCGAAGGCATCGGTGCCGATGGCCGCCGCCGTGTCGTAGGAGGGCTGGGTCTCCTCGGGCATCAGCCCGGGCAGGCCGCGATGGCCGATGACGAGCGGCTGCTTACCGTCCAGGGTCAGGAAGGGCCTGACCTGCGACCCGGCACCCGCCTGTGCAGGATTATCCTGCGCCGAAGCCTGCAATGCCAGGCACAGGACCATCACCGTGGACCCCGCCAGCACACGGCCCAATCCGCCGAACTTGCTCATGTCGTCCCCTTGTCATCCGGTAAACGCCGGCTGCCCCTGCGGCGCCGACACCCGGGCTTCATGGCCGAGCTGTCTGACGGGGGCATGACGGGCCGGGCCGGCGCGGGCGGCGGGAGGCCGATGTCCTCGATAAGATTGCAGCCGGCAGCCGGAGTCCGGCATGATGGCGCCACATTCGCACGATTCAGAACGCATCCCTGAAACTGGAACCGAACATCATGTCAGAAGCCGTGCTGGAGCCCGTGCGCCTCGCCGACTACCGCGTTCCGGCCTTTCTCATCGATACGGTTCACCTGGACATCCGGCTCGACAGGACGCGGACGCGCATCGTCGCCACCCTCGCCATGCGGCCCAATGCCGCTGCCGACAGCCCCGCCCCCCTGGAACTGGACGGCGACGGGCTCGACTTCGTCGCCGCGACGCTGGACGGCCGCGCCCTGCCGCCCGAGGCCTTTTCGGTTTCCGCGCAGCGCTTCACCTTGGCGGCCCCTCCGCAGGGCCCCTTCGTCCTCGCCATCGAGACGGTGCTCGATCCCTCCGCCAACACCCAGCTGATGGGGCTCTACCGCTCCAATGCCTGCTATTGCACGCAATGCGAGGCGGAAGGCTTTCGGCGCATCACCTATTTCCTCGACCGCCCGGACGTGCTCTCCGTCTACACGACGCGCATCGAAGCGAGGCGCGACGAGGCGCCGACGCTGCTCGCCAACGGCAACCGCATCGAGGCGGGCGTGCTCGGCGACGGCCGCCATTTCGCGGTGTGGCACGATCCCTTTCCCAAGCCGTCCTATCTGTTCGCCATGGTGGCCGGCGACCTCGCCGTCATGCGCGACCGCTTCACCACCCGCTCCGGACGCGAGGTCACCCTGGAGATCCATGTCGAGCACGGCAAGCAGGAGCGCTGCGCCTATGCCATGGACGCGCTGAAGCGCTCCATGCGCTGGGACGAGGAGGCCTTCGGGCGGGAATACGACCTCGATATCTTCATGATCGTCGCCGTATCCGACTTCAACATGGGCGCGATGGAGAACAAGGGCCTCAACGTCTTCAACGACAAATATGTGCTGGCCCTGCCCGAGACGGCCACGGACCAGGACTACGCCAATATCGAGGCGATCATCGCCCACGAATATTTCCACAACTGGACGGGCAACCGCATCACCTGCCGGGACTGGTTCCAGCTCTGCCTGAAGGAAGGCCTGACCGTATTCCGCGACCAGGAATTCTCCTCCGACCAGCGTTCGCGGCCGGTCAAGCGCATCGCCGACGTGAAGACCCTGCGCGCCCAGCAATTCGCCGAGGACGGCGGCCCTCTCGCCCATCCGGTCCGGCCGGAAGTCTACAGCGAAATCAACAATTTCTACACGGCCACCGTCTATGAGAAGGGCGCCGAGGTCGTGCGGATGCTCAAGACCCTGGTCGGCGATGCCGCCTTCGCTGCCGGCATGGATCTCTATTTCGTCCGTCATGACGGCCAGGCCGTCACCATCGAGGATTTCATCGCCTGCTTCGCCGAGGCGAGCGGACGCGACCTCGGCCAGTTCATGCTGTGGTACCGGCAATCGGGCACGCCAGAAATCGCGGCGGAAGGCCGCTGGGACGAGGCATCCGCGACCTATACCCTCACCCTGCGCCAGACCTTGCCGCCCACGCCCGGCCAGCCGCAGAAGGAGCCGATGCTGTTCCCGATCCGCCTCGGCCTCGTGGGCGGCGCAGGCGACCTGCCGATCACACTCGAGGGCCGGCCGTTCGAGGGCGTCGTCGCCTTCGGCAGACCGGCGCAGGAATTCGTCTTCGGCAATGTCGCCGAAAAGCCGGTCCCCTCGCTGCTGCGCGGCTTCTCGGCGCCGGTGAAGCTCGTGCTCGACCTCGGCGAGGACGACATGCTCACGCTCCTGGCGCGCGACAGCGACCCGTTCAATCGCTGGCAGGCCGCCCAGAACTATGCGACGCGGGTGCTGCTGCGGCTCGTCGCCGATCCCTCCTCGCCTCTCGATCCGCGCTTCGTCGAGGCGGTGCGCAGGATCCTCGCGGAGGGCCGGCGCGATCCGGCCTTCGGCGCCCTGTGCCTGGCCTTGCCGAGCGAGGCCGATCTCGCGCGGGAGATCGGCCGCGATGTCGATCCCGACGCCATTCACCGCGCCCGGCAGGGCCTGCGCGCCGCCCTGAGCCGGGTGCTCGCCGCCGACCTCGCCCACGCGGTCGAGACCCTGGTGGTCGACGGCCTCTATTCGCCGCAGGCCCGCGACGCCGGCCTGCGCTCGCTGCGCAACGTCGCGCTCGACCTCGCCTGCGCCGGCGGCGGGACGGCGGCGCTGGAACGGGCGCAGGCCCAGTTCGACGGCTCCGACAACATGACGGATCGGATGGCGGCGCTGACCACGCTGGCCTTCTCCGCCACCGCGGCCGGCGAACGGGCGCTGGCACGGTTCCACGAGCGCTACGGCGACGATCCGCTGGTGGTCGACAAATGGCTGAGCGTGCAGGCCATGATCCCGCATGAATCGACGCTCGCCCGCGTGAAGGAGTTGATGCGCCACCCCGCCTTCTCGCTGCACAACCCCAATCGCGTCCGCGCCCTCGTCGGCGCCTTTTCCAGCGGCAACCAGACGCAGTTCAACCGGCCGGACGGGGAAGGCTATCGCCTGCTCCGCGACGTCGTGCTGACCATCGATCCGAAGAACCCGCAACTCGCCGCCCGGCTGCTCGGCGCCTTCAAGGCCTGGCGTGCCCTTGAAAGTGGAAGGCGCGCTCTGGCTGAAGCTTCCCTTAGGGAGATCGTCGCCCGTCCCTCGCTATCCCGCGACGTGGCCGATATCGCCGGCAGGGCTCTGGCATGATGACTGAAGGCGCAAATCATCCCGGCCGTTTCAGTTTGAAGGGCCAGCGCCCGTCGCAATTTTATACGATGGAGTCCGATAAATATATTGCAATGACCAAATGCTCTCGGGTGCAATACTCTCGATGCCGTCGTGATAGTCGGCGTCAGTAGCGGCGGCTGCCGGTACTCGAAGAGGACAGCCGGCAACGTCAATATGTTGAGGCGAAAGCACTTCGCACTGCAACATCTAGTCGTTGAACATTGTTTGGCCGCCGAATAGACGGGAATCGCACGTTTTTTGCCCGCGGCTAGACACAAATAATTAAAAAAGAGTTCACGGCCGGTCTGGACAAATCAGCGCAACGTTGATTCTTATAGAGACACCAACGCGGGAGCTGTGGATGGCCACGCCCCGCTCTATCTCCAAGTAGCTGGAAGGGCTGAGGAATGGCGCGTGCAAACGCGACAGGAGCATTTTCGCGTGCGCCCGACATACGCGGCCATGCAAGAATGCTGATCTGCCCGACATATCGCCGTCTGCTCAGCATGGAACCGCTGCTGCGCAAGACGGTGCCGATTCTCATCGTCGCCTTTCTGGTCACGATGGCGCTCGCCGCCTTCATCCAGGCGCGCGACATGCGCAGCCGCATGATCGACGACGCTGGCGGCAATCTCGATTTGGTGGTCTCCGTCGCGGCCGCCAAGCTGAGCGCCATCGTCGCCCGGACCGGCAAGGCCCCTGTCATGGCCGCGATCTCCGCGCCGGAATCGATCACGCTCGCCATCGTCACGCCGCAGGGCCGGCCGCTCGACCAGACCGGCCATGCCGGCGACCTCATCCGCGCCGTCGGCAGTCTCGCCAACGGCCAGACCCTCGTCACGCTCGACGGCGATCCGCTGCTCGCCTCGATCGGTAGCAGCGAAGGCTTCCGCATCATCGCCGCCGAGCCGCTCGGGGACATCCTCGCCCGCTGGTACACGCTCGTCGCCCTGCTCACCCTGTTCACCGTCACCACCGGCGGCGTCCTCCTCATCCTGGGCTTCGCCTATTACTGGCAGGCGTCGCGGGCGAGGCGGGCGGACGATATCTACAACGCCGTGCGGGAGAGGCTCGAAACGGCGCTCAGCCGCGGCCGTTCGGGCCTGTGGGACTGGGACCTCGACGCCGGCCGGGTGTTCTGGTCGGATTCGATGTTCCAGCTGCTCGGCTACGAACCGCAGGACGATCTGCTCGTCCATGACGATATCGACCGCCTCATCCATGTCGACGACGGCGGGCTGCAATCGCTTTCGGCCGAGCTGCGCGCCAAGAATCCCCCCGTGCTGATCGACCGGCGCTTCCGCATGCGCTGCGCCAATGGCGAGTGGATCTGCGTCCGGGCGCGGGGCGAACTGGTTTTCGGCCCGCGCGGCGGCAAAAGGCTCATCGGCATCGTCGTCGACGAGACGGAGGAGCGCCGCTTCGCCGAGAAGACCCAACGCGCCGACCTGCGCCTGCGCGATGCGATCGAGGCGATCTCGGAGGCCTTCGTGCTGTGGGACGCCAACAACCGGCTCGTCATCTGCAATTCCAAGTTCCAGGCACTGCACGGCCTGTCCGACGACCTGACGAGGCCGGGCACGCATTACAGCGCCATCGTCGGCACCGGGGCCCAGCCGGTGGTGCGCACCAACATGCCGGCCGACGGACAGATCGAGCGTGGCGCGCGCACCTTCGAGGCGCAGCTTCAGGACGGACGCTGGCTCACCATCAACGAGCGGCGCACCAAGGACGGCGGCTATGTCTCCGTCGGCACCGACATCTCCTCGCTGAAGGAGCAGCAGGCCAAGCTGCTCGACGGCGAGCGCAGCCTCATCGGCATGATCGCCGACCTCAAGCGCTCGCGCCAGGTGCTCGAACGCCAGGCCCAGGAACTGGCCGAGCTGGCCGAGAAATATGCCGAGGAGAAGATCAAGGCCGAATCCGCCAATCGCGCCAAGTCGGAATTCCTCGCCAATATGAGCCATGAGCTGCGCACGCCGCTCAATGCGATCATCGGCTTCTCCGAGCTGATGGAGAGCGGCACCTTCGGCTCGCTGGGCCAGCCGCGCTATGTCGGCTATTGCCGCGACATCAACGACAGCGGCCGCTATCTCCTCAATTTCGTCGACGACATCCTCGAAATGTCGAAGATCGAAGCGGGCGAGGTCGAGCTCCAGCGCGAGAACTTCGCCGTCGACCGCCTGCTGGCCGAATTGCTGCGCTCCGCACGCCCTGACATCGAGGCCAAAAGGCTCGTCGTCCACCCCGCCTGGCAGAACGGGGTCGACCTCGTCGCCGACAGGCGGGCCTTGCGGCTGATCCTGCGCAATCTCCTGTCCAACGCGGTCAAGTTCACGCCGGAGGGCGGCAAGATCGGCCTGCGCATCCGCCAGCGCAGCGGCAAGGTGGCGATCTATGTCGAGGATACCGGCATCGGCATTCCCGCCGGGGCGATCGGCAAGCTCGGCCGCCCCTTCGAACAGGTCCAGACCCAGTTCACCAAGACCCATAAGGGATCGGGTCTCGGCCTTTCGATCGCCAAGTCGCTGGTCGAGCTCCATGGCGGCTCGATCCATATCCGCTCGGCGGTGAATGTCGGCACGGTGGTGATGGTCGTCCTGCCGGCGCTCGGCGGGCAGCGGCAGGCGCCGAACATTCGGGAGCCGATGATGCGCGCGGGGCTGAGGCGCATACCGGCGACGGCCACGCTGCACTGAGCGACGGCACGGAGGACACCGCGGGAACCGCCGCAGGCTACTCTTCCGGCTCGGTGGTGAACAGCAGCGGATAGCCCAGGCTTCGGGCCGCGTCCGTCGCGCGGGTCGCCTTGGTTTCGGCGATGTCCTTGGCGAAGACGGCGACGACGCACACGCCTTTCTGGTGAGCCGTCAGCATGACCCGATAGGCCTGCGATTCGTTCATCCTGAACTCGCCCTTCAGGATCTGGACCACGAATTCCCGCGGCGTGTAGTCGTCATTCACCAGGATGACCTTGTGAAGATGCGGACGCTGGATCTTGGCGAGGATCTTGGTGCGGGGATTGAGAGCAGTGTCACTCATGGGCGGCAGACTCCCGATGACGGCTCGACATGGATGCATGGACGCAGTTTTCCCACGGCTGGCCGCCGACGTCCAGCGCCGTCGCTTCACCAGATGGTGATCGGCGATGGGGCAGCGCCTATCCGCCGCCGACGAGCCTTCGGAACAGGTCCCGCACCCGTGCCTGGTTCACCGCCACGACATTGCCGAGCTCGTCGAAATCGGCGCAGCCGGCGATGCGGCACAGCAGCACCTTGCCGGCATCGGAGGTCGCCTCGGGGTCGAGGTCGCCGCCGACGCAGAAGCGGATCACCTGCGACAAGGCGGTATAGAGCCGCCAGGCTTCCGAAAGGCGCGCATGGTCGCTCCTGGCCAGCACCCCGGCCGCCAACGCCCTGTCAAGCGCCCTGCCGGTGTTCGGATCCAGCGCCGAAGGATGATCCGTTGCATGCAGGAGCTGCAGCGCCTGGGCGATGAACTCGATGTCGATCAGCCCGCCCGGCGCGTTCTTCAGGTCCCACCGGCCGCGCCCGCCCTTCTCCTTTTCGAGCAGAGCGCGCATCTCGGCGACGTCGGCCCGCACCTTGCCGGGATCCCGGCGGATCGACAGCACCTCGCGGATGACCGCCTCGACCTCCGAGCCGAGACTCGCATCGCCGGCGACCGGCCGCGCGCGGGTCATCGCCATATGCTCCCATGTCCAGGCCTCCTGGCGCTGGTAATGCCGGAAGCCGTCGACATGGATGGCGACCGGTCCCATCCGTCCGGAGGGGCGCAGGCGCATGTCGACGGAAAAGAGCGTGCCCTGCGCGGTGGGCGCCGACAGCGCCGCGATGAGCCGCTGCGTCAGCCGCGCGAACCAGGCGGCCGGCGCGATGGGACGCGCTCCGGCGGTCTCGACGGCATCCGGCGCGTGATCATAGAGAACGATGAGATCGAGATCCGAGGAGGCGGTCATCTCGCGCCCCCCCAGCTTGCCCATGCCGAGGACGCAGATGCGGGCCCCCGCCGGCTCGCCATGCGCCGCCCGCAGTTCGGCGGCGACGAGGTCGAGCAGGCTGCCGACCGTGGCGTCGGCGAGCGCGGAAATCTGGGCGCCGCAGTCCAGCGGATCGAGTTCGCCGGACAGGAGGCGCGCGCCCAGGACGAACAGGCGCTCGCGTGCGAAGATGCGGGCGAGGTCGAGCTTGTCCTCGTAGCTCTCGCCGATGGCGAGCGTCGCCGCCAGGCGCCGGCCGATCCACCCGCTCTCGATGGTGCCTTCCACGCCGTGGTCGAGCAGGCCGTCGAGCGCATGCGGCCGGGTGACCAGCAGGTCGGCGAGCCTCGGCGCGACGCCGAGGATGCGGACGATGACGTCGAGCAGCCGGGTGTTGTTGCGCAGGATGGAAAAGAGCTGGAACCCCGAGGGCATGCGCGACAGGAGGCCGTCGAACACGATGAGCGCGCCGTCCGGGCGGCCTTCGCGCGCCAGAGCCTCCAGCAGGGCCGGCGTCAGCTCGGTCAGATCCTCGCGCGCCCGGGCCGAACGCATCGCCGGGTAGCGCCCGAAATGCCAGCCGCGTATCATCGCCGCGACCTGGGGCGGCGAGGCGAAGCCGAGGCGCTTCAAGGTCTCGAGCGTCTCCGGATCGTCGTCCTTGCCGGTGAAGACCAGGCTGCCGGCGGCGCTGTCGAGCGGCGGCGAGGCCTCGAACAGCCTCGCATAGTGCTTCTGCACCGTCTCCAGCCTCGCCAGCAGATCCTCCGACAGGCCGGCCACATCGGCATAGCCTGCGAAATGCGCGAAGCCCGTCAAGGCGGGCTCGTCCTTCGGAAGGCTGTGGGTCTGCTCGTCGGCGATCATCTGCAGGCGATGTTCGAGGCCGCGCAGGAAGACATAGGCCTCGGTCAGTTCCGCCCGCGCCCGCTCGGTGATCCATCCGGCCTCCTGCAGCCGCGACAGCATGGCGACGGTGCCGCGCCCGCGCAGGTCGGGATTGCGCCCCCCGGCGATCAATTGCTGCGTCTGCACGAAGAACTCGATCTCGCGGATGCCGCCGCGCCCGAGCTTGAGGTCGTGGCCCGCGACGGCGATGACTTCGTGGCCCCTATGGGCATGGATCTGGCGCTTCATCGCGTGGACGTCGGCGATCGCCGCGTAGTCGAGGTGGCGGCGCCAGATGAAGGGTGTCAGCCCGGCGAGGAAACGTTCGCCGAGGCCGACATCGCCGGCGCAGGGACGCGCCTTGATCATCGCCGCCCTCTCCCAGTTCTGGCCGACGCTCTCGTAATAGGAGAAGGCCGCCGGCAGCGAGATCGCGACGGCGGTCGCCCCCGGATCGGGGCGCAGCCGCAGGTCGACGCGGAAGACGTAGCCGTCCGCGGTGCGCTCGGACAGGAGGCGGACCAGCGCCCGCGTCAGCCGCACGAAGAAGGTGGCGGGCTCGATGCCCTCCTTGAGCGTCGCAGCCTCCGCGTCGTACAGCACGATGAGATCGATGTCGGAGGAATAGTTCAGCTCGCGGGCGCCCATCTTGCCCATGGCGAGGAGGACCAGGCCGCAGCTCCGCTCGGGCTGGGCGTTATCGGCCGGCACGAAGCGCCCGGCCTCGGCGGCCTCGCGCAGCAGGAAGCCGAGGGCGAGCCGCACGCTTTCCTCGGCGACGTCGGTCAGCGCACCGGTGACTGCGGTCAGGTCCCAGGCTCCCGACAGGTCGGCGATGCCGATCAGCAACGCCGCCTCCTGCTTGAGCAGGCGCAGGGCCTGCATTGCATCGGCGGCGGTGGCCGCCTCGCGGCATCGGTGGCCGGCGCTCGCCAAAGCCTTCGCCAGCACCGTCTCCGGTTCGCCGGCGAGGATGCGCTCGAGGCGGGCGGGATCGGCGAGGCACAGCCCCCACAGGAAAGGCGAACCGGTCGCGATGCCCGCGAGCACGGCATGGCGTTCGCCGCCGCGAATCGCACCGGCGAGGACCGGCTGGGCAGCGGCGTCAAGACGGTCCAGGATGTCCGCGAATCGGGCCTCGGCGCGGCGTTCGTCTTCGATCGGAACCATGTCTCGCCTTGGATCTGTTATTGTCTGCCGCATAGCATCAGACCGGCAAACTTATCGAAAGCACGCATATGCGCAAATGGATGCTGATCGGCGGCATTCTCGTGATTCTCGGGACGGGGGCGACCTTCGTCCTCCGGCACGGGTTCGAATGGCCCGGGAGCCCGTGGTCCAGGGGCACGGTGGTCGAAACGCTGGACGGCGTGCCGGTCTATGACAATGGGCCGATCGCCTCGCTCTCGCACGGGCACAGCTATGCGCCCGACGGCACTTATTTCGGCCTGAAGTGGCAACCGACCGAGTTCGTCGCGCGCTATCTCTACAGGGCACGCGGGCATGTCATGCCTGTCGGCTCGGGCAGCCCGCTCAGCTTCTTCGACGACCAGACGCCCCAGGGCGCCGTCAACGAGCAGCGCGGCCTGGTCCAGTTCCGCCAGGGCGGCACCGAGCGCCCGCGCAAGGGCGATATCATCGTGCTCGGGAACGAGGGCGACGACGGGCAGGTCGGCATCGTCTCGGATGTCGGCGGCGACTTCGTCGAGATCGTGTGGCAGGATGCCACGCCGCCCCGGCTGCGCCTGCCCATGAGCACCGACGGCGGCTATCGGGTGACCTCGCCCCTGCCGGTGCTCGGCTGGCTTCGCGTGCCTTCGATGCGGGCCGAGGCGCGGCTGCGGCGGATCCTGTAGGATCGCCCGGGGCCGCCGGCTCACTGCCGGTCGGGCAGCTCCAGCACGACCCTCAGCCCCGGCTGGTTGTCCTCCAGGCGGATGGTGCCGCCATGCAGCTTGACGGCGGCGGCGACGAGCGAAAGCCCCAGCCCCGAACCCGGGCGGGACCGGCTCGATTCGAGCCGGACGAACCGCTCCAGCACGCGCTGGCGCTCGGAAGGGGCGATGCCCTCGCCGCGGTCGGCGACGCTCAACACGACGCGCCCCTCCCCTTTCGCCGCGGTGATCGTGACCTCGGCGCCGCCCTCTCCGCCCGGAGGCGCACCATGCTTGAGGGCGTTGTCGACGAGATTGGCGAGGGCCTGGCTGATCAACTCGCGGTTGCCGCGCAGGGACAGCGGCCGAACGGCGTCGACGCGGATCCGCGCACCGTTTTCCTCGGCGACCGGCTCGTAGAGCTCGGCGAGCGAATGGGCCGCTTCCGCGACGTCGAAATCGCTCATCGAGGTCTCGATGCGCCCCGCCTCGGCGCGGGCGATCATCAGGAGCGCATTGAAGGTACCGATCAGCTTGTCCGACTCCTCGATCGTACGCTCCAGGGCCACACGATAGGTGTTTTCGTCGCGCGCGGTGCGAAGCGCCTCCTCGGCATGGTTGCGCAGCCGGGTGAGCGGGGTCTTGAGGTCGTGGGCGATATTGTCCGAGACTTCCTTCAGCCCCGCCATCAGTTCCTGGATGCGGTCGAGCATGGCGTTGGTCGTGACGGCAAGCCTGTCGATTTCGTCGTCGGTGCCGGCGAGCTTCAGCCGGCGCGTCAGGTCGCCCCCCATGATCGACCGGCTCGTGGCGTTGATGTCGTCGAGCCGGTGCAGCACGCGGCGCGCCACGAACCAGCCGCCGGCGACGCCCAGCAGCACGATCAGTCCGGCCGACCACAGCGCCGCGTTGAGCATGATCGAACGGACGCGGCTCTGCTCTTCGAGATCGACGCCGACCAGCAGCTTGTAGCCGCCCTGCAGCAGGAAGACCCTCACCAGCGCCATGCGCGCGCCGCTCGACGTCCCGTCGTCCCGGCTGTAGGGAATGCTGCTCCAGCCGGGCTTGTCGAGCACGCCGTCCGGCAATTCGCTGACATTGCCGGCGAGGGCCTCGTTGTCCGGCGTGGCGACGATGTAGAGGAGGGAGCCGGGCCTGCGCGCGCGCATCTCGATGGTGGCGGCCAGGCGCATCACCCCGCCCTGCTGGTATTCGTCGGCGAGGCTGGAGATCTCCCCGTTGATCGAGGAGTTGATCTGCAGCCCGAGCAGGCGCTGCGCGTTCCAGAAGAAATAGCCGAGCAGCGAGGCGGCGAACAGCGTGAACACCAGGAGATAGGCGGCCATCAGCTTGAAGGCCGTGGTGCGGACGAGCTTACCGAGCGCCTGCACGAATCATGTATCCCGCGCCCCGGACCGTATGCAGCAGCGGCTTGTCGAAGCCCTTGTCGAGCTTGGCGCGCAGCCGCGAGACATGGACGTCGATGACATTGGTGCCGGGATCGAAATGATAGTCCCAGACATGCTCGAGCAGCATGGTGCGCGTCACGACCTGGCCGGCATTCTTCATCAGATATTCGAGGAGGCGGAATTCGCGCGGCTGGAGGTCGATCTCCTCCCCGGCCCGCCTGACGACATGCGACAGGCGGTCGAGCTCGAGGTCGCCGACCCTGTAGACCGTTTCCTCGCCCTTGCCGGGATGGCGGCGCGACAGCACTTCCACCCGGGCCAGCAATTCGGAAAAGGCATAGGGCTTGGGCAGGTAGTCGTCCCCGCCCGCCCGCAGCCCCTTCACCCGGTCGTCGACCTCGCCGAGCGCGGACAGGATGAGCGAGGGCGTCTGCGTCCCCTCCTGGCGCAGCCGGCTGATCATCGACAGGCCGTCGAGCTTGGGCAGCATGCGGTCGACGATGAGGACGTCATAGGGGCCGTCCTTGGCCATGGCGTAGCCGGTCAGGCCGTCCGCCGCATGGTCGGCGACATGGCCGGCCTCGGCAAAAGCCTTGACGAGATAGGACGCCGCGTCGCGGTCATCCTCGACGATGAGAATACGCATCCTGGACGACTCGGTCGCATTCGAACTCGGGGGTGTATCCGACGAGACTTGCCACATTTTCGGGACACCTCAAAGAATTGCATTCCCATCCCCGGCGTCGGGACGGACGAAAGAGGCGAGGGATCCTGCGATCCCTCGCCGAGTACCGGACGCCCCTCGATGCGGGGGAAAAAGAGGCGCCCGAAGGGAGGGCCTACGCCTTGCCGACGGGAAGGGCGACGAAGTGGGTGCCGTCATCGTTGTGGATGCGCAGCAACACGGTCCGCTTGCTGTCGGCGCGCGCCTCGGAGAGGATCTGGCGCACTTCCTGCACGTTGCTCACCGGCTTGCCGGCCACGTCGAGGATGACGTCGCCCGGGCGCAGCGTTTCGGCGGCGGCGCCGTCCGGATCGACGTCCGTCACCACCACCCCGGCCTTGCCGGCACCTGCCACGGTCGCGGCCGGCGCAAGCTGCAGGCCCAGCCCGGCGACGGAGGCCCTGCCGCCGTCATCCTGCGTGCTGTCGGCTTCGGCCATCTGCTTGTCGCCGGGCAGCTTGGCGGTCTCGACCTTGACGCTTTCCTGCTTGCCGTTGTTCCAGACCGTCAGCTCGGCGGTCTCGCCGGGCTTGATGTCGGCGATGGCGCGGGCGAGTTCACGCGGATCCGCCACGCTCTTGCCGTTGACGGCCGTGATGGCTTCGCCCGTCTGGAGCCCGGCCTTGGCGGCGGGCCCGTTCTTGGTCACCTCGGCGATCAGCGCGCCGGAAGCCGGCTTCAGGCCAATCGAATCCGCGATGTCCGGGGTGATCGGCTGGATCTGCACGCCGATATAGCCGCGCGTCACCTTGCCGTCCGCCTTGAGCTGCGAGACGACGCGGGCGACGGTCTCGGCCGGAATGGCGAAGCCGATGCCGATGCTGCCGCCGGACGGGGAATAGATCGCCGTGTTGACGCCGATCACCCGGCCGGAGAGATCGAAGGTCGGCCCGCCCGAATTGCCGCGGTTGACCGGCGCGTCGATCTGCAGGAAGTCGTTGTAGGTGCTGTTGTTGAGGTCGCGCCCGCGAGCCGAGACGATGCCGGCGGTCACCGTGCCGCCGAGACCGTAGGGATTGCCGACGGCCAGGACCCAGTCGCCGACCCGCGGCTCATGCTGCGATTCGAGCTCGACGAAGGGGAAGTTGCCGCCATCGTCCTTGACCTTGAGCAGCGCCAGGTCGGTCTTCGGATCGACGCCGATCACCTTGGCCGTGTAGGTCTTGCCGGCATCCGTCACCACGTCCACCTCGGTGGCGTGGTCCACGACGTGATTGTTGGTGACGATATAGCCGTCGGCCGAGATGAAGAAGCCCGAGCCGAGCGCCATGCCGAACTGCTTGCGCGGCCGGCCGTGCATGCCGTTGCCGGCCCCCGGACCGTTGAAGAAGAACTCGAAGGGATTGACGGGCGCGCCGTCGGCGCCCTGGTCGCCATTGCCATTGCCATCGTCTGCGGCGCTGGTCTCGGTCTTCACCTTGATGGAGACGACGGCGGGACGCACCTTCTGCACGATGTCGGCAAAGCCGAAGGGCTGCACCGCCGGTGCCGGCTGGCTCTGGGCGAAGGCGGGGGTGACGGAAGGAGCAATCACGAAATTGCCGACCATCGCGCCGGCGACGCCGAGGCCGAAGACGGCGGCCAGCAGGCTGTTGCGGTGACGGGAGAGAATGCCGGTCTTCTGGTTGGGATCGTTTTCAAAAGTCATTGCAAAGCTCCATACTGGCTGACCGTCCGGAACTCTCGAACGATCCATGGCCATTGACTCAGCGCATCGACGCTGTTGAGGGGACAATGCCCCTCCCAACATTACGGCGCATTTTCCGGGGGATTACTCTTTGGTAAGATCAACGGTAAAGCCGACGTCGCAGGCTTGAGGGAAATCTCCGGACGGGCACCCGCAACAGGCCTGCCGCCGCCACGGGGCGCGAGCCGTCGGCGCCGGCGAGGGATGTGGATTGACATCGCCCACCAAACGGACCGAAATCCGCCGTCGATCATACACGACATTCGTGCCAAGAACGAAAGGGCTGACGATCATGACGAAAGAGAAAAGCAAGGCGCTGAAGACGGCCAAGCTGCAAACGCCGACCAATCTGTCGTCGAACGCCACGAAGGACCTGTCCGGCGCCCTCACCGCACTGCTCGCCGACGTGTTCACGCTTTACCTGAAGACCAAGAACTTCCACTGGCACATGTCCGGGCCGCATTTCCGCGACTATCACCTCATGCTGGACGAACAGGGCGACCAGATCTTCGCCATGACCGATCCCCTCGCCGAGCGCGTGCGCAAGATCGGCGGCACGACGCTGCGCTCGATCGGCCATATCAGCCGCCTGCAGCGCCTGGCCGACAATGACGCCGATTTCGTCACCGCCCCCGATATGCTCGCCGAGCTTCGGGACGACAATGAGCGCCTGACGGCCTCGATGCGCGAGACGCACGAATTGTGCGACGAGCACAAGGACGTCGCCACCGCCAGCCTGCTGGAGGTCTGGATCGACGAGGCGGAACGCCGGACCTGGTTCCTCTACGAAGCGGGACGGTAGACAGACCGGGTTTGGTTTGAACGCCCTTTTTTGGCAGCGGGGCGCTGCCCCTCTATCCTCTCCCCGCATGCGGGGAGAGGGGACATCGGCGTCGCGACGGATCCTGGGGAAGGCGGCATCGCGCGGATGGAAGATCGGCTCCGATTATTCCTGCCGTTTCAGGATCTCCTCCACGCTCGCCCGTTCGGCCTCGGTGAGGCCTTCGGGCGTGCTCGGGCGGCGGGTGCGGGCGGCTATGACGATGCCGGCCCCACCGGCGAGGAGAAGCAGGAAGGGCGCCGTCCACAGGGCCACCGTGCGCCATTCCAGCGGCGGCTTCAGCAGGATGAAGTCGCCGTAGCGCGAGACCAGGAACGCCTTCACCGCGGCGTCGCTCTCGCCGGCCCGGATCCTGTCGCGGACCAGCAGGCGCAGGTCCTTGGCGAGCGGCGCGTCGGAATCGTCGATCGATTCGTTCTGGCACACCATGCAGCGCAGCTCGGCCGACAAGGCCCGCGCCCGTGCCTCCAGCGCGGGATCGGCCAGCATCTCGTCCGGCTGGACGGCGAGAGCCGGCAGCGCCAGGAGGACGAGGAGCAAGGCGGGGAGCAGCCGGCGCAGCATGGCTATTCGGCCGGCTGCAAGCGCTGGGCGGCTGCCCGGCGCGCCGGCTTGGGGGCGCCGATGCGCAGCCGCCGGTCCGACAATGACAACGCGCCGCCGAAGGCCATGGCGACGCAGCCCAGCCAGATCAGCGTCACCAGCGGCTTGTCGTAGAGGCGGGCGGCGATGGTGCCGTCGGGCGCCGTCTCGCCCAGCCCGATATAGATCTGGTCGAACCACAGGGTCTTGATGCCGGTTTCGGTCTGCGGCGTCTGGCGCGCCGGATAGAAGCGCTTGGAGGCCTCCATCTGCGCCACGGCGACGCCGCCGCGCCGGATCACGAAGGTCGAGACGGTGGCGCTGAAGTTCGAGCCCTGCCGCGGGCTGGCACCGACATAGGTGGCCTCGTAGCGGCCGAAGGGCACGGTGTCGCCCGGCTTCATCGCCACGATCTTCTCGGATTGCCAGGCGGTGGCGGCGACGATGCCGAGCAGCGTCACGCCGACGCCGAAATGCGCCACGGCGGTGCCGAAGGCCGAACGCGGCAGGCCGGCCGCCCGGCGCAGGCTGGAGGCCGCCGGCTCGCGGAACAGCTTGACGCGCTCGGCGAGCTCGACCACCGCGCCGATCATGATGAAGGCGGCCAGGCCGGCGCCGACCGGGGCGAGGGCCGGCCCGCCGCGCTCGAGCCACAGGGTCAGCAGCCCCATCAGGATGGCGAGGCCGACCGCGACGCCGAGACGCTGCGCGACGCCCTGCAGGTCGCCGCGTTTCCAGGCCAGGAACGGACCGAACGGCATCACCACCAGCATCGCCGCCATCAGCGGGCCGAAGGTGAGGTCGAAGAAGGGGGGCCCCACCGAAATCTTGCCGCCCGTCAGCGCCTCCAGCGCGAGGGGATAGAGGGTGCCGAAGAACACCGCCGAGCAGCTCACCGTCAGCAGGAGATTGTTGAGGATGAGGGCGCCCTCGCGCGAGACGGGGGCGAAGATGCCGCCCTGCTTCAGGGTCGACGCGCGCCAGGCGAAGAGCGACAGGCCGCCGCCGATGAACAGGACGAGGATGGCGAGGATGAAGACGCCGCGCCTGGGATCGGTGGCGAAGGCGTGCACGGAGGTCAGCACGCCCGAGCGCACCAGGAAGGTGCCGAGCAGCGACAGCGAGAAGGTGAGGATGGCGAGGAGGATGGTCCACACCTTCAGCGCGTTGCGCTTCTCCATCACCAGCGCGGAATGGAGCAGCGCGGTGCCGGCGAGCCAGGGCATCAGCGAGGCGTTCTCGACCGGATCCCAGAACCACCAGCCGCCCCAGCCGAGCTCGTAATAGGCCCAATAGGATCCCATCGCGATGCCGAGCGTCAGGAAGAGCCAGGCGATCAGGATCCAGGGCCGCACCCAGCGCGCCCAGGCGGCATCGATGCGGCCCTCGATCAAAGCGGCGGCGGCGAAGGCGAAGGCGATGGAGAAGCCGACATAGCCCAGATAGAGCAGCGG
This sequence comes from Labrys monachus, assembly GCF_030814655.1. NCBI lineage: Bacteria > Pseudomonadati > Pseudomonadota > Alphaproteobacteria > Hyphomicrobiales > Xanthobacteraceae > Labrys > Labrys monachus. The sequence continues at coordinate 4,732,568 of NZ_JAUSVK010000001.1, forward strand.
CGGATGGATGGCGAGGCCGATGTCCTGCAGCACCGGGTTGAGGTCGTCGCCCTGCATCGGCGCCGGATCGAGGCGGGCGAAGGGATTAGAGGTGAGGAGGATGAACAGCAGGAAGGCGACGCTGATCCAGGCCTGCACCGCCAGCACCGTCGCCTTCATCGAGGGCGGCAGGTTGCGTCCGAAGGCGGCGACGAGCGCGCCGAAGACGGCGAGGATCGTCACCCACAGCAGCATCGAGCCTTCATGGTTGCCCCAGACGCCCGTCACCTTGTAGAGCATCGGCTTGGCCGAATGGGAATTCTCGACGACGTTGACGAGCGAGAAATCCGAGGTGACGTGCGCATATACGAGCGCGGCGAAGGACAGGCCGATGAAGAGGAGCTGGAACAGCGCCGCCGAGGTGCCGACGCGCATCAGGCCGAGGTCGCCGGTCCGCGCCCCCCAGATCGGCAGCACCGACTGCAGGAGCGCGAGCGTCAGCGCCAGGATGAGAGCGTAATGTCCGGCCTCGGCGATCATGGCTTCTTCCCATAGGCCCCGCCCTCGTCCCAGTGGCCCTGCGCCTTGAGCGCATCGGCCACCTCCTTGGGCATGTATTTCTCGTCGTGCTTGGCGAGGAGGACATCGGCGCGGAACACCCCCGCCCCGTCGACGACGCCTTCGGCGACGACGCCCTGTCCCTCGCGGAAAAGGTCCGGCACGATGCCGGAATAGGTCACCTTGATCGATTTGTTGGTGTCCGTCACGCTGAAGGTGATGGTGGAGGCGCCCTCATGCACCAGCGAGCCCTTTTCGACGAGGCCGCCGAGGCGCCAGCGCTGCGCCGGGTCGACCGCCTTGCCGACGATGTCGCTCGGCGCGGCGAAATAGGACATGGAATTGCCCAGGCTCACCAGCACGAGCGTCACGGCCGCCGCGAGCACCACGCCCGCCGCGCCGATCATCGCCATCCGCCTGCCCTTGCGCGTCACAGCCCGAGAGCCCCCTGCAGATCGTCGAGCGCCTTCAGCGCGTCGGGCGAGGCGGCGAGAGCCTTGCGGGCATCCGCGAGCGCCGTCCGCGCCTGATCACTTTGTCCCAGCACGTTGTAGGCCTTGATCAACCTCATCCATTCCTCGGCTGTACCACCTTGCGACCGCAGCCGCGAGGCGAGACCGGACACCATGCCCTGGATCATTTTGGCGCGGTCGGCGGGCGTCATCGTCTCGGCCGCCGCCACGTCGCCCGGCGACGGTCCGGTCCCGGCCTGCGGCTCGCCGCCGATCCGGGCGATCTCCTTGCGCAGAAATGCGGCGGCCGCAGGGCCGGGAGGCGGCGTGGCGTCGAGCAAAGCCTGCCAGGCCGCGACCGCACCGGCCCTGTCGCCGTCCTGCTCCCTCGCCCGGCCGAGATAATAGCCGGCGCGGTCGTCGCCGGGATCGAGCCGCTGGGCCCGCTGGAAGGCCGCCTTGGCCTCGTCCGTGACCATGCCGCCGGCTTCGGCCACCAGCGCCTCGCCGAAATCGGATTCGCGCCTGGCGGTGGAGCCGAGCAGCCGCAGGGCGTTGGCATAGGCCTGGCGGGCGTCCTGCAGCCGGCCCTCCTTCAGGTAGATCGGCGCCAGCACCTCCCAGCCGCGGCCATCCTGCGGGTTCGCGGCCAGCATCGCCTCGACGCGGGCGACGAGCTCGTCCAGCGAGGCGTTTTCCACGGGTTCGGCGAGCCGGGCGGTCAAAGGCTGGTCCGGCAGAGCCGGCGACCCGAGATGGAGATAGAAACCGAGGCCGCCGAGGGGGACGGCGACCAGGATGACGAGCGAGGCGAGACGATGGCGCCGGGCCGAGAAGGCGCCGGCCGCGGGAGCGCTCTTCGCTGCGGCGTCCGCCTCGATCAGCCGGCGCGACACCTCGACGCGGGCGGCCTGCGCTTCCGTCGGGGCGATGATCCCGCGCGCCTGGTCCCGCTCGATCTCGGCGAGCTGGTCCGTGTAGATGGCGATGTCGGAGGCCTGCGCGCTCACGCCGCCGTCGCGCCGCGCGAGCGGCCACAGCAGGGCCAGGGCGGCGATGCCGGTCATGCCGGCCAGAGCGAACCACAAGAACATTCAGCTTCTCTCGCGCCGGCAGGCCGTCAGGCGCCCGTCAGCGATGGACCATGACGCATAAACCCGCCGGAGGCGGTATCTATTCACACCCGGTGGACCGCGGCGGACCGACGGCCAGGCAGCCCCGACGAGGGATCAGGAATTTCGCCAGCTGCCGTCCGCCTGCCGGCACGCCGTGGCCCGCGCCACGCTCGGCACGCCTTCGACATAGACCGTCTGGGTATAGGGGCGGCACGGCATGCCGTTCTGGTTCGAAAGCGGCCCCGCCACCACGGCGCCGTGGCGCTGGGCGCTTTCGTCGCTCGTCCAGTTGACGCTCTGGCCGGCCTTGCCGTCGAGGGCGCTGAGACGCGCCTGTTCGGCGCGCACGCGGTCGGAATGGTCGAGACCGGCGAGGATCGGGCTGTCGCTGAGCACCGGTCCCGTCGCCAATGCCGGGGTGACGGCACCGCTGCTCGTCTGGCAGCCGGCGAGCGGCAATGCAAGCAGAACAAGACCAATCAAAGGCATGCCCGATTTCGTCATGTGATCCTCGCGCTCCTGGACGGGGATGTCCTAAGCTTCCCTGGATGGGAGAACAATATCGGCGCGAGCCTTACACGCAAATCGCCGCTGCGCCAACCTCGTCACGCCTGCGCGAGGGCGACGGCGCCCTGCAGCGCCGGCAGTTCGAGGACGGCTCTCAACCCGCCGAGCGGCGCCTCGTCGAGGATGAGATGCCCGCCATAGAGGGAGACGAGATCCTGCACGATGGCCAGGCCGAGGCCCGTGCCCGGCTTCGTCTCGTCGAGCCGCGTGCCGCGCTGGCCCGCTTCCACCCGTTTTTCCGCCGACAGCCCCGGCCCGTCATCGTCGATGGTGAGCCGTACGAAGGCCGCGCCGGTGCGCTGGAACAGTTCTGCATGGACGTCGACGCTCCCGATGGCCCATTTGCAGGCATTGTCGACGAGGTTGCCGACCATCTCCTCGATGTCCTGCTTCTCGCCGCGAAAACGCAGGGAGGGATCGACATGGCTGGCGATCTTCAGCCGCTTGACCGCGTAGATCTTCTCCATCGCCCGCACCAGCCCGTCGACGATCGGGGCGATCTCGGTGACCGTCCCCACCACGCTCACCGCCGCGGCGATGCGGGCGCGCTGGAGATGATGGTCGATCTGGGTGCGCATCACCGTCACCTGGCGCCGCACCTGCTCGGACAACGGCCCCGGCGGCGCCGAGGCGGCTTCGTTGGCGATGACCGAAAGCGGGGTCTTCAACGCATGGGCGAGGTTGCCGACATGGGTGCGCGCCCGCTCGACCACCTCGCGGTTGGCATCGACCAGCGCATCGAGCTCCCGCGCGAGCGGGACGATCTCGTCCGGCAGGTCCGGCGGCAGCTTGGCGGCCTGGCCGGCCCGCATCTGGGCGAGCACGGCGCTCATGCGGGTGAGCGGGCGCAGCCCGAAGCGCACCTGCAGCAGGATCGAGGCGACCAGCCCGACGCCCAGCAGGGAGAAGGTCAGCAACAGGGCATATTGGAAATCGGCAATCTCGGCGTCGATCTCGTCCGCCGGCCCCGACACGATCACGCGGAAGCGGCCGTCCTCGCCGAGGTCGATCAGGCGCTCCACCGCGCGCAGCCGGAGGTCTTCCGGGCCCTTGATGTAGGCTTCGCGGACGCCGCCCGGCTCGGCGGGAACGCCGAGGTCGGCCAGGCTGGGCAGCGTGGCCTCGAACAATGACTTGGAACCGTTGGATTCCGGCTTGTCGAGGCGGGTGATCTGCCAATACCAGCCCGACAGCGGCAGCTCGAACCGCGGCTCCCCGAGCGCACCGGGCGCGGTCCTGTCCCCCATGTCGGCGCCGGCGATGTCGGCGACCAGCGTCTTCAGATAGACGTGGAGGCGCTCGTCGAAGGCGCGTTCGGTGGCGTGCTGGTAGAAGGAGACGAGGATGATGCCGGCGACGAGGAGCACGATCACCACCCACGCCGCGGCCGCGACGAACAGGCGGAAAGCCAGCGAGCGGGTCGTCATACGCGCAGGGCGTCGGGCGGGGTGAGGATGTAGCCCATGCCGCGCACCGTCTGGATCACGTCGACGCCAAGTTTCTTGCGCAGGCGGCCGACGAAAACCTCGATCGTGTTGGAATCGCGGTCGAAATCCTGGTCGTAGAGATGCTCCACCAGTTCCGTGCGCGAGACCACGCGCCCGCTGTAATGCATGAGGTAGGCGAGCAGGCGGTATTCGTGGGAGGTGAGCTTGACCGGGTTGCCGTCGACGACCACGCGGCCGGCCCGGGCATCGAGCCGCACCGGCCCGCAGACGAGCTCGTTGGTGGCATGGCCGGTGGTGCGCCGGATGAGGGCCCGCAGGCGGGCCAGCACCTCCTCCATGTGGAACGGCTTGGCGACATAGTCGTCCGCGCCGGAATCGAAGCCCATGACCTTGTCGGACCAGCGGTCGCGCGCCGTGAGGATGAGCACGGGCATCACCTTGCCGCCGCGCCGCCAGCGGTCGAGCACAGCGATGCCGTCGAGCTTCGGCAGGCCGACATCGAGGATCACCGCGTCATAGGGCTCGGTGTCGCCGAGGAAATGCCCCTCTTCCCCGTCGAAGGCGCGGTCGACGGCGTAGCCGGCATCCTCGAGCGCCTTGACGATCTGCCGGTTGAGATCCTGGTCGTCCTCGACCACGAGAAGCCGCATCGAAACACCTATTTTACGCTGACGACTTCGCCCGTTCGGGCATCGATCGTAACCCTGACAACGCGGCCATCCGTCCTGAGAAATGTGACGACATAGCGGTAGTTGCCGGTCGATCCACACAAACTTCCGGCGATCATCTCACCCTTGGTCGCTCCCCGGGCAGCGCCGAGCGCGGACATCAGCGGCACGATCGTTCCGGCCTGCACGAGGGCGCGCGCCTGGCCGAGACCGACGCAGGCCGCTCCCGCCGCGGACGCGTCCATGCCCAGCGCCCCCGCCACCAGCAAAGCAGCCAACCGTCCCATCGTCGCCTTTCCGTAGCGGCTCGAGAAAACCACCTGCGCTTTCCACCGATCAAGATCGCCCCATCATCGGGCCAAGGCACTGAACCGGGCATGAACGGCGCCGGAAGCCTACCGCGGAACGCGGCCATCCGCCAGGAGACGGGCCTTGGGAGACGGGTCTTCGGCGGCAGGAGCGTCCGGGCGGGACCATCATACGGATTGACACGATCCCGTGAAACCACCAAAGCGGCGTGATGATGCTCTCGCGCAGCTTCCCCCTGGCCCTGCTCGCCTTCCTGCTCGCCTGCTGGCCCGCCCGGGCCATCGTCGGCGGCGCGCCCGCCGGCGACGACATGGCCCGGCATGTGGTGATGATCGTCAGCGATCGCGGCAGCTTCTGCTCCGCCAGCGTAATCGCGCCGGACCTGCTCCTCACCGCCGGGCATTGCGTGCGCAAGGGGGCCGATTACCGCCTGCTGACCTACGCGGCCGGCCGGCCGGTGCTGGCCCCGCTCGGACGGATCGCCATCCACCCGCAATTCGACGCCGCGGCCTATGACAGACGCCGCTTCACCATCGACATCGCCCTCGTCCGCCTGGAGGCCCCGCTCGACGGCTATGTCCCGCTGCCGCTGGCCGCGGAGGCGGGCGCGGCGGGCGAGCCCTACCGGATCGCCGGTTTCGGGCTGTCGTCCCCGGATGAAGGCAAGTCCGGCGGCGTCCTGCGCGAGGCGACGCTGCCCGGCGTGGCCCCGCTCTCGCGCATCCAGCTTCGCCTGCAGGAGGCCGAGGGCGTCGCCGGCTCCTGCCAGGGCGATTCGGGCGGTCCCGTCCTGCACCGGGGCCGGCTCGTCGGCGTCCTCGCCTCCGCGCTCGGTCCGAATCGCGGCAGGGGATGCGGCGGCCTGACCGGCGTCGCGCTGATAGGCACCGCCCTGCCCTGGATCCGCGAGACTGCCGCGGCCATGGGCATCTCCCTGCCGTAGCGACAGTTTTTTCGGCCCGACCTTGCCTGCGAGTTGGCTTTGCCGCCAAATGCTCTACACGTGAGCCATGATGAAGCTTCATGCCGCTCTCGCCGCAATGGCAACGATCCTCGCCCTCGTCCTGGCGTCGCCGGCCCTGGCGATCAAGGGAGGCCGCCTTTCGAGCGCCCCCGACGGCGTCAGGCGCCATGTCGTGCAGATCATCGGGCCGGGCGGCTCCAAATGCAGCGGCACGGTGGTCTCGCGCCGTCTCGTGCTGACCGCGGCCCACTGCTTTCTCGGCGGCCATGGCGACTATCGCATCCGCGCGCTGGATCCGCAGTTCCGCTTCCATTACGCCGAGGGCACGCAGGTCGCGATCCATCCCGATTTCGACGTCAACGCGCTCGGCACCAATGCTCCGATCAACGATGTCGCGCTCATCCGCGCCGACCACGATTTCCCCTCATGGCTGGTGCCGGTGCGGCTCGCTTCGCGCATCGGCAATGACGGCGCCTTCGTCGACGTGCTGGTAGCCGGCTTCGGCATGAGCCGCGACCGCGACCTCGGCACGGCCGGCAAGCTGCGCGAGCGCCATTTCGACATGCTCGACGAACTCGACCCGCGCTCGCACCTCTTCTTCCTGATCGACCACAAGGCGAGCAAGCGCCGGGCCCAGGACAACGGCATCTGCCGGGGCGATTCCGGCGGTCCCGTCTTCCAGCGCGACGGCCAGGGCTATGTGATGGTCGGCGTGATCTCGGCGGTGATGGGCGGCAGGGGCCGGGACTGCGGCGCGGTGACCGAGGTGACCGCCGTCTCCTCCTACCGCTACTTCATCGAGCACATGGCCGACGCGGCGGGGGCGCCGGTCCGGTTCCAGTAGGCAGAGGGCACGGCCCGCCGAGCGGCGGCCTGCGCTATTTCCGGCGTCCGGCCTTCGGCACGCGCACGGGCCAGCGCACCACGTGCTGCTCCCATTCGCCCTCGCCTACCTGCCTGTCATTGGCCTTCACCTTGCCGCGCACCGAGATCTGCGCGCTGTGCACGGTCGAGGGGTCTCCCGAGACGAGGGGATGCCACCAATACAGGTCTTCGCCGTCGGCGACGAGGCGATAGGCGCAGGTCGGCGGCAGCCAGTCGATCGTCCGCACGAGGTCCGGCGTCAGCGTGACGCAATCGGGGACGTGGCGCTTGCGGTTCTCATAGTCGGAGCACTGGCCGCTCTGGCATTCGAGCATGAAGCAGGCGACATCGGTGAAATAGGTGTTGCCGGTGTCCTCCTCTTCGAGCTTGACGAGGCAGCAGCGCCCGCAGCCGTCGCACAGGCTCTCCCATTCGTCGGCTGAAAGCGCTTCGAGGGCCTTCGCCTTCCAGAACGGGAGGGGGCTGTCACTGTCGGATCCGTCGGTCATGGCCGATGGGCATAGCGGAATTGTTCCCCATCGCCAAATCCCTCGCGATCATAGACCTTGTCGCCGGCGACATAGGTCGCCCGCACCACGCGGTCGTCGCCGATGGTCATGAGCGCGAAGAGCTTGTCGTGAACGGTCCGGGCGGCGGCGAGGCGGAACGCGACGAGCGGCGTCGCCTTGAGGTCGAGCACGGCGATGTCCGCCTCCCGCCCCGGCTCGAGCGTGCCGATCCTGTCTTCGAGGCGCAGGGCCTCGGCGCCGCCGCGGGTCGCCAAATAGAAGCCCTGCAGCCCCGTCAGCCGCGTGCCGTTCATCGCCGAGACCTTGTAGGCTTCGTTCAGCGTCTGCAGCTGCGACAGGCTGGTGCCGCCTCCGACATCGGTCCCGAGCCCGGTTCGGACCGGCCGTTCGGCCTGCTTGGCGTCGAAGACGCGAAAAAGGCCGGAGCCGAGAAAGAGGTTGGACGTCGGGCAATGCGCCAGGGCCGAACCGGTGCGGTGGCACAGGCAGAAATCATCCTCGTCGAAATGGACGGCGTGGGCGAAGATGGCCCGGGGGCCGGTCAGCCCCGCATGGTCGTAGACGTCGAGATAGGATTTGCGCTCGGGAAACAGCGCTTCGACCCAGGCGATCTCGTCCCGGTTCTCGGCGATGTGGGTCTGCATGTGGACGCCGGGATATTCGCGCCACAGCCTGCCGGCGGCGGCGAGCTGCGCGTCGCTGGAGGTCGGCGCGAAGCGCGGCGTCACCGCGTAGAGCTGGCGTCCCCTGCCGTGCCAGCGCTCGATCAGTGCCTTCGATTCGGCATAGCCGCTTTCCGGCGTGTCCCGCAGCCCCTCGGGGGCGTGTCGGTCCATCAGCACCTTGCCGGCGATCATGCGGGTGTTGAACCGTTCCGATTCCGCGAAGAAGGCTTCGACCGATTGCGGGTGGACGGTGCAGAACACGCTCGCGGTCGTCGTCCCCGCACGCAGCAATTCGCGCAGGAAGAGCCGGGCGACCCTGCGCGAATAGGCCTCGTCGGCGAATTTCATCTCGGCCGGAAAGGTGTAGCGGTCGAGCCATTCCAGCAATTGCGTGCCGAAGGCGCCGATCACCTCCATCTGCGGGAAATGCACATGCGTATCGACGAAGCCGGCGCAGATGATGGCGTCCGGGTAATGGTCGACAGGCATGCCGGCGGGCAGCCGTGCCGGATCATAATCCTCGACGGAGACGATCCGCCCCGCCTCGATCACCACAAGCGCATCGTCGCGATAGGCCAGCGCCGCCTCGGGTTCCACGAGGAAGGGGTCATCGACGAAACTGATGGCGGCGCCCCTGATCGCGCGGACCGACATGCCAAACTCCCTGCGCCTGTGGTGATGCCTGCTCTCCGGCAGCAGGCCCTTGCGGGGACAACAGCAAATTGGCCGCACCGGTGCAATGCCCGGCCCGAGGACCCTCTCGGCCGCGCAGCAATCGTAAAGGATAGCACCGGCTTCCCGGACAGCCGCGAGGCCGACCCTTTCGGGACGGCGCGATGAAGGCTACACTGCCGGCCAAGACGCCTCCTGCCGAAGCTCTCCCGTGCCCGACCACGAGCCCAGATCCCCCTTCCGCGAGCGGCTGAGCCGACAGGCCCTGAGGCTGGATTCATGGCTCGACAACGCCGTCTTCGTCACGCTGAGGTCGCTGCGCCGGTCGTCCGAATGGGTCTCGGACTTCTCCAACCGCTTCCATGTCACCGGATGGCGGCGGCTGCTGGTCGAGGTCGGCTGCGAGAGCCTGACCCTCGGCGTCGCCATCCTGTTCGCGGCGCTGATCCTCGCCATGCCGGCGATGACGGAGACCGGCAAGGACTGGCTGCGGCGTGCCGACATCGCCGTCACCTTCGAGGACCGCTACGGCACCGTCATCGGCCAGCGCGGCATCCGCAGCAATGACAGCGTCGAGCTCGCCGACATGCCCGACTACGTCGTCAAGGCGGTGCTGGCGACCGAGGACCGCCGCTTCTATGACCATTTCGGCATCGACGTCATCGGCACCTTCCGGGCGCTGACGGTCAACAGCCAGGCCAACGGCGTGGTGCAGGGCGGCTCCTCCATCACCCAGCAGCTCGCCAAGAACCTGTTCCTGTCCAACCAGCGCACCGTGGAGCGCAAGATCCGCGAGGCCTATCTCGCACTGTGGCTCGAAGGGCACCTGACCAAGGACGAGATCCTCAAGCTCTATCTCGACCGCGCCTATATGGGCGGCGGCGCCTTCGGCATCGAGGCGGCCTCGCAGTATTATTTCGGCAAATCGGTCCGCGACGTCTCGCTGGCCGAGGCGGCGATGCTCGCCGGCCTGTTCAAGGCGCCGACCAAATATGCGCCGACCAACAATCTGGCGGCCGCGCGCGGGCGGGCGAATCAGGTGCTGAGCAACCTGGTCGATGCCGGCTTCATGACCGAGGGGCAGGTCTCCGGCGCCCGGCGCAACCCCGCCACGCCCGTCGACCGGGCCCGGGAGAAAGCGCCGGACTATTATCTCGACTGGGCCTATGGCGAGATCGCCGACATGGCCGACGACGGCGACCTCGGCGACCAATCCGTGTTTGTGGTGCGCACCGCGCTGGATCCCGCTGTCCAGAGCGCCGCCGAGAACACGCTCGAATCGGTGCTGCGCCAATATGGCCAGGACTATGAAGCCCATCAGGGCGCCATCGTCATCATGGATCCGGAGGGCTCGGTGCGCGCCATGGTCGGCGGGCGCGACTACAGCCAGAGCCAGTTCAACCGTGCCACCGATGCACAGCGCCAGCCCGGCTCCTCCTTCAAGCCCTTCGTCTACACCACCGCCCTCATGAACGGCTTCACGCCGCAGTCGGTCGTGGTGGATTCGCCCGTCTGCATCAAGAACTGGTGCCCGCAGAACTTCGAGCGCCGGTTCGAAGGGCCGGTGACGCTGACGCAGGCGCTCACCCATTCGATCAACGTCATTCCCGTCAAGCTGTCGCTGGCCCTCAGCAAGAATGCGGTCGACGGCCGCCGCATGATCATCGACACGGCGCATATGATGGGCATCGAATCGGAGCTCAAGGAGTCCTGGGCGCTGCCGATCGGGGTGGAGGCGGTCAACCTGCTCGAGATGACCGGCGCCTATGGCGTCTTCGCCTCCGGCGGGCACAAGGCGCGCCCCCACGCGGCGATGGAGATCCGCAATGCCAAGGGGGGCCTCCTCTATGCGTTCGATGCGGCGCGGGAGAACCCGGTCGTCATCGCCCCCCCCATCGTCGAAGAAATGAACGGCATGCTGAACAGCGTGGTTGAGAACGGCACGGGGCGGCGGGCGCAGCTGCCTGGCATCAAGGTGGCGGGCAAGACCGGCACCACCAATGCCTACCGCGACGCCTGGTTCATCGGCTTCACCGGCAATTTCGTCGGCGGCGTCTGGTTCGGCAACGACAATTTCCAGCCCAGCAACAAGATGACGGGCGGCTCCCTGCCGGCGATGACCTGGCAGCAGGTGATGAGCGTGGCGCATCAGGGCGTCGAGCTGCGCTCCATTCCCGGCGTCGCGCCCTTTCCTGCCGACCAGCAGCCGAAGGCGGCCGGCGGCACGGCGGATGGCGGCGCTTCCGCCGCCGGCGCGCCGTTCGCGTCGATGCTGCTGCCGCGCAACGCCGTCGCCGTGCTGCACGACATAGGCTCGCTCGTCGATGCCGCCCGCGCCGCGGCACCGCGCCAGGCGGCGCTGCCGCGGCGGTCGGTGGCGGAATGATATCTCTGCGCGACCTCGCGGGGCTGGTCTGGGCATTGATCGTGGCGGCAGCCCTCGGCCTCGGCCTCACCTGGTGGACGACCAGCGAGCGTTTCCGGCCGGGATCGCTGCGCATCGGATCCTGGACGGCGTGGCCCCTGCCCGACCCGCAGGACGCCGACCGCTACATCCGAGCGCGCATCGCCCGCTCCGGCGACCTGCCGCTCGGTCCGGGCGAGGGCCTGGCCTTCACGGCGCTCGCCGATTCGGACGGCGTTCCCCTCGACGGTCGCTGCCGCTACCGCATCGTCCCCATCCTGCCGCCGGCGCGGTGGTGGACGCTCGCCATCTATGACGGTGCCGGCCGGACGATCGCCAATCCGAGCGCGCGCCACGGCTTCATCAGCTCCGCCGTGCTGCGCGGACCGGGAGGCGTGGCGGCGGTGACCGTCGCGCCGGACGTCCAGCCGGGCAATTGGCTGCCGAGCGCTCCCGGGCCGTTCCGCCTCGTTCTGCGCCTCTATGACAGCCCGATCTCCGGCGGATGGGCCCTGAGCGAGCGGAGCGAACGCGTCAATGTCAGCATGCCCGAGATCCGCCGGGACGAGTGCCTTTCATGATGCGCTGGCTGTTGTGGAGCGTGGCGGGCCTCCTCATGGGGCTGGCGGTACACCTGATCACCATCATCGTCCTGCCGGGGCTCGGCGCGCGTTCCGGCTTCCAGCGCGCGGCGGCGGTGGCCCCGCTCGGCCGCTTCGTGGTGCTGACGGCCGACAAGACGCCCCTGCCCTATCCGGATCCGGGCGTCGTCACCGCGCTTTGCCGCTATGATCTCGCCGCCGGCGCCGTCCGCCTGCACGTGCCGGGCGGGATGAGCTTCGTCTCCGTCTCGCTCTACACTCCGGACGGCCTGGCCTATTATTCCCTGACCGACCGGGCGGCGGCGGGCGATGCGATCGACCTCACGCTGTTCACCCCGGCCCTGCTCGCCGAGACGCGGTCGCGCGAAGGTGCCGACACGCCCGGCTCCCTCAGGGTGGAAGCCCCGCAGGGCAACGGCATGGTCTCGCTGAGGGCCCTCGTCACCGAACCGGGCCGGCTGCCGGAGGTCGAGCGCCAGCTCGAGACGGCGACCTGCGCGACGGCGGCGGGCGGCTGAACCGCCGATGCGCGCAAACGCCCGCCGATCGCCCGGCACGATCTGCTTGGCGGGAGGATAGGCCGTCGCTCACGCCGGCATGCCCGGTTCGAACGCGACGAGCTCGGCGACGATCGTACCCCGGCTGAATTGCACATCCCATGCGACAGGGCCCTTCAGCGCTGCGATCCGGGCCTTGATGCTTACCGGCCCGTCATCCACAGGCGCCATCACGCGCGATTCAACGAGCATCTCCCGGGAGGCGTCGTCCGAAATTGCCGTGCAGCGGAGCTGCAGCTTGAGCGGAGCACGCGACAGATAGGGAAGAATTGCAGCGCCGACGAAATCGCCCCAGGTGACCGGAGGCGGGGAGTATCGATCGTTCCAGGTCAATCCCGGGGTTGCGCAGTACGGAATGATCGGCAGGCCCATCGACCACAGCAGCAGCAGAAGGCCGGGACGGCCCTCGATCTCGTGCACGCGCAGGCCGTCGACATCGGCACGCATCACCAGCCGGCCGCCTCGTCCGTCGGTTACGCAGTGATTTCCGGCCGGATCCAGCGTCGTCGACAGATATTCGCTGGGAGAAAATCGTGCAAAACGCGCCGGAATACGGCCGGTGGACGTGACGCGCCAAAGCGCCACGCCCGGGGCGAGGCCGGAAGCGAGGCTAAAACCGGCGGGAACGCGCAATGCGGCGCGCACCCATTGTCCCGCCTCGGGAACGCCGCCCTGAATCCATATCGGAGAGGCATCCGGGCCGGTCGCCACCAGCAGGTAATTGGCCAGCTTGAACGGCAGTGTCGGCGCGCCGGCCAGCGGGCCGGCTTGCACATGCATATGGAGGTGAGGCGTGGGACTGCGGCCGGAATTCCCGACCGAGGCGAGTTCCTGGCCGACCGCGACGCGCTGTCCGGGACCAACGACGATCGATCCCCTGCCGAGATGGGCCAACATCAGCCAGAAGCCCTGATCCATGCGAATGACGACGTGATTGCCCCAATTCTGGCTGTAATTGCTGACGCCGATCGGGTTGTCGTCGATGCCGTCGCATATGAGCTCGACCACACCGGCGACGGGACAATAAACACGCGCCCCATATATTCCGTGGGGTGCGCCTCCATCGTGGGGGAACTCGAAGTCGAGGCCGTGCGACCATGCCCCGCGGTGGCTGAGCGGTCCGCCGAAGCTTTGACCGATCATGAGCGTCCCCGACAGCGGCACGGCGACGAGCGGTTCCGGCGCTCCGAATCGAGCCTCGGCCAGCATCGCCCGCTTCCATGCATATTCGGGCGGCAGATCCCGCCTCTGCGAGGTGACGACGGCATGCGGCACCGAACGGGCCGAGAGCGCGAGGATGGCGACCCAAATCGTTATCAGGGCCGGGAGGGGCTGAAACGCCCATCCGGTCCCCCCAAATCCGGTCTGCGTCACCAGCGTGAGAATGGAGGCACTCACGCCGGCAAGGGCGGAGATGAACAGGGTCGTCCATCCCGGCAGATAGATGACCGCACCCAACAGCATGCCGGCGATGAAGCCATTATGGGCCGATATCAGCCACATCCACTGAAAACCGAAGCCCGAGAGCAATTCGGCGGTCAGGACAGTGAAGATCCAGCCGACGATTCCGCTCAGCACCATCGTTCGAGACCACAGCATCATCGCCGCCAGCACGAGCAGCCCCGTGACCGGACGCGGCGAGAAAAGGATCATGCCCATGGAGCGTAGAAACGAGTCGAGCCAACCTGTCGCTCCGATGGGAAAAGGCCAAACGACATCGCTCAGCGACGCGGCCTGCGCCCAATAAGGCAGGATCGTGAGGAGGATGCCGAAGACGATGGCGAAGGCGGCGGAAAGCGGCGGCACCGGGGCGTGCACGAGCACCCGCGCCAGCGCCGCGGCCACCACCGCCGCCGCTCCGGAGGCAAGCAGGATGAACAGCACCGCCACGTGAAGCGGCTGCCCCATCGGCGCCACGAGCCACGCGGCAGCGATCCCTGCAAGGATGCCGTTCGCGCGCACCGCCCCCTGCAGCCCCGGGTCTGCGCTTCCGATGGACCGAAGAAAAGCCTCGGCCATCAAAAGACCGAGAAGCGCCCCGATGAGGTGAGCCGGCTCGACCGCGGCTGCCGCCAGCACGACGAGTCCCGCTCGGGGACTTCCGATCATCAGGATGCCGCCAAAGGCGCTGCCGAGTCTCTCGATCGGATGGTGCCGGCTCTCTTTTCGTTCGGTGACGAGGCGAGGCAAGCCCAGACGAGCGTTATGCCACCGCAACCGTACCCAATCGCGCATTACAGAGACGATTCGCGTCGAACCAGCCGTGTCGGAACCATCTCGCAACTTTCGACATCCACCAATTCTTCACGTTTGCGGATCACCTCGGCGCGGCCATCGACGCCGATCAGCACGACGGCGGGCCGGAAAGCGATGAACTGCATCGACTGGGTGACGTTGTAGGCACCCACCGGATGCAGGACGAGCCGATCTTCAACCTCGAGAGGAGGCAGATCCACCGACTCACGGATCACATCGATGTTCATGCACAGGCAGCCATATAATCTGACCGCGTTGGGCGGCAGATTGCTCGCACGGGCCGGCGTGACGCCGATGCGATACCAGGCGGCGGTATAGAGCAGGTTGATGCCGGCATCGACGACGTAGCCCCCGCGGGCATGTTCCCCGAGCACGAGGCTCGCTTTGGCATTGACCGCCGACAGATCCGTAGCGCCGGCGCGGTCCGCGCCCTTGACCGCGACGACGGACGTAATCAGCCAGCCCGCTTCGTCCACCAGATGGCGCCCGCTTTCCAGGCGCAACTGGGGCCGGCGCGCGCGCGGGAGCTTGTTGAGCACCCCGGCGATCGCTGCCGCGTAGGCCTCGATCGAGGGCACCGAATAGTCGGGCAGGCCATGCAGAACGCTGTTGGAGGGAAATCCGCCGCCGAGATTGATGCACGGCACCAGGTGATCGGTCTGCGCCTCGATATGGTCCCTCAACGCCAGAATACGGTCTGCGGTGACCGCATATGCCTTCGGGTCCAAAATGTAGGTGCCGATATGGGAATGAAGCGTGTGCAGCTTCAGGCGGGGATTGGAGATGATCCGCTGGGCCGCTCTCCTTGCTTCGCCATTGCCGAGCGCGAAGCCAAATTTCGACCACACGGGAGCGAGTCCCGTATCGACCCAGATGCGAATGCCGACGTTTACGGGCTCGGCCCTCTCGGCGACGATGGCTTCGATGAGTCCCAGCTCATCCCAATTGTCAATCTGAACGACGGCGCCTTCGGACAAGGCGCGCTCCAGACTGTGGCGCGGCTTGTGCGGACCGTTGTAGATGATGCTGCGCCCGGGGATCCCGGCCCTGCGCGCTTTCTGGTACTCGAAATCCGAAACGACTTCGGCGATCCATCCCTCCTCATGCAGGACGTTGCAGATCGCGCCGAGATAATTGGTCTTGTACGACCACGCAAAGACCGTGTTGGGATAGACGCTTTCAAAGGCCTTGCGCGCGCGGCGGGCGGAGTCCCGCAACACCCTTTCGGAGAAAACGAAGAGCGGCGATCCGAATTTTTCGACGAGGCCTTCGACGCTCACGCCTTCGATGCGGTCGGTATGTGTCGTCCGCAGTCCGTGCGAGAGCGAATTGCGGGCAGCAGATGCCTCTCCCGAGCGGCCGAGTTCGCTGGTGATCACCGGCGGGGAGTATGGGGCAGTCATTCCGCGGCCTCCGAGCGATCCAGTGCCTGGTCGCGCATGAGCGTTCCGGTTACCGACAATTCGGCGAGATCGGTGATGTCGCCCACCAGATCGACGCAATGACGAACGAACATGCGTCCCGCGCTGCAGGTCTGCAGAGGAGTCTCCGGTAGCGAAGCTGCACGCTCGACGAGCGCGGCGGGCAGGTTGCAGCCGAGCTGAGATGGAAAATCGATCCAGGCAGGAAAACGAGGGTTCATTTCGATCAACGAATAGCCCCGCCGGCCCTTGATGAATTCGAGTTCGAAAGGACCATTCCACCGCAGGGCCGCGATGATACGTTTCACGGTATCGTTGAGCTGCGGATCGCTTACGACGATGCCCGAGAAAGCCTTGCCGGCCTTCGTCAAGAGCATTTTGCGAATCGAGCAGGAACCGACGATGTCCCCCTGTCCGTTACCGAACCCGGCGACATCATATTCTTCCCCGTCGATGATTTCCTGCACCAGGACCGGGCCGCCCCAGACTTCGGTGAGCTGATGGAAGGCGAAGGCGACCTCTGCCGGCGAAGAGACCCGACGTGCATCATAAAAGCGCCCTTTGAGGAACAAGGGGTAGCCTATCTCTGCGCCGGCCGAATAGGCGGCGGACAAACTGGGAGCGACTATCGTACGCGGCGCGCCGACGCCCGCCTCCGAAGCGAGCCGGGACAGGTTCTCCTTGGAACGTCGCTCGAAGGATTGCTTGGTCGGCAACGTCACTTTTATCCGGCGGCGCCAGAACTCCTTGGCCAGTTTGAAATAATTGGGAATTTCGGCGTCGAGGCAGGGAATGATCATGTCCAGACGCTGGATTTGTCGGATCTCATCGATGCGATCGATGAGCGCGCCTTCTCCGGCTGCCGGGAAAGGCAGCGAGAACGCCACGTCGACATTGTCCATATCCATACTGAAGAGGCCGCTCTCCAACGGATCGTATGAAAGGCCGACGATCCTCGCGCCTGGATAGATACGACGAATGCTGCGGATGACGGCAGAGCCCGGCTGCGGGTTGTCGCCGCGATGGAGGCCACTGACGGCAATAGCCGGAAACTTTGGCATCTTCCCTACCTTAATTCACAGCCGATACGGTTGAGTTTCGTCCATGCCGGGCCCCAGCCGGCGCCTCCGCCCGGGGCACGGCGCGCTGCGGCGAACCGTTCGCCGCACTCCCGCGTCGTGCGGCGCCAGATCTCTTGAGGGAGCCACTTGCTTCCCGAGCGGGCAGCCCAACCATCGACATGTCGTTCAAGAAAAGCTCGACGTCGCGCTCTGCAATGGCGCGTCCGACACCATACCGCTCAGTATAACGCACCACGATCTCGTTTATTGGGGCGTTTACCTTCAGTTGACTGAGTATGAAGGACGCCGTCTCGCTGGCACGATGAAACTTCCCGGTTATAGTATCAAATATAAATCTGTTCTTGATTATAAGAACATGTGAAAAATCCGGGCTGGGGGGAATATCAAAGACGACCTTTTCCCCCTGTCTTTCTCTCGCCCCCGAGCGACGTCTTGTCTCTTTTTCCCGCATCATAATGTAGTTCTGCCCTCTTTTTCAGTAAACCTGCCCCTTTTCAGTTAGACAACATCATTCACCGCCGGCCACCCCCATGTATACATCAGAACGTCCCACCAATTCAACAAATACGCTCCCCCGAGCGCGAAGGATTTAGCATAGCTAAATTTCAGCTATAGCCTCCTCCTTCTTCCATAATGGCCACTCTGTCAACGATTTAAATCAAAGATGACAGGACGGTGCACAGAGAGACTCAGAAAGCCTCTCTCGTTGTTATAATTTTGGTTTTCAGGCCTGCCGCTACTGTGGAGCCGGAGGCAAATTGCCGATGGGCGCGTGTTTTGAGAGGTTCCCCAAAAGACGAAGACAACTGCAGGAGGGGGATCAAAGGCAAACGCTGCACGGAAAGATTGCCGGCTCCCACGCCTTGCGGCAAGCCGTACTCAGGATAGTGGAGCCGTTGCAGTGCCGGTAGGAAATCCCACAGTGAACTACGGTGGCGCACGACGTAGATGACAGAGGCGCCCGACGTAATTGATAGACGACGCTCACCGCACCCTCTCGCTTCGAGCTCCAGTTTAGAGCCTACGGCTCGTATCGCAATTCTGGCAGATTAAACGGCTGTATTTCTGTATTACTTCCGCACTTGAACATACGGGGCGCGTCCCCCGCCGAAGCCCATGGCACATTTTTCAGGGCGATCATCCCGCGGCACCGGCAATTTCGGAATATCCAGCGCGCGCTCGTGACGGGCCGTCTTCCCGACCCCCGGGCCGCCGCCGTCGACCGCCCGCAGAAGCGGCACGCGCGTCGCTGTGCCGCAGTTCCTGAATGCCGCATCGGTTCCCTCCCGCATCCGCGCGATGACAGACCCGACAGACCTCGCCGCTGAAACCCATGGCGGGCATTGCGGCAGGTCCGTCGGGAGATGGCACCGGCCCGGGAATGTCGAGCAGGTTCCGCACGCCATGACTTCCTCGGGCTCTCCGGCGGCGGCTCCAGGAGCCTTGTGCACCGCCCCCCCCCAAGACGCCGGTAGGCGGGTATTCCAACCATAGAGCGGCGCGTATCTTCGGAATAATCGAGTCGTTCTTCTGCGCCGCAAAAGACGTTCCTTGCAGAGGGGATGCACGACCTCAATCGGAGTGCGAAAAAAGCGGAGAGCGGAGCTTCGCAATCGATTCTCTGATGGGGAAGCGACCTGATCTCGGCCGGCCCCCAGACTCTATGTCTTCCCCGCCGGGCGGCTCGGACATCACCTCACCGAATCGATACCGATGTCTGCGGCGGGTACGGCGCCGACCTCGCCGGTCAGGTCCACGTCGCGCGTCCCGCGAAATCACAAGGCATGCGACCTGAACCGGTCGTCATCGAGACGCCGCAAACAAGCTGGGCAGCTTCGGGCGTATCCCGCCATTTTCCTGGTCCGCCGCCGCTCCGCGCGTCTCCGATGATCCCCGGCAATCGCGTGCCCGAGAACGCCGGCGATGAGGACGAGCCTGAGCAACTCGGGCTCGATTCCATTTTATCGGACTGTGGAACTCATCTATTGAGCCAGTCCACGCGCTTCTATCGCCATTTTATTCACGACAGGAGAGGCATGATCTCCCAGACTTACCAAATTAACGTCCCCCTTGATCACCTGATCGACGAATCCATCGACCGTACTCTTCGTGACCTTGGTCCAATAAGCGGCTCCGTCAGAATACCACTCGTTGCATGTCCAGTGGGCTTCGGTCTTGAGGGCCCCGGAGTAATGCCATATATTCTTCATACAGAATTTATAGTCTTTTACCTTCCAGGTCCCAAAGGCATACCCCCTTCCGTCCTTGCTATACCCCAGGACGTCGCCGTTTGATTTGAAATAGAGAACGGCATTTGGATAGGATATCGTATTTCCGGCGTATATGTCGAAGGTTTCCTCTTGCGTAAGAGCCCGAACATTGTCGAATACCTCCTCTCTCGTAAGTTCGGGGATATCGGATGAAAAAGAAGAGTCAGTTCCAGCTCTGGCATTACCCGGCAACACTAGAGCCAAAATTAGGACAGCCGCAGAGTTTAGCACCCTCATGAATATCGCCTTCATTCCTATCATGTTTGGATTTGTGTATTGATCGTCGGATCAATTCCATTTTTCTGGAACACCGACTAACTCATATACCGCGTTGACGTTATTCAATTCCAAAATTTGAATCAATAGCACATTGCATCGCCGTCGAATGTCCGCGGTCAAATACTGACAGGTAATTTTCGTCCGAGTCCGACCGAGACACGCGGGGGGCCTCGGATTCGGCAACCGGCCGAGGCTGCCACGCCGTCGGTCTTCTCGGCGCGATCCTGAGGGGACCGACAGGCCCATCGGCCGAAGGGAGCGGCGTCTTCCTCGCTCTTCGGCGCGCTCGGGCGATGATGGTCGGTGGAGGATGATATCTCGTCGGCGAAATCCCGCCGGTCGTCCTGCCCCGCCGGAGAGGCCTTGTTCGCGCCAACCTCGGGCCGGAACGACAAGGGCCGCGATTATCGCGTGGCTTTCAAAAGCGGCGTGCAGGGCATCGGGCTTCGCGCTTCCCGGCGGCGGGCCGGGGAATTCACGTGCGTCAGACACACCGCCCGCTCGAGCATGCGCCCGGCGCTTCGCTGATGCCGGACGAGAGGGGCGACGGCACCATCCTGATCAAGGTCGCTGCGCGTGGCGCCGCGACGGAATGATGACGATCCGGCACCGGCCCCTCAGGCCGCTTCGTCGAGGTGACGGAGACGCTGCCGGTGACTTCGAGTTCTCGCTTCCGGCGCTACCAGAGGCCGTGAAACGCATCCGAATTGACGTTTCGGCATTTGCCGCAGGCCCTCGCCGAGAGAGGCGGCGGCCTCATGCGCGACACCACCCGGCGGAGAGCCATTCGGTCAGGCCTTGCCGCGGCGCTTGCCGCCCGTCGACCCGCGGCGCTGGGGCCGGCTCGCCTGTTCGCCCTCGCCGTGCCGCTCGATGCGGACACCGGTGAAGAAGAGGATCTCCGCGCTCTTTTCGCGGCCTTCGCGGCCCGATTGCGGTCGGGAGTTCGGCTGTTTCGGAAAGTGCAGAATGACGCTCATTTGGGGACCTGCCAGCGGATTGCACCAGAACGGATGACTCCGAATGCGTTCGATACCGGTCATATACAGGTAAGGAAGATTAACGCACCGTGTACAACCGCACCAGACACGAACGGGCGTCATCGGATCGTGAGCTGTCCGCGTGCCCTTGCGCACGGGGCCGTCGCCTGCCGGGGCCGCAGCCGCCTCAGCCCTCGGCGAGGTCCAGGAAATGGCGCCCCCGCTTGTCCTCCGCCTCGATCACCCACAGGTCGGGATCGAAGCGGAACTCGCGCTGCAGCCGCGTCTCCGCGTCAAGCGGCGTCGCGCCCGGTGGTGTCAGGCGGATGAAGCGCCGCTCGTCGTCGCCCGCCCCGATGAGGGATTGCGGTGCCGGGCCGTAGAGCGCCGCGGTGCCGTCGAGATGGTCGACCTTGATGAACACCGTTCCGGCGTCCTCCGCGCCGCGATGGCGCAGGACCGCATAGGCGCCCTCGACCATGGCGCGCCGCAGATAGGCGGCGACGAAGATGCTCGATTTCAGCCGGGCGCTCATTCGATCCGCGAGCCGGTGACCAGGGCGAGCTCCCGCAGCAGGCGCGGCGAGATCTGCCCGGTGACGGGCAGGCCGCGGTCCTTCTCGAAGCGGCCGATGGCGTTGCGGGTGTCGCCGCCGAGGATGCCGTCCAGCTTGAGCGGGCCGTAGCCCTGCTTGGCCAGCGCCTTCTCGACAGCGAGGATGCGTTTGTCCGACGACGTCGCCGCCGCTCCGGCGGCATTCCCCTTGATCAGGGCGGCGATGGGATCGGCCGGCTCGGGCCGGGCGGCGGGGAGCGCGCCCTGCGGCGGCACGATCGGCACGGATCGCGCGAGGATCCGTGCGAGCAGATCCGCGCTCGGCTGCCCGTCGACGGCGAGGCCGTTGTGCTGCTGGAAGGAGCGGATGGCGGCATTGGTCTTCGGCCCGAGCATGCCGTCGGCCTGGCCGTCATAGAGTCCGCGCTCGGCCAGGGCGGCCTGGATGCTCCGCAGGACCGATGCCCCGTCCGCCGCCTGCTGATCGGCGAGCGCAGCGGCCTGCCCCTGATCGGCCGCCGCGGCGCTGTCGGCGCGAGCCGGCGAGGACGGCGCCGCGCCCCCCTGCTGCTGCGCCCGCTGCTCGGCGAGGAACGGCGCCGAGGCATGGTTGACCGTCTGCAGGGCGAGAGCGTTCACCAGAATGGCCGTGCCGAAACCCACCATGGCGACGAGGCCGACGACCTCGGCCGGACGCTGCAGGACGAATCGCAAGGTGCCGACGAGGCGCGAGGGCACCTCCTCCATGGTATCCGACAGCAGAAAATCGCGATCGGAGCGGGCCAACGCTTCACGCACGTTTCTTCCCCAATTCTTCGACGGTAACAAAATGATCCTGCGCCACCGGGCGAAGCGGCAGCGTCTCGATGATTGCGCCGCCCGCGAAGGCGCGGCGCGAGGCTTCGTTCTCGCAATCCATCGGCAGGAGCACGGTGACCGTGGTGCCCTGCCCGACGAGGCTTTCGACCTCCATGCGCCCGCCATGGAGCTGGGCCAACCCCTTGACGACGGAGAGGCCGAGCCCCGTGCCCTCATAGGTGCGCTCGTAATCCTTGGACGGCTTGCCGGCGGTCGACTGGAAGAAGGCTTCGCCGAGGCGCGGAACATCCTCCCGGGCGACGCCGACGCCGTCATCGGCCACGAAGAGGGCGACACCGTGCTTTTCCTGCCGGGCGCCGATGGTGACGTGCCCGCCCCGCTTGGTGAATTTGAGCGCGTTCGACATCAGGTTGAGGTAGATCTGCCGGCAGGCCCGCTTGTCGGCGATGATCGGCGGCATGTCAGGGTTCATGGCCATTTCGAGGGAGATGCCCAGTTCCTGCGCCTTGAGCAGCAGGATGTTGCGGCAGTTCTCGACGAGATCGCGCAGCGAGAAGGATTCGGCCACCAGTTCGAAACTGCCGCTCTCGATCTTCGACATGTCGAGGATGCCGTTGACCATGGACAGGAGATGGTGGCCGCTGTCGTGGATCAGGCCGGCATATTCGTGCCGCCGCTCGGCCGACAGCCGCATCATCTCCTCGTTGAGCATCAGTTCCGAAAAGCCGATGATGGCGTTCAGCGGCGTGCGCAATTCATGGCTCATCGTCGCCAGGAAGCGGCTCTTGGCTGCATTGGCCTTCTCCGCCTCGATCTTGGCGTCGATGAGCTGGTGCTCATAGGCCTTGCGGTCGGTGATGTCCTGCATCACCGCCACCGTCTGGCGCTCGTCGTCCTCGCCGAGCGGGCGGCAGCGCATCTCGACCCACAGGAAGGTCGGCGCGCCCTCGCCCTTGCGGCGCAGCCGGAACTCGACGACGGAGCCCAGCCCGTCCATTTCCGCGCTGGAGAGGGCCGAGAGATAGGCCGGGCGGTCGGCGATGTGGACATGGTCGAACAGTCCCTGGCCGAGGAGGTCGGCCGGCTCGACGCCGAGCAGGGCCTGGGAAGCCGGCGAGGCGTAGACCACCTGCCCGCGCTTGCCGTGGCGGGTCACGAGGTCGCTGATGTTCTCCGCCAGCAGGGTGTAGCGCGCCTCGCCCGACTTGACGAGTTGGCGGTCGTAGCGGCGAAGGCGCAACTCGACGAGCACGATGGCGCCGGCGGCGTTGATCGCCAGCAGCGCGCCGAGGCCGTCGAGCAGGCGCCCGGCGGCGGAGGCGGGAGGCTGGATCGGATGGCCGGACAGCAGGATGGCGATGGCGGCCGCGCTCGCCAGCATCGCGGCGCGCACCACGATGTTGCGGGCTCCCGTGAGCATGGCGACGAGGGGCACCGTCATCAGCGTGACCAGCGCCAGGCCGGCATGCCCTCCCTCCTGCCATCCCGTCAGGATCGAGAAGCCGCACAGCGCGAGAGCGGCGAGCAGGGCCGCGACGTCGAGGCGCCCCGTCGTCGACAGCCGCCACACGATGCCGAGCAGCGACGCGGACAGCATCATCAGCGTGCCGGCCGCCATGTTCGGGCCGCCATAGATCGCCAGGAAGGGCGGTACGAGGAGCAGTCCGGACAAGGCCGTGGCCAGGAGCATGGCGATGAAGGCGCCGTGCCGCGCCCCCGTCGAGGGGTCAGCCTTGGCCGAGCCGTGGACCAACCGTTCCACGGACGCCTTTGCAGAAATGAACCAATCAAACTGACGCAACGCCCCGGCACGGCCTACTGGGCCGCGCTCCCTACCATGACTGAGGGACCATGGCAGGGGCTCTTTAAATGAAACCTAAGAGAACAGGCCCGCAACGGCGTTCCTCCCCGCAAAAGCGGCGGAGTGGGCCGCAACCCACGAACATGGTGAACGAAACCTCAATCGCAGCCGATGCGGGCGCCCTCGTCCCTGCAAATCCGCCGCCGACGGCCCGCGGTTAACCATTTCTTCACTTTGGGAGCGCCCGCGGCGGGGCACGCGCGCGCCTATGCTAGACTGAGTGTTATCGCAGATCCTGGCACAGGCCCGTCCGTGGAGCGTCCGGCGTGTTCTTCATCTTCCGCATGATCTTCTGGATGATCGTCGTCATGCTGGTGCTGCCGTCGCCGCGGACGACGTCGGACCGGCGGGAGGAACTGTCCGTGCATGCCCTGGCGTCGCAGGCGGCCGCCGCCGCGACCTCCTACTGCGTTGCGAATGCCCAGACCTGCATGGCGGGCCTGGAGACGGTCCGCTCGCTCGCCGCCCCGCCCGACAAGGCGGTCCAGCGCGATGCCAGGCCGCGGGACGGGGCGCCCTCCCCGGCGATCGCCCTTCCGCCGCCTCGCCCTGTCATTCCCTGAGAAGCCGGCATGCCCCGGCAACAAGTTCCCGGCCCCCTTTGTCTTCGGGACGGCACAGCCCTATATGCATCGCCATGAGCACGACCGACATTAGCGACATCATCGAAAACTTCGACGTCCTCGACGATTGGGAAGACCGCTACCGCTACCTGATCGAACTCGGCCGCACGCTGGAGCCGCTGCCCGAGGAGGCTCGCATTCCTGCCAACAAGGTGCAGGGCTGCGTCAGCCAGGTCTGGCTGGTGACACGCTGGCAGGACCGCCGCGCCTCCTTCGTCTGCGACAGCGACGCCCATATCGTGCGGGGCCTGCTCGCCATCCTCGTGTCGGTCTATGCCGGGCACACCGCTTCCGAAATCCTGGACATCGACGCCCTCGCGGTGTTCCGGCAATTGCAGCTCCAGGAGCATCTGACGCCGCAACGCTCCAACGGGCTCAGATCCTTCGTCGACCGCATCCGCAGCGACGCCCGCCAGATGCTGGCGCGAGGCGAAGCCCAGGGCGCCTAGACGCGAGGGTTCAGATACGGCAGGGTAGACTTTCCGTATCGACTTGGCGTCGACTCGCGCGCCGAAAACTATAGTTGCAGAGGGAGATCTGTTCTTCTCCAGGTAGCATCGGCGTCGATTTCATCGTTCTCCGACGCCAAAAAGCCGAACGCTCCGCGTCCGGCTTGGATGGCGTCATCGCCCGCGGCGGCTCACCGCCCTTTCCGACGACGCTGCTGGCCGAGCCCCATCTGCTTGGCGAGGTTCGAGCGAGCCTGTGCATAATTCGGGGCGACCATGGGATAATCTGCAGGAAGACCCCATTTCTCCCGGTATTCCTCCGGCGAGATATTATACTGGGTCCGCAGGTGACGCTTCAACGACTTGAACTTCTTGCCATCCTCGAGGCAGATGATGTAGTCCGGCGTGACCGACTTCTTGACGGGAACCGCAGGCTTCGGCGCCTCGGCCGGCATTTCCTGGACACCGCTGGTAATACGTTGCAGAGCGCCATGCACCTCGTTGATCAAGCCGGGCAAATCCGACGCCGCAACTGAATTGTTGCTGACATAGGCCGACACGATATCTGCCGCTAGCTCGATAAAGTTGGCGTTGAGTGATCCATCGCTCATGGGGAAATCGGCTTTCTTTCTCGGTCTGATTTAACTTAATTTGAACCCGAGGCCGCATCACCACTACATTCCTCGACAGCAGTGAGTGCCATAATTCGTCTCGCAAAACTAGAATCACGAATTCCGAACTGAGCCCCGATCTAGGCTTCCAAGATTTATCAATCAAGGTCTTTCGAAAGACAAGGCCTAATTTCACATTCAAACAATCCTGTTTACTGCTGCAAAAGCATCGTCCGCTTATGTAAGCCACAAAGCTGTCACGAGGCGCCTTTTCCCTTCGCGAGCGGATCACAGGCGCTCGACAGCCCTCGGGCTTGTCAATATTGATTCTAAACAGCCCCCGGCGCTAAAGAAGATACAAAATCTGCGATTTTTGAGTAATTTATGGGAAGAAAACTGCGGTTCCCGTTACGCATCCTGATGGAAGGAAAAGCACGCTTCCGCTGCGACACGCCCGTGATTTTCACAAAATTACAATGTATTTTCAAAATCGGCGGGATTGTCGCGCACGGAGAATTGTATGGGCCGCCTCGGCACCCTATCTATAGGAACATCCAGCAAAGCCGCGGACGCTGACAGCATGAATCACCGCAGGGGCTGATTTGTTGAAGTGTAGAAGCGCTTTGCGGCGAAATATGGGGATCCCATCGTGCAGGACAGGAAAATCACCAAGTCGGACGCCGAGTGGCGGGCGCAGCTGAGCCCGGAGCAATATCGAATCACGCGCGAGCACGGCACCGAGCGGGCCTTCACCGGGCCTTTCTGGAATTCGAAGGACAGGGGCACCTATTCCTGCGTCTGCTGCGGGGAGGACCTCTTCCGCTCCGACACGAAATTCGATTCCGGCTGCGGGTGGCCGAGCTATTTCGAGCCGGTTCGCCCTGATGCGGTCGTGGAACTGGAGGACCGGGCCTTCGGCATGCGTCGGATCGAGATCCGCTGTGCCGCCTGCGACGCCCATCTCGGCCATGTCTTTCCTGACGGGCCGAAGCCGACGGGGCTGCGCTACTGCATCAACGGCCACTCGATGACCTTCACGCCCGACGGCGCCGCGTAACCGGCGGCGGGCAAGACCTGCCGGGCGGGACGAGGTCGATCGCCGAAACGGCCGCCCCGCCCGCAGGCCGTGCTTCTGCGGCCCGGCGACGAGCCCGGATCTCCCGGTGCCTCGCCGGGCCTCGCGTCTCCACTCACTCCAGGACCGATTCCGCACCATGCCTTTTCCGACATCGCTCCCCGCTCCCCTCGCCGAAAAGCGGCCGACCCGCCGCGTCGTCCACGGCATTGCGCTGGAGGACGACTATGCCTGGCTGCGGGCCGACAATTGGCAGGAGGTCCTGCGCGACGGCACCACGCTGCCGGACGACATCCGCAAGCATCTGGAAGCGGAAAACCGCTATGCGGAAGCGATGCTGGCGCCGGGAGCGGCGCTGCGCGCCGCTCTGTTCGAGGAACTGAAAGGCCGCATCAAGGCCGACGACGCCTCGGTTCCGGCACCGGACGGGCCCTATGACTATTACTCGCGCTTCCGCGCGGGCGGGCAGCACCGCATCCATTGCCGCCGCCCGCGGGGCGGCGGGGACGACGCGGAGGTCGTCCTGCTCGACGGCGATGCGCTTGCCGAAGGAAAGAGCTTCTTCAGCCTCGGCGGCCTGGCCCCTTCGCCGGACCATCGCCTGATCGCCTGGAGCAGCGACGACACCGGCTCCGAATTCTACCGCGCCCGCGTCCTGGACACGCAGACCGGCGAGAACCTCGCCGACGACGTGCCCGATACGGGTGGCGGCGTGGTCTGGCGTACCGACGGGGCCGCCTTCCTCTATGTGCGGGTCGATGCCAATCATCGTCCCTCCAGCGTGTGGGAACATCGCCTCGGCACCTCCGCAGGCGAGGACCGCCTCGTCTATGACGAGCCCGATGCGGGCATGTTCGTGGGTCTGTCGCAGACGCAGTCGCGCCGCTTCGCCGTGATCTCCGTCCACGACCATGAAACGTCCGAAGCGCGGCTGATCGACCTCGCCTCGCCGGGCGGCGAGCCCCTCCTGATCGAGCCGCGCGAACAAGGCATCGAATATGAGGTCGAGCACCGGCCCGGGCCCGGCGGCGAGGATCGGCTCTTCATCCTCACCAATGCGGACGGCGCCGAGGATTTCAAGATCGTCACCGCTCCCCTCGCCTCCCCGGGGCGGGCGGGGTGGAAGGATCTCATCGTCCACAAGCCGGGCCGTCTGGTGCTGAGCATGGCCGTCTTTTCCGCCTGGCTCGTCAGGCTGGAGCGGGAGGAGGGCCTGCCGCGCATCGTGATCCGCGCCCTCGGCGACGACGCCGAGCACGCCATCGCCTTCGACGAGGCCGCCTATGCGCTGGCACTCGATGCGGGCGCGGAATTCGACACCGACATGATCCGCTTCGTCTATTCCTCGATGACGACGCCGGCGGAGACGTGGGACTACGACATGGCGACGCAGACGCGGACCCTGCGCAAGCGCCAGGACGTGCCCAGCGGCCACGACAGATCCCTCTATGTGACGCGCCGCGTCTTCGCGCCGGCCGCCGACGGGGAGACCGTTCCCGTCACCCTGCTTCACCGCCGGACGACGCCGCTCGACGGATCCGCCCCGCTCCTGCTCTACGGCTACGGCGCCTACGGCATTTCGATGCCGGCCCAGTTCTCGACCAACGCGCTGTCGCTGGTCGATCGAGGCTTCGTCTACGCCATCGCCCATATTCGCGGCGGCACCGAGAAGGGGCGACGCTGGTATCGGGAGGGCAAGCTCGCCCTCAAGCCGAACAGCTTCCGCGACTTCATCGCCGCCGGCGAATTCCTCGCCCGGGAGAAGGTGACCGCGCGCGGACGCATCGTCGCCCATGGCGGCTCGGCGGGCGGCATGCTGATGGGGGCGGTCGCCAACATGGCGCCGGATCTCTTCGGCGCGATCGTCGCCGAGGTGCCCTTCGTCGACGTACTCGTCACCATGCTCGACGACACCCTGCCGCTGACGCCGCCCGAATGGCAGGAATGGGGCAATCCCATCGAGGACGAGGCGGCGTTCAGGACGATCCTCTCCTACAGCCCGATCGAGAATGTCGCCGCCCGGACGTATCCGCCGATGCTCGTCCTCGCCGGCCTCAGCGATCCGCGCGTGACCTATTGGGAACCCGCCAAATGGGTCGCCCGCCTGCGGGAAAAGAAGGCGGGAGACAATCCGGTGATCTTCCGGATCAACATGGAATCAGGCCATGGCGGCGCCTCCGGGCGGTTCGAACGCCTGCGGGAGGTGGCGCTCGTCCAGGCCTTCGCGCTGCAGGCCGTGGACGCGGCATAGATCCCGTGCGGCGGGGTCTCAGAGGGTGGCGGGCAGAACGGGCGCACTGCCGCCGGACCGTGTCCGGGCGGGAAATCCGCCCTCCCCGGCGATGGCCTGGGAACTTCGAGGAAGCCGGCGCGTTGGGAAAATCAGGCCCGGATCGAGCCGGGAGGGCCATGCGTCGGCCCCCCACTTTTCGCCCGCATAGCCCACCAAAATGGTTCCCTTCTTCGGCCAACGCGCTTAAGTTTCGCCGCCGATGGCTGCTTTCAGCCTTCCCGCCCATCCGTTTTACGGGCGCTCATGCCACTTCAAGAGGAACGCCATGTCCTTCACGCTTCCCGATTTGCCCTATTCCTATGATGCGCTTGCCCCCTACATGTCGCGCGAGACGCTGGAATATCATCACGACAAGCATCACCTCGCCTATGTGAACAACGGCAACAACCTGATCAAAGGCACGGAGTGGGAAGGCAAGAGCCTGGAGGAGATCGTCAAGGGTTCGTTCGGCAAGAATGCCGGCCTCTTCAACAATGCCGGCCAGCACTACAACCATCTCCATTTCTGGAAGTGGCTGAAGCCGAACGGCGGCGGCGCCATCCCGGGCGAGCTTGAAAAGGCCATCGTCGACGGGTTCGGTTCGGTGGAGAAGGCCAAGGAAGATTTCATCCAGGCCGGCGTCACGCAGTTCGGCTCCGGCTGGGCGTGGCTGGCGGTCAAGGACGGCAAGGTCATCGTCGTCAAGACCCCGAACGGCGAGAGCCCGCTGGTGCACGGCGCCGCGCCGATCCTCGGCGTCGACGTCTGGGAGCACTCCTACTACATCGATTATCGCAACCGGCGCCCCGACTACCTCAAGGCCTTCGTCGAGAACCTCGTCAATTGGGAGTATGTGGCGGAATTGTACGGCGCCGCGACCAAATAAGCAGAGCGGCCGCTCTGTCCGATCCGCGAAGGCGGGGCCCTGCGGCTCCGCCTTTGTCTTGTCTCCGCCGCCCTTCGGAGCGGCGACGTCTTCAAGCCGCCGCTGCATTATTCCTTCGAGGAGCAGAGCTCGCTCCGGCCGGCGATCGCGCAGGGATTGTACCTCTGGCACGGGGGATCGCGGGGATTGCCGGAATACGCCGGAAAAGGGCCTGGCCCAAGCCTGCTACGCATGGCTCGGATAGCAGCCATGCAAACTAAGCATTTGTTTATTGTGCGGCGCACACTAAACTAAGCCTTGTCAGACGGCGCGGATTTGTTCCCCGTCTGATAGCCCTCCTTGGGCGTTTCCTCCCTAGACTTGGGCCGCAGCGCAAGCTGCGGCCTCTTTCTTTTTCAGGGACGCCCCCCCGGCGCGTGCCGGATGAACGGTTGTAGCGCAGGTCCGGGCCGCTGGCCACCCCGCATATTCGCCGGGGCTGCAGGAGACGCATGCCCCCCTGCGAGGGCCTCCCGGCTTGCGCTTTGGGCTGTCAAGCAGCTGCAAAGCCGCGTATCAGGGCGCAAATCATCTGGCGGATTGCTGTCTTGCTGAAAAACATCCTTTCCATCGGCGCCTGGACCATGGTCTCCCGCGTGACCGGCTTCGCCCGCGACGCCATGATGGCCGCCATCCTCGGTTCCGGCCCCGCCGCCGAGGCTTTCATCGTCGCCTTCCGCCTCCCGAATCACTTCCGCGCCATTTTCGGCGAGGGAGCGTTCAACGCCGCCTTCGTGCCGGCCTATGCGAGAGTGCACGAGCAGAGCGGCAATGCCGCGGCGAGACTGTTCCTGGGGCGCATCGTGTCGCTGCTGCTGATCTCCCAGGTGATCCTGCTCGGCCTCGCGCTCCTCTTCATGCCGCAGCTGGTCGCGCTGCTCGCACCCGGCTTCGAAGGCGAGCGCCTCGCTCTGTCGGTCACGCTCACCCGCATCACCTTTCCCTACCTGCTGCTCATCACCCTGGCGACGCTTTACGGCGGCGTCCTCAACGCCTCCGGGCGCTTCACCGCGGCGGCCGCCGCGCCGGCCCTGCTCAACGTGGCGATGATCGGCACGCTGGCCTGCGCCTGGGTGTTCCCGACGGCCGCCCATGCCGCGGCCTGGGGCGTCACGATCTCCGGCGTGCTGCAGCTGGCGGTCATGCTCTGGGCGGCCAAGCGCGCCCATGTGCTCGCCAAGCCGGAGCCCGTGCATTTCGACGCGCCGGTCAAGGGCTTCTTCTCCGCGCTCGGCCCGGCCACCATCGGCTCGATGGGCGTGCAGATCGCGCTCTTCGCCGATACGATCATCGCATCCGTCCTGTCGGCCGGCGCCGTCGCCGCCCTCTATTATGCCGACCGCATCAACCAGCTGCCGCTCGGGATCATCGGCATTGCGGCCGGCACCGTGCTGCTGCCGGAAATGAGCCGCCTCGTCGCCGCCGGGCGGACGGACGACGCCCATGCCGCCCAGCGGCGCACCATATTCCTCACCTGGCTGATGGCCGCCCCCTTCCTGGCGGGCTTCATCACCGTGCCCGACCTCATCATGCGCGCCCTGTTCATGCGGGGGGCCTTCACCGCCCAGTCGGCCGATGCCGCGGCGGCGGCCCTCTACGCCTATGGCATCGGCCTGCCCGCCGTGGTGCTGATCCGCTCGGCGGTGGCGAGCTTCTATTCCCGCGGAGACACCAAGACGCCGCTCTGGGCCTCGCTCAGCGCCGTCGCCGTCAACGTGGTGTTCAAGGTCCTGCTCATGGGTCCGCTGCAGCAGGCCGGTCTCGCCTTCGCGACATCGATCGGCGCGTGGATCAATCTCGGCATCCTCGTCGTGCTCGCCACCCGGCGCGGCTACATGGTGCTCGACCGGCGCTTCTGGTCGATGCAGCTCGGGATCGCGGTCGCCACCCTTCTCATGGGCGTCGCCATGTCCTTCGCCGAATCGAGGCTGACGCCGCTCATCGCCTGGCTGCCGCGCGGACAGGAAGTCGGGCTCCTCGCCTTGGTCGGCGTCGTCGGCTCGGTCGTCTATGTCGGGACGACCTTCGCCTTCTTCCGCGCGCTCGGCATTCGCCTCGGGCGGCGATAGCGGGGCGGAAAGCGGCCCGATGCCGCAGCGCCGTCAGAAGCCGGTGATGACGCTGATGCCGATGCCGTCGAAACTGTCCATCCGCATAAGCGCGGCCGGCGCGTCGGCGAGGCCGATCCGCTTGCCCACCAGCCTGTGCGGCGAGAGCTTGCCGGCCTGGATCATGTCGAGCATGGCCTGGTAGCGGAACGCCTGCATGCCGTGACTGCCGAGGATCTGCAGCTCATAGGCGATCACCCTGTCCATCGGCAGCGGCGGGCGGGCGTGATCGCCGAGCATGAGGCCGATCTGGACATGGCGGCCGCGACGGCGCAGCCCGGCGATCGAGTTGAAGCAGGTCGTCGTATGGCCGAGCGCGTCGATCGAGACATGGGCGCCGCCGCCGGTGAGGTCCCTCACAGCAGCCACCACATCGGCGGTCCGGGAGGCATCGATGGTCGCAACCGCGCCGATCGAGCCCGCGAAGGCCAGCTTGTCCTCGGCCAGGTCGATGGCGATCACATTGCCGCCCATGGCGCTGGCGATCATGACGGCCGAAAGGCCGACCCCGCCGCAGCCGTGGACCGCGACCCATTCGCCCGGCGCGACGCGGCCGAGATCGGCGACGGCGCGGAAGGACGTCGCGAAGCGGCATCCGAGGCTCGCCGCGGTGACGAAATCGAGCGCCTCCGGCAGCCTCACCAGATTGACGTCGGCGAAATCGATCGCGACGTAATCGGCGAAGGATCCCCAGGCCGTGAATCCCGGCTGGAACTGGTTCTCGCAGACCTGGTGATTGCCGGATGCGCATTCGGGGCAATGGCCGCAGCCCGCCACGAAGGGCATGGTGACGCGATCGCCGACCCGCCAGCGCCGGACATGGCCGCCGACGGCCGCGACGGTGCCGGCCAGCTCATGCCCCGGCACATGCGGCAGCACGATGTCGGCATCATGCCCCATCCAGCCGTGCCAGTCGCTGCGGCACAGCCCCGTCGCCTCGACCTTGACGACGACGCCTTCCGCCGATGGCTGCGGATCGGGGACGGTCCGGACGGACGGCGTCTGGCGGAACTGCTCGAAGAGGATGGCCTTCATGCGCGGCTTTCCGTCTTCACCGGGCGAGGGCGTCGAGGATGCGCACCCAGGAGCGGATGCCCTTGTGGAAGCTGCGCAGGTCGTATTTCTCGTTGGGCGAATGGATCTGGTCGTCCTCCAGGCCGAAGCCGATCAGGAGCGAATCGATGCCGAGGATGCGCTGGAGATCCCCGACCACCGGGATCGAACCGCCGGCTCCGATCACCGGCGCGGTGCGGCCCCATTCCTCCGCCAGCGCCCGGCGCGCCTTCGTCAGCGGCGGGCTGTCGGCGGGCACGGCGATGGCAGGGCTGGCGCCATGGGACTGGAAGACGGCGTGGCAGTCTTCGGGCAGGCGGGCGGAAACGAACTGCCGGAACGCGGCCTGGACCCGCGCCGGATCCTGCCCGCCGACCAGGCGGAACGAAACCTTGGCCGACGCCTGCGCCGGGATCACCGTCTTCGCTCCCTCGCCCGTATAGCCGCCGACGATGCCGTTGACGTCGCAGGTCGGCCTGACGGTGATCTGCTCGAGCACCGTCCGGTCCTTTTCGCCCGCCGGCACCTTCAGCCCGACGTCGCCGAGGAACTCGGCCCCGTCGAAGTTCAGCGCATCCCATTCCGCCTTCACGTCGGCGGGAAGGTCCTGGACGCCGTCATAGAAGCCGGGCAGCGTGACGCGGCCCTCGTCGTCGTGCAGAGCGGCAAGGATCTTCGCCAGCACGCGGATGGGGTTCTGCGCCGCACCGCCATAGGAGCCGGAATGCAGATCCCGGCTCGCCGCCTTGATGGTGACCTCCTCATAGACGATGCCGCGCAGCATGGTGGTGACGGCCGGGGTCTCGCGATCCCACATGCCGGTATCGCAGACGAGGCAGAAATCCGCCTTCAGCTCGTCGCGGTTGGCGGTGAGGAAGGGCACGAGACTGCGCGAGGACGATTCTTCCTCGCCTTCCAGGAAGATGGTCACGTCGACCGGCAATTGCCCATCGGCGGCGATGAGCGCACGGCAAGCCTCGATGAAGGTCATCACCTGGCCCTTGTCGTCCGAAGCGCCGCGCCCGACGATGATCTCGCCATGCGGCCCGCTCGCACGGATGGGCTCGAACGGCCTGGATGTCCACAGGTCGAGCGGATCCGGCGGCTGCACGTCGTAGTGGCCGTAGAACAGCACATGGGGAACGCCCTGCCTGCCCGTGCGCCGGTGGCCGACCACCATCGGATGGCCGATCGTCTCGCGCGGCGAAGCGTCGAAACCGAGTTCGCGCAGCGTCGATGCGGCCCATTCGGCCGCGCGGCGGCAGTCGCCGTCATACGCGCTGTCGGCGGAAATCGAGGGGATGCGGAGGAACTCGAACAAGCGGTCGAGACTTGCATCGAGCGCCGTATCGGCGGCGTCGAGCGCGTTCTGGATCTGGGACATGGGCCTGACTATCGGATACGGAGAGGCGGCAGGCTAGAACATGATCCGCGAAAGTGAAAGCCCGTCCCTGCCCGAGACATGGTGCGACGACCCCTTACGCCGGACGCACCGTCAACGGGGCGCTCCGTCGCGAAAAAGCAACTTTCCTGCCCGAGTGGTGCCGTTATTGCGGATTACGGGCTCCATTCGGTCGGATGTAGCGTATGGAAAGGGCCGCCTTGCACGCTGCCGGACTTGGTAAACCGTCAATTCGCGACCTTCTGAGTCCGGGCCGACAGGCGGGCGCGCTGGATCAGCGAGGCCGCGCGGCGATAGATCTGCCGCGGCGACACCGGTCCGGTCAGCACAGCTTCGAAGCCCGCATGGGTCGCCATCAGTTCCGCCGCCCGGCTCGGCTGCTCGGCCACCAGAAGGACGGGCACGTCGCGGATCTGGTCGCCGCCGCCGCGGGACAGCGCCTCCATCAGGGCGAAGGCCTCTTCGAGGGCCGGCAACGCCATGACGATGCAGGATGGCGCCGCCACGCTCACCGCCTCCAGCGTCTCGGCACGCGAAGCCGCGACTCTCACCTTGGTCATGCCGAAATCCAGAAGTGCCTCGCGCCAGTTGAACGCGACATCTTCATTCGGCTGAACCAGTAAAATATCAGCCTGCTGAATTATCTTTCCGCCTGCCTTTACGGGTACAACCGAGGTTCCATCCATGATATCTCGATACTCCAATGGCTTAACTGCGATGCCCCATGACAGAAAGCAACCACGACGTCTCTATCGTGGAACTACTCCACTAATTTGTCGTGAAATGCAACATAAAAGTTTCAAGTAATTGTCATACAAATTTTGTCTCTACGAATTGTGGCAATATATTGATATACTAGACCTACGGCATCCGGGAATACCGTCATCCACGCGACCTCCCGCCTAGTATACCTCGCAGGATCGCCTGCGTTATCTCGCGTCCGGCTGTGGTTGCAATCGTGCGCGAAACCGATCGGATCACGGCCTGCGTCGTGGTCATGCGGCCGCCCGATCCGCTGCCGAAAATGGTATCGAGAATCCCGCCGCCCTTTTGCCCCGGCGCAGGTGCGGCGTCCTGCGCCACGCGGCGCTGGAGCATCTCGAAGGCCGAATCGCGGTCGATCGCCTGCTCATACTTGCCGCGCAGGGGCGAGGCCTGCATCACCGTCTGCCGCTCGGCCGGCGTGATCGTGCCGACGCGCGCGGAAGGCGGCAGGACCAGCGCACGCTGCACCATGGCGGGGACGCCGTTGCCCTCCAGGAAGGAAACCAGAGCCTCGCCCTTGCCGAGCTCGGAGATCGCCCGCGCCGTGTCGATGCCGGGATTGGGGCGGAACGTGTCGGCCGCGGCCTTCACCGCCTTCTGGTCTCGCGGCGTGTAGGCGCGCAGGGCGTGCTGCACCCGGTTGCCGAGCTGCCCCAGCACGGTATCGGGCACATCGAGCGGATTCTGGGTGATGAAGTAGATGCCGATGCCCTTGGAGCGGATGAGGCGGACGACCTGCTCGATCTTCTGGAGCAGGGCGGGCGGCGCGTCGGCGAACAGGAGATGGGCTTCGTCGAAGAAGAAGACGAGCCGCGGCTTGTCGACGTCGCCGACCTCGGGCAGCTGCTCGAACAGTTCCGACATCAGCCAGAGCAGAAAGGTGGCATAGAGCTGCGGCGCCATCATCAGCTTGTCGGCAGCCAATATGTTGATCGTGCCGCGGCCCTCGCGGTCGATCCGGCCGATATCGGCGAGGTCGAGGGCCGGTTCGCCGAAGAATTTGCCGCCGCCCTGCTGCTCCAGCACGAGGAGCTGGCGCTGGATGGTGCCGACGGTCGCCTTCGAGACGTTGCCATAGGTCTTCACCAGGTCGGCAGCGCGTTCGGCCATGTCGGCGAGCAAGGCGCGAAGGTCCTTGAGGTCCAGCAGCAGCAGGCCCTGCTCGTCCGCCAGCCTGAAGGCGACGTTGAGCACGCCCGCCTGCACGTCGTTGAGCTGCAGCATGCGCGACAGGAGGAGCGGTCCGAGATCGGTTATCGTCGCCCGGATCGGTGCTCCCTGCTCGCCGAACACGTCCCAGAACTGGACCGGGAATTCGTCGGGTCGATAGGCGATGCCGACATCCGCCGCACGCTTGAGGAGGAAGTCCTCGCCCCGGCCCGGCTGGCTCAGGCCGGCGAGATCCCCCTTGACGTCGGCCGCGAAGACCGGAACGCCCCGGGCCGAGAAGCCTTCCGCCAGCACCTGCAGCGTGACGGTCTTGCCGGTGCCGGTGGCGCCGGTGATCAGGCCGTGCCGGTTGCCGAATGCGAGATCCAGATATTCGGGCTTGGAGCTCTTTGCGACAAAAATCCTCGTCTGGTCTTCCATCTCGGCGATACCTGCCCTGTTTCAACGCTTGTGTGAGCATAGACGCGGCGGCCATCCATCACCATACCGGTGTACAGCCGGCGTGGCCCGATCACAGGCGCCACCGGCATTGAATTGCCCGGGGACGCCGCTCCGGCCTTGATCTCGACGTTGAAATGCGAAAAGACAAGGGTGGAGCTGCCTCGGCGTGACGTTCGTCGGGGTGCGCGCGTGTGTGACGGCGTCAGGGAGAATGCGCAATGGAAGAATTGATCGCCCTACTGTCCTCCAAGGTCGGCATCAGCCCGGATGTCGCCACGCAGGCGGTCGGGGCCATTCTCGCCTTTCTCGAGCGCGAGGGTCCCGCCGACGCCGTGTCCAAGCTGGTCGATTCCATCACAGGCGCCCGCGACATCACCAATGAGGCGATCAATGCGCAGAGCGGCGGCTTCATGGGCATGCTGGCCGGCATGGTGGGCCATGTGGGCGGGGGAATCGCCGGACTGGGCGGGCAGTTGATGGCGATGGGGCTGGACCTCAACCAGATCCAGGCCATCGGCCGGGAATTGTTCGCCTTCGCCGAAAGGGAAGCGGGCCCTGAAGTGGTCGGCAAGATCGTCCGCGAGATCCCCGAGCTCGGGCAGTTCGTCTGAGTGCAGACGCGGGAAGCGCCGAGATCCCTCGTCTCCGTCGCGTGCGAAAGCTTCCCTTGTCCCGGCGCCCGTGATCGCCCGTTCTGAAACCCGGCGCCTGCGGCGAGGGCGCGAGCCGACCGGGGATCGATCCCGCAAGGCCGCGCCTGCTCAGTCGTCGGCGTTGTCGAGCGCCCGGGCGATGACGGCGCGCAGCTCGACGCGGCTCATGAAGATGTCGTGGTTGATGATGCCGGAGGTGTAATCCGTGGCGTCGACGACCTTGACGCCGGTCTGGTCGAGCTCCGCGCGGTCGCTCAGTCCGACGCGGGGCACGCCGCCTGCCAGCTTCGTCGACAATTCGAGCGCCCGGTCATTGGCCGAGACGATCACGGTCATCTTCGACGACAGGAGCGGCAGGCGCTTGATCTGGCGCTTGAACAAGTCGACGTCCACGTCCGGATTGGCGAGGATGATGGCCCCGAAGCGGCCCGAGAGCGTGCCATCCGAGCGATCCGACAGCGAGCGCAGCGCCTCGAGCGCCACCATGCCGCCCATCGAATGGGCGAGGATGTTGATGCGGCCCACCTTGGGATCCTTGGCGAGGGCGGTGAGCGTGTCTTCGAGCGCGTCGCGCGACCACAGGGCGCTGTCGCGATCGGTCATGTAATCGAGAAAGGCCGCGCGCGAGGGCCAGGCGAACAGGATCGGCACGCCGGAGAACTTGATGCCCGCCACCAGCTTGGCATAGCTGGTCGCCGCGCTGTCGAAGGTCTCGTTGTAGCCGTGCACATAGACGAGCACGTCGCGGCCCTCAGCCTGGGTCGCCAGAGCGGTGGCGGGCTGGTCGCCGCCGAGCTTGCTCACGCCGGCGACCGACCAGTCCGAGGAGGCGATCGGGTTCACGCTGGCGAGCAGGGTGTTCGAGGGCGGATAGAGCACGAGGCGCGCGGCCGTCGGCTCGGAAGCCCGCCCCGTATCGAACCAGGGCTCGGCGTCGCCCGTGCTCTTGCGGGTCGTCATCATCAGCATGGTGATGCCGCCCCGCCAGATGCCGAGCGGCGTGGTCGCAGCCGCCCTGTCCGGCGCCGCGGCTGTGGTCAGCACCGGCTTCAGCGGCGCGTCGGTCGCCCCGGTGTCGTCATCGATGCCGACGCAGCCCGTCAGGGCCAGGGCCGACAATACCAAAGCGAAGAGCGAGGCGGCTCTCATTCCGTGACCAATCCCTTTGCTGCGCCGCACTCAATGCAGCCGAAGTGGTGAATAGCCAGTGAACAGGCGAAAATGAGGCGCGGGCCGGCAGGGCCGAGGAAATCGGCTTTTCCGCCGCGTTTTCCCGGCCCCCGGCAAAAATGTCACGATCCCCGCCCGTCGAGCGCGGCGCCCGGAAGGAAGCGCCGCGCCGGCGGGGAAGCAGCGGACGGCCGTCAGGCCAGTCCGCCCATGCAGACATATTTGCTGTCGAGATAATCCTCGATACCGTATTTGGAGCCTTCCTTGCCCATGCCGGATTCCTTGACGCCGCCGAAGGGGGCGACTTCGGTGGTGATCAGGCCTTCATTGACGCCGACCATGCCGTATTTGAGCGCCTCGGAGACGCGGAAAGCCCTGGCGAGATCCCGCGTGTAGAAATAGGAGGCGAGGCCGAATTCGGTATCGTTCGCCATCCTCACCGCTTCTTCCTCCGTCTCGAACCTGAACACCGGCGAAAGCGGGCCGAAGGTCTCGTCGCGGGCGACGATCATGTCCGGCGTCACGCCGGTCATCACCGTCGGCTCGAAGAAGGTGCCGCCGAGCTTGTGCCGCTTGCCGCCGGCCACCACCTTGGCGCCCTTGGAGATGGCGTCGGCGAGATGCTCCTCGACCTTGGCCACCGCCTTCTCGTCGATCAGTGGCCCCTGCTGCACGCCGGCATCGAGGCCGTTGCCGACCTTGAGCGCATTGGAGGCGGCGACGAGCTTCTCGACGAAGCGGTCATGAATGCCCGACTGCACCAGGAAGCGGTTGGTGCACACGCAGGTCTGGCCGGAATTGCGGTATTTGGCGATCATCGCGCCTTCGATGGCCCGGTCGACGTCGGCGTCGTCGAACACGATGAAGGGGGCGTTGCCGCCGAGTTCCATCGAGACCTTCTTCAGCGTCTTCGCCGACTGCTCCACCAGCAGCTTGCCGATCGGCGTCGAGCCGGTGAAGGTGATCTTGCGCACGGCGGGGTTCGAGGTCAGCTCGCCGCCGATGGCGCTGGCCGAGCCGGTGAGCACGTTGACGACGCCGGCGGGAATGCCGGCCATCTCGCACAGAGCTCCCCAGGCGAGCCCGGAATAGGGCGTCTGCGCCGCCGGCTTGATGACGATGGTGCAGCCTGCCGCCAGGGCCGGGCCGAGCTTGCGCGCGATCATCGAGGAGGGAAAGTTCCACGGCGTGATGGCGCCGACGACGCCGACCGGCTCCTTCGTCACCAGAATGCGGCGGCCCGGCCATGGGGAGGGAATCACGTCGCCATAGACGCGCTGGGCTTCCTCGGCGAACCAGCGCACATAGGCGGCCGAGAACATCACCTCGCCCTTCGCCTCCGCGAGGGATTTGCCCTGTTCCACCGTCAGGAGCACGCCGAGCGCCTCGCTGTTGGCTTCGACGATATCCGCCAGCCTGTGCAGGATCTTCGCCCGTTCCTTGGCGGTGCGCGCCCGCCAGGCGGGGAAGGCGGCATCGGCTGCCGCGATGGCGCGGGCGGTCTCGGCCTGGCCGCAATCCGGCACTGTGCCGAGCAGTTCGCCCGTGGCGGGATTGGTCACCGGGGTCGTCCTGCCGCTGTCGGCGGCGATCCATTGTCCGTCGAAATAGGCGGCTTCACGTTTGAATTCGAGTTTCTGCGACTGCTTGTCCAACATGAGTCCTCTCCCGCACGGTTTCGATCAGGTCTGCCGCCGCCACGCGGCGCGCTGCACAAATAGGCATTCGGCCGGCGGCAGGCAATGTTCTTTGCCGGGACATCCCTTGTCCCCGCTGTTCTTCGTCCTCGCCTGGCCCCGGTCTTCGGGGTAGACAGCGAAAAGTTCAGCAGGTGATCCCATGACCAATCCCGTTCTCGCCGAATTGTTGCGCGGCGATCTCGTCGAAAGCCGGCACAGCGGCGCAATCGCGGTGTCCGATCCCGACGGCCGCCTGGTGCTGTCGCTCGGCGACGTCACGCGGCCGATCTATCCGCGCTCGGCGGTGAAGGCCTTCCAGGCGCTCCCGCTCCTCGAATCCGGTGCCGCCGACCGCCTCGGCCTCACCGATGCGGAAATCGCACTGGCGGTATCCTCGCATGGCGGCGAAGCCCGACACGTCGAGGTCGCCACGGCCATGCTGGCCAAGGCGGGACGGGACGTGAGAACGCTCGAATGCGGGGTGCATGCGCCGAGCACCCGCAAGGCCGCCGACGCCCTGGTCCGAGCCGGCCAAAAGCCCTCGGCCCTCCACAACAACTGCTCGGGCAAGCATGCCGGCTTCATCTGCCTCGCCTGCGCCGAGGGCGTCGAGCCGGAGGGCTATGTCCGCCGGTCCCATCCGGTCATGCGGGCGGTGATGGGCGCCGTCGCCGACATGTCCGGCGCGGCCCTGGAGGGCGCCGGCGTCGGCACCGACGGCTGTTCGATTCCGACCCAGGCGGCGCCCCTCGCAGGGATCGCACGCGGCTTCGCGCGCCTTGGGACCGGGCTTCATCTCGGCCCCGAGCGGGCCCGGGCGGCGGCCCGCATCCGCCGCGCCGTCGCGGCCGACCCCTTCCTCGTGGCCGGGACGGGGCGCTTCTGCACCGCCATCATGGCGATCTTCGGCGAGCGGGTGTTCGTGAAGACCGGCGCGGAAGGCGTGTTCTGCGCCTGTTTCCCGGAACTCGGCTACGGCGTCGCCCTCAAATGCGACGACGGCGCCACCCGTGCCGCCGAAGTGATGATGGCGAACGTGATCGCACGCTTCCTGCCGCTGTCGGAAAACGAGAGCGAGGCGCTGCGACCCTTCCTCGCCCCGATCCAGAAGAACTGGAACGGCATCGAGGTCGGGCTGCTGAGGGCGGCGGGGGCGATGGGTTAGGCGCGACGGCGGCATTCGAGGGAACGGCGCGGATGGAAGGTCGATCGCCGATCGACCTCTTCTTTGCCGCAAGTTCTGTGTTTCCAAGGGTCGATCGGTGATCGACCCTCCATCCGCCTCAAACCACGCTGAAGCGGTACTGCGTCTCGTGGTGATAGACCTCGCCGGGACGGACGATCGACGAGGGGAAATGCGCCTTGTTGACCGCGTCGGGAAAGTTCTGCGTCTCCAGGCAGAAGGCGGCGTAGGCGCCGTATGTGGCGCCGCCGAGGCCGGGCACCGGTACGTTGAGCTTGGCGGCATCGTAAAGCTGCACGCCGGGCTGGGTCGTCCAGGTCTCGAGGCTGACGCCGCTCTTGGGCGACCAGGCGCGGGCGGCGCGAGCGAGCACGCCGCTGCTGCGCAGCACGAGATTGCCGTCATATCGGAACGGGCCGTCCGGCGTGTCGAGGCGCAGCGGACGGTCGGACCGGAAATCCCAGGGCGTGCCGGCGACCGACAGGATCTCGCCGGTGGGGATGAGGTCGGCATCGGTCGGGGTGTAGAAATCGGCCTCGATCTGCATGTGCTGGTCGAGCACGTCCGGCGAGCCGTCGAGATTGAAGTAGGAATGCTGGGCGAGATTGACGGGCGTCGCCTTGTCGGTGGTCGCGGTGTAGATCACCTGCAGCGTCGCCGGCTCGAGCAGGCGATAGGTGCAGGTGGTCACGACGCGGCCGGGAAAGCCCATGTCGCCGTCCTCGGAGACGAGGACGAAGGTGGCCGAACGCTCGTCGGATTGCGCCAGCGACCAGACGCGCTTGCCGAAGCCGGTGGCGCCGCCATGCAGGGTGTGCGGCCCGCCATGGCTCTTGGAGAGGTCATAGGTCACGCCATCGAGCGTGAAGCGGCCCTGGCCGATGCGGTTGGCGACGCGGCCGGGATTGGCGCCGAAATGCGGCGAATAGGCGGGATAATCCTCGAATTTCTCAAATCCCAGCACGACGCGCTGCGGGCCGGCCTTGGAGGGGACGTGCAGGTCGCGCACCGCGCCGCCATAGCTGATGATCCTCGCTTCGGCGCCGGCGTCGGAGCGCAGCGTGACCTCGAGCACATCGGCGCCGCCGAACGTGCCGAACAGGACAGGCTTGGACATGGGACTTCCTCGGATTGGACATGAAAGAGCGGGAACGCAGATCCGCACCGCCGCGCATGCGACGACGGCCTTTCCCTCTTATACGGTCCACCCGTAGCGCACCAAGTGAAAGAAGATCGGCGCGGCGAACACGACGGAATCGAGACGGTCCAGCATGCCGCCATGGCCCTCGATCAGCCTCCCCCAATCCTTGACGCCGCGGTCGCGCTTGATCGCCGACATCACCAGGCCGCCGAGGAAGCCCATCAATGCGACGACGAGCGCCGCCAGGCCTGCCTGGAGGAAACCGAACGGCGTGATCCACCACAGGCAGGCACCGAGCAGGGTAGCGCTCGCAATGCCGCCGACCAGGCCCTCCCAGGTCTTGGACGGCGAGAGCCTCGGCGCCACCTTGTGCCGGCCGAAGAGCTTGCCCCAGACATATTGCAGCACGTCGCTCGACTGGACGACGATGACGAGGAAGGCGATCAGCAGGAGGTTGCGGCCCTCGAAGCCAGGAATGTCCAGGGTGATGAGGGCCGGGACATGCGACAGGCAGAAGATCGCGATCATCATGCCCCATTGCATCTCGGCGATGCGGGTCATGAAGCGCGCGGTATCGCCGCGCAACGCGACCAGGATGGGCATGAACAGGAAGGCGTAGACGGGGATGAAGATCGAATAGAGGCCATACCAGTCGATCCAGATCAGATAATATTGGACCGGCAGGACCACGAAGAACATCGCGAACAGGCTGTAATGGTCGCCCCGCCTCGTCGGCGTCAGGGTGACGAATTCCCGCAGGGCGAAGAAGGAGGCAAGGGCGAAGAGGATGATCACCCCCGGCTTTCCGGCCAGGAAGGACAGCCCGATCAGCACCACCATCACCCACCAGGCGCGGATGCGGGCGTTCAGATTGTCGATCGCCGCACTGCCCTCCGGCCCGGCGCGCCGTCCGAGAATCCAGCCCACGAGGGAAGCCAGCACCAGGACGCCGAGGATGCCGCCGAACAGGGCTATGGCCGGATGGTCCGACATCACCGCCCCTCCCCTTCGCCGGGCCGCAAGGCGAGAAGGGCCTCCTGGCTGCGGTCGAGGAAGGCCTGGCGATCCTCGCCCGGTTCGAAGCGCAGCGGCGTCCCGAAGGTCACCGTGCACAGGAACGGCACGGGCAGGAACTCGCCCTTCGGCATGACGCGGTTGAGGTTGTCGATCCAGACGGGCACGAGATCGACGCCGGGCCGGCGTTTCGCCAGCCAGTAGAGGCCCGATTTGAACGGCAGCAGCGGCCGGTCCGTCGTGTTGCGCGTGCCCTCCGGGAACAGGATCAGCGACGATCCCGCCTCGATCGCCGCGCCCATATGGCCGATCGGATCGGCGCTGCGGGTGACGTTGTCCCGGTCGATCAGCACCGCGTCGAAGACATCGCGGCCGAGGAACCGCCTGACGATCCCCGCGCTCCAATAGTCCCTGGCGGCGACGGGCCGCGTCCTGGCCCGAAGGCCGGCGGGAAACACCGTCCAGATCAGGATGAAGTCGCCATGGCTCGCATGGTTGGCAAAATAGATCCGCGGTTCCGGCGACGGCGTGCAGCCCTGCCAATTGCCCCTGACGCCGGTGACGATGCGGGCGAGCGCGATGGTCATGAGCCCGACCACCCGCCCCGGCAGCGAACGGCTCCTGCGCGGTGGCGCTGCGCTCATCACGGCATCTCCGCGAGCGGCAGCCGGATGAGGCCGACGGCAAGCAGCCCGATCGGCTGCGGCAGCGCCGTGAAAGCACCGGCGATGGTGACGCCGCGCGATGGCATCTCCAGCGTTCGGCCCTGCCGCGGGAGCGGCGTCGGGACGGCGGCGACCGCCGCCGGATTTTCCTGTGTCTCGGTCATGCCCCGCCTTTAGCCGCCGACCTCGGCGTCGCTCTGCGCGCTTTCGCACCGACGCTTCATGATACCGGCCGGTCGCGAACCTCGCGCAGCCCCTTATGGACCCGGTTGGCGACGGTGAGAACGAGCAGGAGCGCCACCACCGGCATCAGCCAGCCGAACCAGCCCGGCAAGGGCGCGCCGAGACCGATCCAGAGCCCGAGCGCACCGAAGACGAAGGCCCTGTCGCTCTTGCCGAGCGGGCCGTCATAGCGGCGGGACGCCCCGACCGCCGGCCCCATGACGCCGGCAAATTCGGTGATGACGGCGAGGACGATCACGACGCCGGTCCAGAACGCACCGAACACCGGCAGCACCGCGAAAGGCAGGATGAGCGCCGTATCCGAAACCACGTCGGCGATCTCGTTGAGATAGGCGCCGATCAGGCTCTTCTGTCCGAACTCCCGCGCCAGCATGCCGTCGACGGCGTTGAGGGCCATGCGGATGAAGAGCCAGACCGGCAGGA
The DNA here is from genome assembly GCF_030814655.1 of Labrys monachus. Lineage (NCBI taxonomy): Bacteria > Pseudomonadati > Pseudomonadota > Alphaproteobacteria > Hyphomicrobiales > Xanthobacteraceae > Labrys > Labrys monachus. The sequence goes on from NZ_JAUSVK010000001.1 coordinate 4,777,510, forward strand.
GCAGATACGTGATTCGCAGATCGGCAAGCGCGGCGACGCCGAGGCCGACGATCAAGGAGCCCATGGCTGCCGCCAAGGTCACCCGGTTGGCCGTGATGCCGCGGGCGGCCATGCGCTCCACGGTGGGGCGCAGCAGGGCCTGGAACCGCGGCTTGAGGGCATAGAGGCTCATCATGCTTCCCTGGAAGACAAGGTGGGGAGACCCGGCGATCATGGCCGCGGCTGTCCTCCAAAAGCAATGACTTCGCGCACGGCGAGCCCCCCACGACGCAGCGCAGTCGGCCATCGCCATGGCGATACGATCATACGGCCGATGCGATTGCACCCGTCGAGCGGCGCATCATCGTCACCGCACGATTGTCTTGACGGCAGGCTCCGGTATGAATGCTGGCACGCGAGCATCAGACACGTCGAGGAAACGAGCCCATGGCCATCATCAACTACATCACGACCGTCCAGTTCGGTTTCGGCTCGCTCGCGCTCCTGCGCGGCGAATGCGAGCGCCTCGGCATCACACGGGCGCTCGTCGTCACCGACCGCGGCGTGCGGGCCGCCGGCCTGGTGGATCGCGTCCTCGCCGTGATGGGCGATTTCGCAGCGGCGGTGTTCGAGGACACGCCGTCCAACCCGACCGAGGCCGCCGTGCGCGCCGGCCTGGAGGCCTACCGGGCCGCCGGCTGCAACGGCATCGTCGCCTTCGGCGGCGGCTCGCCCATCGATCTCGCCAAGGGCGTCGCGCTCGCCGCGACACATGACGGGCCGCTGCTCGGCTACGCCGCGATCGAGGGCGGCACGGCCCGCATCACCGCCCGGGTCGCGCCGGTGATCGCCATCCCCACCACGGCCGGAACCGGCAGCGAAGTCGGCCGCGGCGCCATCATCATCCTCGACGACGGCCGCAAGCTCGGCCTGCTCTCGCCGCATCTGGTGCCCAAGCTCGCGATCTGCGATCCCGAGCTCACTTTCGGCCTGCCGCCGCTCCTGACCGCCGCGACCGGCATGGACGCGATCTGCCATTGCATCGAGACCTTCCTCGCCCCGGCCTTCAACCCGCCGGCCGACGGCATCGCCATCGACGGGCTGACGCGGGGCTGGGCGCATATCGAGACGGCCACTCGCCATCCGATGGACCGGGATGCCCGCCTCAACATGATGAGCGCCTCGATGCAGGGCGCCATGGCGTTCCAGAAGGGCCTCGGCTGCGTGCACAGCCTGAGCCACGCCATCGGTGGGCTGCTGCCGCGGCTTCACCACGGCACGCTCAACGCCGTTCTCCTGCCCGCCGTGCTCGCCTTCAACGCGGAGGCCGAGACGGTCAAGGCCGAAGGGCGCATGGCCCGCCTCGCCCAGGCCATGGGCATCACCAATCCCGGCGGCATCGGCGATGCCATCAAGGCCCTCAACCGGCGGCTCGGCCTTCCCGCCGGCCTGGCCGAAATGGGCGTCGAAGCGGCGCTCCATCCCCGCATCATCGAGCGCGCGCTGGCCGACCACGCCCATCGCACCAATCCGCGCGAGGCCAGCGCCGAGGACTATCGGGCCATGCTGGAGGCCTCGGCCTGAGCCTGCGCCGCGACCAAGGCGGCCGCGCCGCCATCCGGCAGCGCCCGCCTATAGCGGTTTGGTCGCAGACATCACCGTGGCCTGCAGCGGGATGAGGGCCGGGCCGGCGCCGAAGGCGTCGCGGAACGCCTCCGCAAGCGCCGTCGCCACCGTCTCGGGCTCGACACTGCCGCGGGCGCGGATCTGGTCGAACAGGGGGCTCCCGAAGATGAGCCCGCGCGCCAGAATCCCCGCGTCCGGGACCTGCTTTTCCTTCCGGAGCACGACGGCCTCGATATCGGCGAAGCCTGCCGCGATCAGCGAGTCCCGCGCCGGCTCGAAGGCATAGCCGAACGGCACGCGCTGGAACTGCGGCGGATCCTCGGGAAAGAAGCGCTCGATCACCTCCTGCGCGATGCGGCCGACGGGATTGCAGCGATGCGAATCCCACATGCTGAACATGTAACGGCCGCCCGGCGCGAGCACGCGATGGACCTCCCGGTACGACTTGTCCTTGTCCGGGAAGAACATCACGCCGAACTGGCAGACCACGGCGTCGAAGCTGCCGTCGGCGAAGGGAAGCGCCGTCGCGTCGACCGTCTGGAATTCGACCGGCTCCCCGGCCCCGAACTTGGCCTGTGCGACCTCCAGCATCGGCGCGTTGAGGTCCGTCGCCACCAGTCGCGACTCCGGCGGCAGGCGATCGCGCAGGCACCGTGTGACGATCCCGGTTCCCGCCGCCGTTTCCAGCACGCGCGCCGGGCGGAAAGCCGCCACCCGCCGGGCGACATCGTCGGCATAATCGACGAAGATCACCGGGCCCATGCAGTCATCGTAGAACCGGGGTATGCTGCCGACGAAATCCGAGATGTCGCTCATCACCGTCCTCCCGCCATCGAGGGCTGATCATGGCGCGTCTCGCGGCCGGTTGCGAGCGGAGATTGCATCCCCGCCGGGTCCGGCGAAAGAACGCTTCTGCGCCACCGGACCTAGCGTCCCTCCCGCTTCATCGCAGCGAAGACCGCATGGGCCTCCTCCGTCTCGAGCATCGCATCCGCATCGAGGGCCAGACGCCGGCGCCAGTTCGGATATTCGGTATCCGTGCCCGGCAGGTTGACCGGGTCGGTCTCGCCGGCGAGATCCTCGACCTGCGCCACCACCAGCCCCGAGGGCGCGCGGGCGAGGAAGCCGTGCACCGCGCCGACGAAATCGGGCGTCAGCTCGTCGCCGGCTGCGCCGACCGCCTCGGCGAGGGCGGCCTTGTCCGCCTGCCGCCCGGCAACGGCATCCGCGGGCAGGGTGCGTCCGAGCGAGCGGTTCAGCTCGATATCGGTTCCGTTCCACCAGCCGCGCAGCGTCGCGAGGTCATGCGTGGCGACGCAGGCGAGCGACCGCGCCGGATAGGCCTCCGGCGGACGGAAACGCCTGCCGTCGCGCTCGAAGAACAGCACCCGGTAGGAATAGAGCGCGGCTTCGTCGAGGCGTTCGCGAAAGCCCTCGGGCACGGTGCCGAGGTCCTCGCCCACCACCATGCAGCGCGCCTTCGCGCTCTCCTCGGCGAGGACGGCGAGCATCGCCTCCAGCGGATAGCGCAGATAGGCGCCCTCGCTGGCGCGAGCTCCGTCCGGCACGACGAAGAGCCGGGTCAGCGCCATGACGTGGTCGACGCGCAGGGCGCCGGCATGGCGCATATTGGCGGCGAGGAGGTCGCGGTAGTGGCCGAAATCGCTCTGCTGCAGGGCGATGGGATCGAGCGGCGGAATGTTCCAGATCTGCCCCTCCGCCGAAAAGGGATCGGGCGGCGCGCCGACCGTCACCCCCTTGAGGAAGGCTCCCGGGGCGCTCCACACCTCAGCACCGTCCGGCGCGGCACCGACGGCGATGTCGCGGCAGAAGCCGATTTCGAGGCCGCTGTCGCCGGCCCGGGCGAGCTGTTCCTCGGCTAGGAACTGCAGGTAGCAGGCGAAGGCGATCTCGGCCCTGAGATCCGGTCCCGCCCCGTCCGGCAGCGGCCCGGTGCGGAAGGCCGTCGAGCCCGAGGCCTGTTCCAGCGCCTGGAAATGCGCGAAGCGGGCGAGGGCCTCGCCCCCCCTCAGCCGGAAGGCTTCGAAGGCCGCTTGGCGCGCCGGCTGCGCGGCCAGCCCGGCGAAAGCTGCCGACAGCACCGCGCGCTTGAGCGCCCATACCGCGGGCCAGTCGATCAGCCGGGCCGCCCGCAGGCGCGGCAGGTCGGCGCTGACGGCGGCGATCGCGCCCGCATCGACCTCCGGCACCGCCTCGAGATCGATCATGGCGGGGTCGAGGAAGCGGCGGTCGGAAGGCTGGTAGGGGCTGGTCCGGCCGCGATCGGAGGCAAACAAGGCATGGAAGGGATTGAGCGCCAGGACGCCCGCCCCCTTGGCGGCGGCGGCCCGCGCCAGTTCGGCCAGCGTGGTGAAGTCGCCCACGCCCTGGTCTCCCGGCCGGCGCAGGGTATAGAGCTGCGCCGACAGGCCGAAGCGGCGGCCGCCCCCCGCCAGGACCGGCGGAAGATAAGCCCGGCCCGCCGGCCGGGCCACCTTCCCCTGCCGCATGAGCCGCAGGCGATCGAGGCTCTCGCGGGCCTGGGCGAGGGAGGTGTGGGGCAGGCCCATGGCGGCGAGCAGCGCGCGCTTGGTTTCCGGGGAGACCAGCGTATGCCGGCCGGAGACTTCCCACCATTCCGGCGCGATGCCGGCGAGATCGGCGAGGCGGTCGATCATGGCCGGGGGAGCGGCGCCGTCCCTGCGGGGGCCAGGCCCGGCTTCGGCGACGAACACGCCGACCGAGCGCGGTGCCAGTTCCATCATGTCGAAGGAAGCGTACCAGGCCTGGGGCGCGAAGGCTTGGTTCTCGTCGCTCACATGGGCGAGACGCCAGCGCTGGCCAGGACCGAGATCCGGCAGCCGCGCCTGGAGCGGCGTGCCGCCCGCATGGAACCAGATGACGACGCGGCTGCCGTCGGCTCCCACCAGGGACATGCCGAGGCTGCGGCGGCCCGGATCGTTCCAGTCGCGGTCCTGCAGGACGGCTCCGTCGGTTCCGAGCCATGCGACGTCCGGCTCGCCCGAAATGCCCTTCGCGCCGGTCAGAAAGCTGTCGCCGGCGATCAGCTTGTGTGTCTTGCGCAGGGCGATGAGGCTGGCGACGAACTGCATGCGGGACGTGTCGGCGTTCGCCCAGTCGATCCAGGTCGTGGCGTTGTCCTGCGCATAGGCATTGTTGTTGCCGCCCTGCGTACGGCCGAGTTCGTCCCCCATGGAGAGCATGGGGGTGCCGCGCGAGAGGAGCAGCGTCGCCAGCATGGCCCGGCAATGCGCGTGCCGCAGGGCGATGATCTCCGGCGCCCGGCTTGCGCCCTCGACGCCCTCGTTCCAGCTGATCTCCCCGCCATGCCCGTCGCGGTTCTGCTCGCCATTGGCCTCGTTGTGCTTGGTCGCGAAGGCGACGGCATCGGCGAGGGTGAAGCCGTCATGCGCCGCGATGAAATTGATGCCGTCCGCCGGCCGGCGCTGCGCCGGATCGAACAGGTCGGAAGAACCGGCGAGGCGCGTCGCCAGGGCGCCGATGCCGCCATCCCCGCGCCAGAAGCGCCGGACGTCGTCGCGATAGCGGTCGTTCCATTCGCCCCAGCCCCGCGGGAACTGGCCGAGCCGGTAGCCGCCGGGCCCGATATCCCAGGGTTCGGCGATCATCAGCCGGCTGCCGAGCAGCGGGTCCTGCCGGATGGCCGCGAAGAGCGGCGCCTCGGCATCGAAGCCGCGCGCCGTGCGGCCGAGCACCGGGGCGAGATCGAAGCGGAAGCCGTCGAAGCCGCCCTCCTCGGCCCAGTGGCGCAGGGCGTCGGTCACGAGGCGGATCGTCACCGGCCGGTCGAGGGCGAGCGTATGCCCGCAGCCGGTGTCGTTGACGTAGAAGCGCGGATTGTCGGCGAGCCGGTAATAGGAACGGTTGTCGAGCCCTCGCAGCGACAGCGTCTGCCCGCGTTCGTCGCTCTCGGCGGTGTGGTTGAAGACGACGTCGAGGATGACTTCGAAGCCGGCCCGGTGCAGCGCGTCGACGGTGGCGGCGATCTCCGCCATGCCGCCCGGCGCTAGGCGCGGATCGGGGGCGAAGAAGCCGACGGGATTATAGCCCCAGTAATTGGTCAGGCCGAGGGGCTCCAGATGGCGCTCGTCGAGCCACGCCGCCAGCGGCATCACCTCCAGCGTGGTGACGCCGAGATCGCTGAAATGCCGGATCGCGGCAGGATGGGCGAGCGCGGCGAAGGTGCCCCGCATGGCCTCGGGAATGTCCGGATGGGTGCGGCTGAAGCCCTTGGCGTGCAGTTCGTAGACGATGCGGCCGCCGGGCTCCACCCTCGGCGCCGGCGGGCGGGCCCGCCGCGGGAGAGGACGCTCCAGCACGCCCTTCGGCATCAGGGAGGCGGTGTCCGTGCCGTCGAAGGCCAGATCGTCAAGCCCGGAGGCACCCTTGACATGCATCGCCGAGGTCGTGCCGGGTGGGCGCATGATCCGGGTCGCATAGGGGTCGAGCAGGAGCCTTGCCGGATTGAAGCGCAGCCCCTCCTCCGGCCGCCACGGCCCATGGGCGCGCAGCCCGTAGAGCCGGCCCTCCGCCAGGCCCGGCACGAGCCCGTGATGCACCGGGCCGGTACGGCCCGGCAGGGTGATTCGCACCGTCTCGCCGCCGTCTTCGGCGAAGAGGCAGAGCTCGATCCTCTCGGCGTCAGCCGAATAGACGGCGAAATTGACGCCCTCCGGGGTCCAGCTCACGCCGAGCGGTTCGGCCGCGCCCATGCGCGCGGTCATTTCAGTTGTCATCGCCGCCTCTTGCATCGACTGTCGAATTTGTGTCGTACGGTCCTGTCACGCTGGGCGGTCAAAGGACAAAGACTGGATGCCGATCACGCGGCGAAGTGTTAGGAAGAACGTGGCCCCGCCCCATCGGCCGGCCCCCGCCTTCAGCATCGTGCCGAAGCGAGCATCCGCTACGAGAGAATGGGCGCCTGAAGGGTTCAAATGCTTCAAAAGACAAGTCATGATGCCGTCGCGCGGGAAGTGCAGTTCACCTATGCCGATCCGACCTTCTCCCTTCCCAAGCGCGCGCTGATCCGCGCGATCGAGAAGGTGACCGGCCAGCCGAAGCTTAAGCGCCTTTACCTCGAGAACCAGCGCAATCCGGTGGAGGGCGAGAATTTCTTCGCCGCCGCCGTCCGGCGGCTCGAGCTGGACGTTCGCTTCAACCGCGCCCAGCTCGAAAAGATCCCGAAGACCGGGCCCTGCGTCATCGTGGCCAACCACCCTTACGGCGTTCTCGACGGCGTCGTCATCGCCTGGCTGATCGGGCTCGTCCGGCACGACTTCGTCATTCTCACCAATGCGGTCCTCCTGCATGCGCCGGAGACGCGCAGCTACCTGCTGCCGGTCGATTTCGCCGAGACCGAGGAGGCGATGAAGACCAATCTGCGCACCCGCGCCGAAGCGCGCCGCCTGCTCGACGCCGGCGGCTGCGTCATCGTCTTCCCGGCGGGCGGCGTCTCGACCTCGCCGGACAAGCTCGGGCGCCACCCGGCGATGGATGCTCCCTGGCAGCCCTTCACCGTGCAGCTGATCCAGCGTTCGAAGGCCGTGGTGGTGCCGATCTTCTTCGGCGGCCAGAACAGCCGCCTCTTCCAGGTCGCCAGCCATCTCAACCAGACCCTGCGCCTCTCGCTCATCTTCAAGGAAGTGCGCGACCGTATCGGCACGGTGCTGCCGCTGGCGATCGGCGATCCCATCGACGGCGCCGAATTCGCCGCCGCGGCCGACCGCAAGGCCGCCGCGCTCGACCTGATGCAGCGGACCTATGCGCTCGCCGGCCATCTGCCCGACGATCGCACGGCCCGCCGGCTCGCCTCGCTCAGGTCACGACGCTCGGCTCAGCCATCCCCGTCTTCTCCACAACCGCCCCGAGTTTGCGCGCCAAAGCTATGACCTCGGCGAGGGCCGCCTGCGGATCGAGATCCTGGCGGGCGGTGTCCGCCTCGAAGCGTTCGAGATAGACGCGCAGCGTCGCTCCTTCCGTGCCCGTGCCGGACAGGCGGTAGACGATGCGCGAGCCGTTCTCGAACAGGATGCGCAGTCCCTGGTTCTTCGAATCCGAGCCGTCGACCGGATCGTGATAGGAGAAATCGTCGGCCGAGCTGACGGTCAGCGAACCGAAGGCCTGCCCCGGCAGCGTCGGGATCTGCGCCCGGATCGCTTCCATCACGCCGTTGGCGGCCTGCGTCGGCACCGCCTCGTAATCGTGGCGCGAATAATAATTGCGGCCGAACCGCGCCCAGTGCTCGCGCACGATGTCGATCGCCGGCTGGCGACGATGGGACAGCAGCGTCAGCCACATCAGGACCGCCCACACGCCGTCCTTCTCGCGGATGTGATTCGAGCCGGTGCCGGCGCTCTCCTCGCCGCAGATGGTGGCGAGGCCGGCATCGAGCAGGTTGCCGAAAAACTTCCAGCCCGTCGGCGTCTCGTAGATGCCGATGCCGAGCGCCTTGGCGACATGGTCGGCGGCCAGGCTCGTCGGCATGGAGCGGGCGATGCCGGCGATGCCGGCGGCATAGCCGGGCGCGAGATGGGCATGCGCGGCGAGGATCGCGAGGCTGTCGGACGGCGTGACGAAGATGCCGCGGCCGATGATGAGGTTGCGGTCGCCGTCGCCGTCCGAGGCGGCGCCGAAATCGGGCGCATCCGGCCCCATCATCAGATCGTAGAGGTCCTTGGCGTTGACGGGGTTGGGATCGGGATGATGGCCGCCGAAATCCGGCAGCGGCGTGTCGTTGACCACCGTCCCCGGGGCCGCCCCGAGAAGCCCTTCGAGGATGCGCTTGGCATAGGGGCCGGTCACGGCGGACATCGCATCGAAACGCATGGTGAAGCCGCCGGCGAACAGCGCCCTGATCGCCTCGAAATCAAACAATTGCTGCATCAGCTCGGCATAGTCGGCGACGGGATCGACGATCTCGACGACGGTGTCGCCGAGAACGGTCTCGCCGATGCTGTCGATATCGACGTCCGGCACATCGGCGATCCGGTATTCGCTGATCGACCGGGTGCGGGCGAAGATGGCGTCGGTGATCTTCTCCGGCGCCGGGCCGCCATTGCCGATATTGTACTTGATGCCGAAATCGCCGTCCGGGCCGCCGGGATTGTGCGAGGCGGACAGGATGATGCCGCCAAAGGCCTGGTGCTTGCGGATGGCGACGGAGACCGCCGGGGTCGACAGCAGGCCGCCCTGCCCCACCCGCACGCGTCCGAACCCGGCCGCCGCCGCCATTTTCAGGATCGTCTGCACCACCTCGCGGTTGAAATAGCGCCCGTCGCCGCCGACGATGAGCGTGGTGCCGGCGAAGCCCTCGAGCGTGTCGAAGATCGACTGGACGAAATTCTCGACATAATGGGGCTGCTGGAACACCGGCACTTTCTTGCGGAGGCCGGACGTGCCGGGCTTCTGGCCGTCGATGGGCTGGGTCGGAACGGTGCGGATCATGTCAGGCTTCCGGTTGGGTCGAGGGAGCAGGAGCCTTCCCCCTTGCAGGGAGAAGGAAGGGCGCGGCGCTCACGCCAGCAACTCGCGATAGAGCCGCGCATAGGCGCCGGCGCGCGAGGTCCAGGAGAGATCCAGTTGCATGCCGCGTTTCTGCATCGCCCGCCAGACGGGCTTGTCGCGGTAGAGGGCGATGGCCCGGGTGATGGCGTCCTGCAGCATCGGCGCGTTGACCGGATGGAACTGCACGCCGGTCGCCGCATCCAGCGTCAGCGCCGCGTCGTTGGCATCGACGAGAGTGTCGGAAAGCCCGCCCACCCGCGCCACCACCGGCACGCAGCCATAGCGCAGCCCGTAGAGCTGCGTCAGACCGCAGGGCTCGAAGCGGGACGGCACCAGCGTCATGTCGGCACCGCCGAACATCAGATGCGACAGCGCCTCGTCATAGCCGATCACCACGCCGACGCGGCCGGGATAAAGATCCGCCGCCTGGCGGAAGGCCGCCTCCATCTCACGGTCGCCCGAGCCGAGCAGCACCAGGCGCGCCCCGGATTCGACGAGGTGAGGCAGGGCTTCCAGCATGATGTCGATGCCCTTCTGCCATGTCAGCCGGCTGACGAGGCAGAAGAGCGGCGAGGCGTCGTGATCGATGCCGAAGCGCTTTTCGAGCGCCTCGCGGTTCCTGGCGCGGGGCCCGAGCGTTCCCGTGCTGAAATTGGCGGCCAGCTTCGGATCGACGGCAGGATTCCATTCCTGGCTGTCGATGCCGTTGACGATGCCCGACAGGCTCGCCGCCCGGCCCGCCAGCAGCCCCTCCAGGCCCATGCCCGCCTCGGCGGTCTTGATCTCCGACGCGTAGCGCGGCGAGACGGTGGTGATGCGATCGGCGAAATACAGCCCGGCCTTCAGGAAGCCGATCATGCCGTAATATTCGATGCCCTCGAGAGCGAAGGCGCGCTGCGGCAGCGCCAGACTGCCCAGGATCGTCGGCGGATACTGGCCCTGGAAGGCGAGGTTGTGCACGGTGATGACCGATTTCGGCCGGGGCAGCCCCGAATAATGCAGATAGGCCAGCGTCATCGCCGCCTGCCAGTCATGGACATGCACGATGTCGGGCAGATAATCGTGGACGAGACCGGTGCACAATTCGGCCGCCGCGCTCGACAGGGCGCCATAGCGCTGGGGGTTGTCGGGCCAATCCTGCCCGCGCAGGTCGCCATACGGCCCGCCTGGCCGGTCGAACAGATGCGGCGCGTCGAGGGCGAAGAGATCGAGCCCGCCCACGGTGGCCCGCTTGATCGTCGTGCGCCCGCCGAAGAAGCTCGGCAGCGTGGCGACGATCGCCCATTCCTCCGAGGCGTTGAGCACGGCCGGATAGCCCGGCACCATCGTCGTCACCGCGACGTCATGCGTGTGCAGCGCCGCCGGCAGCGCCCCGACGACATCGGCAAGGCCTCCGGTCTTGACCAGCGGATAAATTTCGGAAGCGACGGCAAGAACCTTGATCATGCCGGGATCCTGATCATGCGGATACGCTCCTTACGCCGCCCCCGAGAGCATCTTCCGGAAAAACCGAGGGGCTTTCCGATCAAGAAAACGCGTTACGGCAAGCCAGAGAAAAATTACCCTTCGCCCTAGAGCTTGAGCTTGTCGATCATCGGCTGGGTGATGAGGCAGATGCCCTTCTCCGTGCGCCGGAAGCGCTGGGCGTCGAGCACCGGATCCTCGCCGACGACCATCCCCTCGGGGATCTCGACTCCACGGTCGATCACCACGTTGCGCAAGCGCGCCGAGCGGCCGATCTCGACATAGGGCAGCACGACCGCGCCTTCTATGTGGGCATAGGAATTGATGCGCACACCGGTATAGAGCAGCGATCGGCGCACCATGGCGCCGGAGACGACGCAGCCGCCCGACACCAGCGAGGAGATCGCCGTGCCGCGGCGCCCTTCCATGTCGTGCACGAACTTCGCCGGCGGGGTGATCTCCGCGAAGGTCCAGATCGGCCATTCCTGGTCGTAGAGGTCGAGCGCGGGGACGACGTCCGTCAGGTCGATATTGGCTTCCCAATAGGCGTCGACCGTGCCGACGTCGCGCCAGTAGGACTCCTTCTCATGCTCGGACCGCACGCAGCTCGACGGGAAGCGATGCGCCACCGCCTTGCCGTGCTTGACGATGTAGGGAATGATGTCCTTGCCGAAGTCGCGGCTCGAATTCGGGTCGTTCGCGTCGCGAACCAGTTCCTGCGACAGGAATTTCATCGAAAAGACGTAGATGCCCATCGAGGCGAGCGCCATCTCCGGCTTGTCGGGTATGCCCGGCGGATCCTTGGGCTTCTCGATGAAGGCGATGACGCGGTCGGTCTCGTCGACATGCATCACGCCGAAACCCGTCGCCTCCATGCGCGGCACTTCGAGGCAACCGATGGTGACGTCGGCATTCTGCTCCACATGCTGCTGCAGCATGTGCTCGTAATCCATCTTGTAGACATGATCGCCGGCGAGGATCACCATGTACTCGACGGAACCGGTGTCGATGATGTCGAGGTTCTGGTAGACGGCGTCCGCCGTGCCGCGGTACCACATGTCCTCGGAGATGCGCTGGCTAGCCGGCAAAATATCGAAGCTCTCATTGCGCTCCGGCCGCAGGAAGTTCCAGCCGCGCTGCAAATGGCGGATCAGCGAATGGGCTTTGTACTGCGTGGCGACGCCGATGCGGCGGATGCCGGAATTGATCGCGTTGGACAGGGCGAAATCGATGATGCGGCTCTTGCCGCCGAAATAGACCGCCGGCTTGGCCCGCCGGTCGGTGAGTTCCATCAGGCGGCTGCCGCGTCCGCCGGCCAGGACGTAAGCCATCGCCGATCGCGCCAGGGGACCGCTTATGGAATGCCTCGGACCCGTCATTTCAACTCCTCCCACACTGGCTAAACATCATTTCCGCCGCGCGGGCGGACGTCCTTGCCTGCATTTCTATGAAATCGTCCACGGAAATCCAGTCTCCCCGAACCATCCCCTCAGTTTCCCGTCCATTCGAGAAAGATGGCGGTGAGGGGCGGCAGGTTGATCCTGGCCATGGCCGGCTTGCCCTTCCAATCGCCGGGCTGGGCGAAAACGCCGCCGAGATTGCCGCGGTTGAGCCCGAAATAGCGCTCCGAATCGCTGTTGAGGATTTCCCGCCACCCCCCCGCCAGCGGCAAAGGAAGGGCGTAGCCGTCACGGGCGACCGGCGTCATGTTGGCGACGACGACGACGGGCATCACGTCGGCCGCATAGCGGGCCCAGGCGAACACCGAATTCGAATTGTCGTCGACCACCATCCATTCGAAGCCGTCGCCCTCGCAGTCCCTCTCGTGCAACGCCGGCCGTTCGCGGTAGAGATGGTTGAGGTCGCGCACGAGGTCGCTCAGCCCGCGATGCGGGCCGTATTGCAGCAGATCCCAGTCCAGGCCGACATTCTCGTTCCACTCGCGGCGCTGGCCGAAATCCTGGCCCATGAAGAGGAGCTTCTTGCCGGGATAGGCCCACATCAGCGTGTAATAGGCGCGCAGCGTCGCGAACTTGTCGCCTTCCAGGCCCGACATCTTGTTGACGATGGAGTTCTTGCCGTGAACCACCTCGTCATGGGAGAGCGGCAGCACGAAGTTCTCGGCAAAGGCATAGATGAGGCCGAAGGTCAGGTCGTCATGGTGGAACTGGCGATAGATCGGCTCGCGCTCCATATAGGCGAGCGTGTCGTGCATGAAGCCCATGTTCCATTTGAAGCCGAATCCCAGGCCGCCGGCATGGACGGGCTGCGACACGCCGGGCCAGGCGGTCGACTCCTCGGCGATCGTCATGATGCCGGGATGGGCGCCGTAGACTTCCTTGTTCATGCGCTGGAGGAAGGCGATCGCGTCGAGATTCTCACGGCCGCCATGGATATTGGGTATCCATTCGCCCGCCTTGCGCGAATAGTCGAGATAGAGCATCGAGGCGACGGCATCGACCCGAAGCCCATCGACATGGAAGCGCTCGAGCCAGAATAGCGCGTTGGCGATGAGGAAATTGGCGACCTCGGCCCGGCCGAAATCATAGATCGCGGTGTTCCAGTCCGGATGGAAGCCGCGCTTGGGATCGGGATGTTCGTAGAGCGCGCTGCCGTCGAACCAGGCGAGCCCGTGGGCATCGGTGGGAAAATGCGCCGGCACCCAATCGAGGATGACGCCGATGCCGGCGGCGTGGGCCCGGTCGACGAAGCGGGCGAAACCCTCGGGCGAGCCGAAGCGGCTCGTCGGCGCGAACATGCCGGTCGGCTGGTAGCCCCAGGACGCATCGAGGGGATGCTCGCTCACCGGCATCAGTTCGATATGGGTATAGCCCATCTGCGCGGCGTAGCCGACCAGCTGGTCGGCGAACTCGTCATAGGTGAGGAAACGCTGCTTCTCGCCGCGCTTCCAGGAGCCGAGATGGACCTCGTAGATCGACATCGGCGCATGGCGGGCATCGCGCTGGCTGCGCTCCTCGAGCCAGCGCTGGTCGGTCCAGGCGAAAGGCTCGACCGAGCACACCTTCGAGGCGGTGCCCGGCCTCAATTCCGAGGCGAAGGCGAAGGGGTCGCTCTTGAGGGGCAGCAATGCGCCCTGCGGCCCGACGATCTCGTATTTGTAATAGGCGCCCACGGCGACGCCGGGCAGGAAGATCTCCCACACGCCGGTGTCGACGCGCTTGCGCATCGTGTGGCGCCGCCCGTCCCAGGCGTTGAAATCACCGACGACCGAGACCCGCCGCGCATGCGGCGCCCACACGGCGAAATGCACGCCGTCGACATCGCCGTGGCGAAGCGCGCGGGCGCCGAGCTTGTCCCACAGTCTGAGATGCGTGCCTTCGGTAAGGAGATAGTCGTCCATCGGACCGAGCAGCGGCCCGAACCGGTAGGGATCCTCGACATCCCACTCGCCGCCGTCATTGGCGGCATGGAGACGGTAGACGCGGCTGCCGCCGGGAACGAGGCCTTCGAACACGCCGTCATCGTGGCGGCGCTCGAGGGCGACCGGTTCCTGCAGTCCCGGCGCCACCACCGCCAGCTCCCGCGCATTCGGCACGAAGGCCCGTATCACCAGGCCGCCGGACGTCTCGTGCGGACCGAGCACCGCGAACGGATCGCCGTGGCGGCCGGCGGCAAGCATCGCGACCTCGATCTCCGGCAGCCGCCAGTCATCCCTGCGCCCGCCGACCGGCTTGCCCGAAGGAGCCGCCGGGGTCTCCCGCGCCGGAGAGGTGCCGTTCCTGGATTCTTCCGCCAAACCGCTTCCATCCCTTCAGTTGCCGTAGACCGACACTGCACCCATACGACAAGCTAGGGCTTTTGCCGCACCGGTCAACGGCTAAACATGCGTGGCGCGGAGGACGCTCCCGCGGTGCAAACAGCACCGCCCCAGCCACGCATCGACAACGGCCGAAACGGCCAAAAGGTCCGGCGCGACGCGGTTGAAACAGGCGGGCTGCGGCGCGTGGAGGCGCGCCGCGGGACGTGGTCGGACAGGCGCGTCCGCGCCGCCCCGCTGGCGCCGGGCGGCCGGGAAGGCCCCTGCGGCAGGTCAGACCGGCAGGGTCGGCACGCCCCAGATCTCGTCGGAATATTCGCGGATCGTGCGGTCCGAGGAGAACCAGCCCATGCGCGCGACGTTGAGGATGGCCTTCTCGTTCCAGGCCGGACCGTCGACCCAGAGCGCGTCGATCTTGCGCTGCATCGCGGTATAGGCGTCGAAGTCGTCGGTGACGAGGAACCAGTCGCTGGTGCGCAGGGTCTGCACCGTGCCCTTGTGCCGCTCGGGGTCCGTCGGCGAGAACACGCCGGATTCGACGGCATCGAGCACTTCGGCGAGGGCATGAGAGGCGGCGATGGTGTCGCCGGGATTGCGGGCCGACTGCCGGCGCTGCTCGACCTCCCCGGCCTTCAGCCCGAAGATGAAGATGTTGTCGGCCCCGACATGCTCCAGCATTTCGACATTGGCCCCGTCGAGCGTGCCGATGGTGAGCGCGCCGTTGAGCCCGAACTTCATGTTGCCGGTGCCCGAAGCCTCCATGCCCGCCGTCGAGATCTGTTCCGACAGGTTGGCGGCCGGGATCACCGTCTCGGCCAGGCTGACATTGTAGTTCGGCAGGAACACCACCTTGAGCAAATTGCGCACGGCCGGATCGGCGTTCACGACGCGCGCCACGTCGTTGATGAGCTTGATCACATATTTGGCGGCGGTGTAGCTGGCGGCCGCCTTGCCCGCGAAGATCTTCACGCGCGGCACCCAGTCCTTTTCGGGATGGGCGCGGATGGCGTTGTAGAGCGCCACGGTCTCCAGGATGTTGAGCAACTGGCGCTTATATTCATGGATGCGCTTGATCTGCACGTCGAACAGGGCGGATGGATCGACCCGCAGGCCGACGCTCTGCTGGATCAGCTTGGCGAGGCGCGCCTTGTTGGCATGCTTGATGGTGGCGAAGCTGTCCTGGAAGGCGGCGTCCTTGGCGAAGCGCTCGAGCGCGACGAGCTTCTCGGCATTGTCGAGATAGCCGTCGCCGATCGTCTCGCGCAGGAGCGTCGTCAGGCCGGGATTGGCCGTCATCAGCCAGCGGCGCGGCGTGATGCCGTTCGTCTTGTTGGTGATCCGCCCCGGGAACAGCGTGTTCAGGTCCTTGAACACGGTCTCCTTCATCAGGTTGGAATGCAGCGCCGAGACGCCGTTCACCTTGTGAGAGCCGACGAAGGCGAGATTGCCCATGCGCACGCGCCGGCCATGGCTCTCGTCGATGATGGAGACGGCGGCGATCATCGCATCCGAGGCGCCGCTGGACCGTGCCTCCGACAGCACCCGCGCATTGATGGCGTAGATGATCTGCATGTGGCGCGGCAGCAGGCGCTCGATCAGCGGCACCGGCCAGGTTTCGAGCGCTTCGGGCAGCAGCGTGTGGTTGGTATAGGAGATGGTGTCGCGGGTGATGGTGAAGGCATCGCTCCAGCTCAGCGCATGGATGTCGATGAGGATGCGCATCAGCTCGGCGACCGCGATCGCCGGATGGGTGTCGTTGAGCTGGATCGCCGCCTTGTTCGCGAAGGTCCGGATGTCGCGATATTGCTGCATATGGCGGCGGACGATGTCCTGCAGGGACGCGGAGGTGAAGAAATATTCCTGCCGCAGCCGCAATTCCTGGCCGGCGGGCGTCGAATCCGCGGGGTAGAGCACGCGCGAGATGGACTCGGCGCGGTTGCGCTCGGCGAGGGCGCCGACATGATCGCCGGCATTGAAGGCGTCGAGCGAGATCGGATCGAGCGAACGCGCCGACCACAGCCTGAGCGTGTTGACGCGGTTGCCGCGCCAGCCGACCGCCGGGGTGTCGTGGGCGACGCCAAGAATGGTTTCTCCCGGCTTCCAGGCATGGACGGCCGAGCCGTCCCAGCCCTCGGTCGCCTCCACGGCGCCGCCGAAGCCGATCTCATAGGCGACTTCGCGGCGCGGAAACTCCCAGGGATTGCCGTTGGCGAGCCAGTTCTCCGGAGATTCGGTCTGCCAGCCGTCGACGATGTTCTGGCGGAACAGGCCGTTCTCGTAGCGGATGCCGTAGCCATAGGCGGCGACGCCGACGGTGGCCATGCTCTCCATGAAGCAGGCGGCGAGCCGCCCGAGGCCGCCATTGCCGAGCGCGGCGTCGGGCTCCATCTCGGCGATCATGTCGAGATCGACGCCGACCGAGGCCAGCGCCTCGCGCGCCGTGTTGAGCAGGTTCATGTTGTTGAGGCCGTCCTTGAGCAGGCGGCCGATCAGGAATTCGAGCGAGAGATAATAGACGCGCTTGCCGCCCATGCGGTAGACGCCGCGCGTCGTCGCCATCCAGCGGTCGACGATATGATCCCGCAGCGCGAGGCTGACGGCGCGCAGCCAGTCATGGTCGCGGGCAACGATCGGATCCTTGCCGACGGCATAGGTCAGCTTGGCGAGGATCAGGTCGCGGAACGCCCGCGCATCCCCGGTCGCCTCGGGCAATTTCGCCGCCTCATCCGCAACCGCCAACGCCGTATCGGCCGAATAGAGCTTGTTCTGCAGGGTTGCATCCATGGTCTGCGTCTCGATCTTTGAACTGCCGAAATGCTGCTTAACCCAACTGGCGTCAACATGCGAGCGCCGCGCTGCGGAAAGAAGAGGTCGCAGGATGCTAGCCTTTCAACGTTGCGACAATATGTACAGGCGTCGCGTCCATAACTGCTGATTTTCTTTGCAGACGGATGAAATATTCATCAATTTCGTGGGCGTGCGTGAAATCAGGGTCCGACGGCGCCGCCCTTTCGGCGCCGGGACGAATGGAGGATGGACAAACCGGCTGCGCTTGGTAAGGGCGATGGCGGAGGATGCGCATGACGAGCCCCTATTATCTTGCCGTCGACGGCGGCGGCACCAATACCCGCGCAAGGCTGACAGACGCCGCGGGCCGGGTGGTCGGCGAGGGCCTGTCCGGTTCGTCCAACCTGACGCTGGGCGTCGAGACCGCCGGACCCGCCATCGCGGCGGCCGGAACGGCGGCCCTGGAAGCCGCCGGCCTGCCCCGGTCGGCCGCGGTGCAGATCCATGCAGGCCTCGGCCTCGCAGGCGCCAACGTGCCGGCCTTCGCCGAGGCCATACGCGGCTTCGGCTTCGGCTACCGCTCCCTCCGCGTCGCCTCGGACGCGGTGGCGGCCTGTCTGGGCGCCCATGGCGGGCGCGACGGCGCCATCCTCATCCTCGGGACGGGATCGCAGGGCCTCGCTTTGGTGGGCGGAAGCAGCACCACGGTCGGAGGCTGGGGCTTCGCCTTGTCGGACGACGCCTCCGGTGCCATTCTCGGCCGGGCCGCCCTGCGCGCCGCCCTCCTGTCCTTCGACGCGCTCGCGCCGTCTTCGGATCTCACGCGGACCATCCTCGCCGGCTTCGGGGACGACCCGGCCCAGGCCGTGCTGTGGGCGAGGACGGCGACGCCGCGCGACTATGGCAATTTCGCCCCGCTCGTCTTCGAGCGGGCGGGCCGCGACGGCGTGGCCGACGCGCTGATCGCGGAGGCCGCCCGCTCGGTCGCAGCCATGCTCGACCGGCTGGTGTTCCTCGGCGCGCCGCGGATCGCGCTGATGGGCGGGCTCGCCGCTCCCTACCGCCCCTTCCTGCCCGCCCTCTACGACGACGTGCTCGTCGAGGCCGAAGGGGATGCGATGGACGGCGCGCTGATGCTGGCGCGAATGGCCGAGGCCGATGCGGGTGCAGGCCGGTGACGGCGGGAGATCGCCGGCCCGCCGATCTCTTGCCGATCCTGCAGAAGGAGACGATCCGATGGCGCTGACGGCCCTGGTCGCACCGCGACTGTTCACCGGCGAGACCTTCCTCGACGACCACGGCGTGGTGATCGAGGGCGGGCGCATCGCCGCGGTGCTGCCGCGCGCGGCGATCCCGCCGGAGGCGGCGGTTCTCGCTTTGCCCTCCGGGCTGCTGGCGCCCGGCTTCGTCGACGCCCAGGTGAACGGCGGCGGCGGCCTCCTGTTCAACGAGACGCCGGATGTCGCCACCCTCGCCGGCATTTCGGCCGCGCATCGGCGCCACGGCTCGACGGCCCTCCTGCCGACCTTCATCACCGACAGGCCGGAAGGCATGCCCCGCGCCCTCGAGGCGGTGCGCGCGGCGATGCGGGAGGGCGTTCCGGGCATCGCCGGCATCCATCTCGAAGGCCCCTTCCTCTCCGTGGCCCGCAAAGGCGCCCATGACCCTGCGCTCATCCGTCCGCTCACCGACGCCGACGTCGACCTCATCCTCGGCTGCGGCATCGCTCCGGTGCTGCTCACCGTCGCGCCCGAGAATGCGCCGAACCGCCTGATCCGCCGCCTCGCCGATGGCGGCGTGATCGTCAGCATCGGGCACAGCGACGCGGATTACGACGCGGCGACCGCCGCCGCCGATGCGGGCGCGACCGGCGTCACCCATCTCTTCAACGCGATGTCGCCGCTGCAGGGCCGCAAGCCCGGCGTCACCGGGGCGGCGCTCGATCACGGCGCGCTCTGGGCCGGGATCATCGCCGACGGTCACCATGTGCATGCCGGCGCGCTGTCGATGGCCCTGCGTGCCAAGAAGGGGCCAGGCCGCGTCTTCCTCGTCTCCGACGCGATGCCCACGGCCGGCGACGACAACGACGTCTTCCACCTCAACGGCCGCAGGGTGACGCGCCGCGCCGGCGTGCTCACGCTCGACGACGGCACGCTGGCCGGCTCCGACCTCACCATGGACCACGCGGTCCGCTACACCGTGGACCATCTCGGCGTCGGTCTCGGCGAGGCCCTGCGGATGGCGAGCCTCTATCCCGCGCAGTTCCTCCGGCTCGACCGCCGCCGCGGCCGCATCGCCCCGCATTTCGCCGCCGACCTCGTCCATCTCGACGATGCGCTGGCGACGAAAGCCGTGTGGATCGCCGGCGAGAAGCTGGTCTGACACCGGCCGGCGGCAGCGCAAAAACACGCTGCCGGGGCGTTGAAACTTCAACGGCTTTCATTTATTAGTCGGACAAATAACAACAGATTTTTCGAGAGGATTAGCGACGGCGAGACTGCAGGCCCCTCATGGAGCGGCGCGCATCGGAGCCGGGCTGCGCCGAGCCGCTGCATGGCGGCAAGGGGAGTGGCCGTTCACCACGTGACGACGGAGCAGGCGCCGCCTGCAACGGCATTGCGTAGCACATGATTCGCCGAGCGTGACCGCAAGCTTCCGCGGCGGTCGCGCCGGATGACTTTGGGCTGGGCTCGTCCCTCGCCCTTTGCGATCGGTCTCTCCATCCAACCCGGGCATGGCCGGCTTCGGCCGCCAGATCTGAACACAACCGCCCCGGGACGGTGAAGACCACGGACTGCCAAAGCATACGGAGCGTGGGCTCCGGAGATATCAGGGAGGATGATCTAATGTCGAAACTTCGTACAGCATCGGCCGCGCTCGCAGGCCTCTTGCTCAGCACCGCCTTCGCCTATGCCGCCGGGCCGGAAGTGGTCGCCGGGCCGAGCAAGGAGCCGCAATGCTTCGTGCCGTGGACCGACCAGACCAAGTTCTTCAAATACCCCGCCAAGAAGGGCCCGTACCGTATCGCGCTGGCGAACGGCTTCATCGGCAACACCTGGCGCATCCAGATGATCAAGACCGCCAAGGCCTATGCCGAGCAGCCCGAGGTCAAGGCCGAGCTCAAGGAATTCAAGGTCGTCTCGACGGGCGAGGACATCGCCGCGCAGATCGCCTCCGTCAACAATTTCATCGATTCGGGCTATGACGCCGTCATCATCGACGCGCAGAACCCGACCGCCTTCAAGTCGGTGATCAAGCGCGCCAACAAGGCCGGCGTGATCCTCGTCGCCTTCGACAACACCGTGGACAGCGACGAAGCCATCAACGTCAACGTCGACCAGCGCGGCCTCGGCGAATATTGGGGCAAGTGGCTGGTCAAGAACATTCCCAATGGCGGCACCATCCTCGAAGTCCGCGGCGTCGCGGGCACCTCGGTCGACACCGACCGCCACGAGGGCATCCAGTCGGAGCTGAAGGCATCCGGCAAGAAGTTCGACAGCGTCGAAGTGGTCGGCAAGTGGGATGACGGCACGGCCCAGAAGGTCGCCGCCGACGCCATCGCCGTGCACAAGCACTTCGACGGCATGACCGCCCAGGGCGGATCGACCGGCATGGTGCGCGCCTTCATCGACGCCAACCATGCCTTCGTCCCCGCCGCCGCCGAGACGGAGAACGGCTATCGCAAGCTGTGCGCCGCCCATGCGGCCGACGGCCTGAAATGCGCCTCCGGCGGCACCGGCCCGGCCCAGGTCGCCGTGGCGATCAAGACGGCGCTGACGGCGCTTCACGGCGAGGTGGTGCCGCAGTCGATCAAGCTGCCGCTCGCCCATGTCGAGGATCCCGACTTCAAGGACGGCGAGAACTTCTATTCGAAGCAGACCGACAACTTCTTCGTCGGCAATTCCTTCCCCACCTGCGGCATCAACTTCACGGCGCAGGAAATCATGGGCCAGTCGGAAAAGTAAGATCGAGGCTGCGATCGTCCTGGGACGCAAGTCTGTTGCATATCCGTCCGGGCCCTCGGACAAGCCGTCCGAGGGCCCGGAAACATGACATGAAGCTCCTTCTCCCGTTTGGGAGAAGGTCCCGGCAGGGGGATGAGGGACTGCATCCCGACGAGAAACACACGAAAGCGCTTATCTCGTCGAATGATAGCCCCTCATCCGGCGCTGCACGCCGCCTTCTCCCGCCCGGGAGGAGGAAAATCGCGCCATTTCCGGCAAATCCAGCTGATGTGCGGACGTCCGTGCAGCCGCAGGATGGCGGCGGGTGGCTTGCCAACGTGGAATATCCTTTTGTCGACCGTCTGGAGTACCCGGCATGACTGATGCGGTTCCATTGTTCCGGATGGAGGGCATTTCCAAGCGCTATGGCGGGGTGAGCGCGCTCGAGAGCGCCTCGCTCACCATCCAGGCGGGCCGGATCCATGCCATTCTCGGCGAGAACGGCGCCGGCAAGTCGACGCTGATCAAGATCATGTCCGGCGTCGTGCAGCCGGACGAGGGAAAGCTGCAGTTCGAAGGCCGGGACGTCCGCTTCCCCGGCCCTGCCGCCGCCAAGCAGGCCGGCATTGTCTGCATCTTCCAGGAATTGTCGCTGGTGCCCGACCTCTCGGTCGCCGACAACATCTTCCTCGCCGATGCGCCGAACCGCCTCGGCCTCATCGACCGCCGGAAACAGCGGCGCCTCGCCGAGGAATGGCTGGCCCGCGCCGGCGCCGAGGACATCCACCCGCTCGCCCCGGTCAAGGACCTGCCGCTGTCCCGCCGCCAGATGGTCGAGATCGCCAAGGCGCTGGCCGCCCGGCCCCGCATCCTCATCCTCGACGAGGCGACCTCTGCGCTGACGGCGGCGGACGTCACCAAGATCGTCGACGTGCTGAAGCGCCTGCGTTCCGAGGGGCTCGCCCTCCTCTATATCTCCCACCGCATGCAGGAGATCGAGGAGCTCGCCGACGACTGCACGGTGTTCCGCAACGGCCGCAACATCGCCACCTTCCAGGCCGGCACCAAGTCCCACAACGAGGTCATCGAGATGATGATCGGGCGCGAATACAGCCATGTCTTCCCGCCCAAGCCACCCCAGGCGCCGGCCGGGGCGCCGCTGCTGGAGGTCCGCCATCTGTCCTGGACCGACCGGCTCAAGGATATCTCGCTGTCGGTCCGCCCGGGCGAGGTCGTCGGCCTCGGCGGGCTCGACGGCCAGGGCCAGCGCGAACTCCTGCTGGCGATGTTCGGCGTGCTCCGCGGCCTGTCGGGCGAGATCCTTATCGAGGGCAAGCCGGTCTCCATCGGCAGCCCCAGCGCCGCCAAGCAGCCCGAGATCGGGATGGCGCTGATCCCCGAGGACCGCAAGACCGAAGGGCTGATGCTGCCGATGTCGGTCCGCGACAACCTCTCCTTCGCCTCGCTGAACCGCATCTCCCGCGGCGGGCTGATCGACCAGGCCGCCGAGCGCCAGGCGATCGCCGACATGGTGAAGCTGCTCGCCATCAAGACCGCCGGAGTCGACCTTCCCGTCGGCGCGCTGTCGGGCGGCAACCAGCAGAAGGTGGTGATCGCCAAATGGCTGATGAACTCGCCGCGCATCATCCTCCTCAACGATCCGACCCGCGGCATCGACGTCGGCACCAAGCAGGAGATCTACCAGCTCCTGCGCGACCTCGCGGCCAAGGGCGCGGCGATCGTGCTCTATTCGACCGACTATGACGAACTCATCGGCTGCTGCGACCGGGTGCTGGTGCTCTACGAGGGCGCCGTCAGGCGCGAACTCGTCGGCGACGCGATCACCGAAAGCGCCCTCATCGG
Source organism: Labrys monachus (assembly GCF_030814655.1). NCBI lineage: Bacteria > Pseudomonadati > Pseudomonadota > Alphaproteobacteria > Hyphomicrobiales > Xanthobacteraceae > Labrys > Labrys monachus. The sequence goes on from NZ_JAUSVK010000001.1 coordinate 4,800,496, forward strand.
CAGCGCCCTCAACATCACCTCAGAAACCGGGGAGGCCGGGGTCAAGCCGGCTGTGACTGCGTGAGCGATTTTCGCTACAAATTCGCCGAACACAGGAGCACGCTCCTGGCGGCGGTGGTCTTCGTCGTGATGTTCTGCATCTACGCCGGCAACCACGAGGCCGGCTTCTCCGCCAATGTGGTGCAGACGGCCGCCAACAAGGGGGTCCTCCTCGCCCTGCTCGCGGTCGCCCAGACCTTCGTGGTGCTGACGGCCGGCATCGACCTGTCGGTCGGCACCGTCTTCATCCTGACCAACTGCCTCGCCTCCTGGATCGTCGTCGGCTCCCCGGCCATGACGGCGCTCGGCATCGTCGGCGTGCTGGCCGCCGGCCTCGTCTGCGGCGCGATCAACGGCGCCATCGTCATCTTCGGACGGCTGCAGCCGATCGTCACCACCATCGCGACGGGCGCCGTCTTTTTCGGCATCGCCCTGCTGCTGCGCCCCGACCCCGGCGGCGACGTCAATTCCGACCTGGCGGACGCCCTCACGGGCCAGTTGTGGGGCGGCATCCCGGCCAGCCTCGTCGTGCTCCTCGGGGTGATGCTGGTGATATGGCTGCCCTTCCGGCGCTCGATGCTGGGCCGTTCCGTCTATGCCGTCGGATCGTCGGAAGTCGCCGCCTACATGTCGGGCGTGCCGACGCAGCGCGCCAAGTTCGTGGCCTATATGCTGTCCGGCCTGTTCGCCGCGATGGGCGGCCTGATGCTGACCTTCTTCACCTATTCGGGCGAAGCCTCCTCGACCAACGCCTCTACCTATACGCTCAACTCGATCGCCGCCGTCGTGCTCGGCGGGGTGTCGCTGTTCGGCGGCACGGGAAGCGCGGTGGGGGCGATCTTCGGCGCCCTGATCTTCCGCACCATCAACGACCTGCTCTTCGTGTTCGATCTCGATCCCCTGTGGCAGCCTCTCTTCCTCGGCGTGGTGCTCCTCGTCGCCGTTTGCCTCGGCTCGGTGCGCCTGCTGCAGATCCGCAACCGCCTCGACTTCTTCGGGTGAGACCATGAGCCGGAACGATACCACCTCCTCGCTGCGCTCGCGTCTGCCCGGTTTCCTGCAGGGTGTCGATACCGCGGTCGTCACCGCCTTCGCCTGCATCGTCGTGCTGCTGCTGGTCGGCAGCCTCTATTCGTCGAGCTTCCTGTCGCCCGATTACCTGCTGCAGCAATTGCAGGTCGGCTCGTTCCTCGCCATGGCGGCGACCGGCATGATGCTCGTCGTGCTGATCGGTCAGATCGACCTGTCGCTGCCCTGGGTCATCACCGTCGGCGCCATGATGTCGACGGCCGCCGCCGGCTGGGGCCCGTGGGGCCCGGTGATCGCCATGCCCGTCGGCATCCTCTTCGGCATGCTGTTCGGGCTCGTCAACGGCATCGGCGTCGCCTATCTGCGCGTGCCCTCGATGATCTTCACCCTCGGCACCAATGCCGTGGCGCAGGGGCTGATGGTGGTGCGCACCGGCGGCGCCGCCCCGCAGGACATGGCCACCGATTCGATGCATTTCGTCGCCACCGGCCGCACCCTGGCCGGCATCCCCAATCCGGTGTGGATCTGGGTGGTCGTCGGCGGCGCCGTCGTCTTCCTGCTCAAGCGCACGACGTTCGGTCGCTCGCTCTATGCCATCGGCAACCGCGAGCGCGCCGCCTATCTGTCGGGCGTCCATACCCAGCGCATCGTCGTCCTCGCCTTCGTCGTCTCCGGCGGGCTGGCGGCCTTCGGCGGCGTGCTCCTCGCCGGCTATTCGACCAAGGCCTATCAGGGCATGGGCGATCCCTATCTGCTGCCGGCGATCGCCGCGGTGGTCCTGGGGGGCACCTCCATCCTCGGCGGCCGCGGCACCTATCTCGGCACCGTCGCCGGCGTGATCCTGATCACGCTGCTGCAGTCGATCCTGTCGATCATCCAGATGCCCGAAGCCGGGCGCCAGATCATCTACGGGGTAACCATCGTCTCGATGCTGCTGCTCTACGGCCGCTCCGCCCGCATGCGGACGTGATTCGTCCGGCGATCGCGCGGCGGGCGGGTCCCCCGACCCGCCTTTCCTGCCGCGCGTGACAGGAGCGACCTCACCCGCCCAGCGCCGTCGTCACCGCCCGGATCGCCCCCGCCGTGGTGGCGGGACGGTCATATTCGGGCGGGCGCAGGGCGCCTCCCATGAATACCGCCTCGTTGCGCCATCGCATGCCGCTCGGCTCCGTCGCGAAGGCGGCGAAGTGGAACTCGGCCGCGCCGGTGTCGGCGGCGATGCGCGCGATGTTGCGCGGGGTGATGTCGCCGCCCGGCATGACGACGAGCCGCCCGGCCGCGCGCTCGATCAAGCGGCGGATCAGCGGCGCGCCCTCGACCACGCCGGGCTCCTGGCCCGAGGTCAGCAGCCGGTCCACCCCGAGGCGGATCAGCGCGTCCAGGCTGGCCATGGCATCGCGCGAGACGTCGAAGGCGCGATGGAACGTCACCGACAGGGGCCGGGCCGCCGCGATCAGCTCGGCGGTGCGCGCTTCGTCGACGAAGCCGTCGGCGTCGAGCAGGCCGATGACGACGCCGGCGGCGCCGGCTTCCTTGACCGCCACGATGTCGCGCAGCATGGCGACGAATTCATCCTCGCTGTAGAGGAAATCGCCGCCGCGCGGGCGAATGATGACATGGACCTTCAACTGGCCGTCCGCAGCCGCGACGGCCTGATGCACCATGCCGACGGAGGGCGTGATGCCGCCTTCGATCAGACTGGCGCACAGTTCCACGCGGGAGGCGCCGGCTTCAACCGCTGCCTTCACGCCGGCGACGCTGTCGATGCAGATTTCAAAGAGGGACATTCACGAACCGCCACAGCTGGAATCACGCCGCCTTGTGCGGCCCGAACAGGATGACGGCCATGCCGGCAAGACACAAGGCGGCGCCGGCGAGATCCCAGCCGTCGGGCCGGACATCCTCGATGCACCAGAGCCATGCCAGCGAGGCGGCGATATAGATGCCGCCATAGGCGGCATAGGTCCTCCCCGCGGCGTCGCTCTCGACCTGCGTCAGAAGGAAGGCGAACAGGATGAGGAAGACGAGGCCGGGCGCCAGCCACCAGGCCGGCTTGCCCAGTCGAATCCGGGCCCAGAAGGCGTAGCAGCCGGCGATCTCACAGAAGGCGGCAAGCGCATAGAAGCCGAGCGATTTCATGCGCCGAAGATGGCAGCCAAACCGCGCGGGGTCCAGCATCGCGGGACGCCCCACAGCCGTAGGGTATTGAAGCGCAACGTTGGCTGCCTCCCCCCATCCCCACCCCTTCCCCGCAAGGGGAAGGGAGATGCCGGCGTCGCGGCCCGACGGCCTTCGGCGAGCGAGGTGTTTCGGGAAAGCGGATTGGAAGTCCGCGCTCCCCGCCGATCAGGCGTTGCTGGACGCCGCCCACAGATTGACGTTGCCGTCCTGGGCATGGCCGTCGATCTCCGCCAGTTCGGCGGGCTCGAAGGAGAGGTTCTTCAGCGCGGCCACGCAATCCTCGATCTGCTCGGGCCGGCTGGCGCCGATCAGGGCCGAGGTCATGCGCGGATCGCGCAGGACCCAGGCGAGCGCCATCTGCGCCAGGGACTGGCCGCGCCGCTTGGCGATCTCGTCGAGGCCGCGCAGGCGGGCGAGATTGTCCTCGCTGAGCTGGTTGGGCGAAAGCGATTTGCCCGCCGCCGCACGGCTCTCCTTGGGAATGCCGTTGAGATATTTGTTGGTCAGCACGCCCTGGGCGAGCGGGGTGAAGGCGATGCAGCCGGCGCCTTCGGCGGCGAGCCGGTCGAGCAGCCCATCTTCCTCCACCCAGCGGTTGAGCATGGAGTAGCTCGGCTGGTGGATGAGCAGGGGCGTGCCCAGGCTGCGGAGGATGGCGGCGGCTTCCGCCGTCCGCGCCGATCCGTAGGAGGATATGCCGACATAGTGCGCCTTGCCCTGGCGGACCGCATCGTGCAGCGCCCCCATGGTCTCCTCGAGCGGCGTGTTGGGATCGAAGCGATGGGAATAGAAGATGTCGACGGTGTCGATGCCCATCCGCTTCAGGCTGCGGTCGAGGCTCGACAGCACATATTTGCGGCTTCCCCATTCGCCATAGGGGCCCGGCCACATGCGGTAGCCGGCCTTGGTCGAGATCACCAGCTCGTCGCGATGGGAGGCGAAGTCGGTCTTGAGGATGCGTCCGAAGGTCTCTTCGGCCGAGCCGGGCGGCGGGCCGTAATTGTTGGCGAGATCGAAATGGGTGATGCCGAGATCGAAGGCGCGGCGGCACAGCGCCCTCGCATTCTCATAGGGAACGTCTCCGCCGAAATTGTGCCACAGGCCCAGCGAGATCAGGGGCAGGTCGAGGCCCGAGCGGCCGCTGCGCCGGTATTTCATGGTGCTGTAACGATCTTTGTCGGCAACATAGGTCATGGCAATTCCAAGAATGCAAATGGGGAGGGACGGTCAGGAAGCGTCAAGCCGAAGGAAAATGCCCCGCTTCGGCGCCGCCTTCAATCACAATGCTTCATCCCGGATAAAAAAAGATCATAAACGGTCATCTGCCTTCATATCGGCGCCGTCGATCCCATGGGTAAGGGCAGGCCGAGGCCCGCCCTTACCTTGCAGCATCGCTCACCGTGCCCTGGCGGCATCCTCGTAATCGGCGGCCCGGGTCTCGTCCGCGGCCCTGCCGGGCACGACCGCCGTGATCACCACGGCCACCGCGGCGTTGATCGCCAGCGCGACCAGCCCGATATAGAATGTGGTCCCGAAGATCGGCACCGCCGTGACCAGCGCCGTCGGCCCCCAGCACAGATAGCTGCCGGCCAGCATGCCGGCGGCCCAGCCGGCGAGCAGCGCCCAGCCGCTGAACCAGCGGGTGTAGAGGCCGGCGACGACCGCCGGGAAGATCTGCAGCATCCAGACCCCGCCGAGCAGCTGCAGGTCGAGGGCGAATTTCGTCGGCAGCCAGATGATCACCACGAGCGCGCCGAGCTTGACGATCAGCGACATCAGCTTGGCGAGGAAGGATTCCTTTTCCGGCGAGATGCGCGGCTCGATGAACGGCTTCCAGATGTTGCGGGTGAAGGTGTTGGCGGCGCCGATCGACATCACGGCCGCCGGCACGAGGGCGCCGATGGCGATCGCGGCGAAGCAGAAGCCGGCGAACCAGCTCGGAAACATCTGCCGCACCAGCAGCGGCACGGCCTGCTGCGGATCGGTGACCTTGATGCCGGCGGCGAGCGCCATGAGCCCCAGCAGCGCGATGAGGCCGAGCACCAGCGAATAGGCCGGCAGCGTCACGGCGTTGCGGCGGATGACATGCGGGCTCGAAGCGGCCAGCGTGCCCGTCATGGCATGGGGATACATGAACAGCGCCATGGCCGAGCCGATCGACAGGGAGACGAACAGCCAGGTCTGCGAAGGGGCCAGCGTCAGGCCGATGGCAGGAGCCGGATTGCCCGCGGCCGTCGCCGCCGCGATCTTGGCGTCGAATGCCGCCTTCGCCCCGTCGAACACCGCGCCGTAGCCGCCGAGCTTGGCGGGAATCACGATGACGGCGGCGATGACGAAGACATAGATCATGATGTCCTTGACGAAGGCGATCATCGCCGGCGCCCGCAAGCCGCTCTTGTAGGTGTAGAGGGCGAGGATGATGAAGGCGATGGTCAGCGGCAGATGCGAAGCGATCCCGCTGCCCTGGAAGCCCAGCGCCTGGATGACCTTTTCCATGCCGACGAGTTGCAGGGCGATGTAGGGCATGGTGGCGAGGATGCCGGTGAAGGCCACGGCCAGCTCCAGCCAGCGATTGCCGTAACGCCCGGCGATGAAGTCGGCGCCGGTCAAATGGCCGTGGCGATGGGTGACGTTCCACAGCCTCGGCATGATCAGGAAGATCAGCGGATAGATCAGGATCGTATAGGGCACGGCGAAGAAGCCGTAGGCGCCGACGGCATACATCACGCCGGGCACGGCGATCACCGTATAGGCGGTATAGAGGTCGCCCCCGAGCAGGAACCAGGTGATCCACGGCCCGAAGCGCCGGCCGCCGAGGCCCCATTCGTGCAGCTGGCTGAGGTCGCCCGACTGCCAGCGGGCAGCCACGAATCCGACGATGGTGACGAGGGCGAAGAAGAAGACGAAGACGGCCGTCGCCGTCCAGTCGAGATTGTCGATCATCGCGATTCGACCTTCCATGCGAGGTAGACGAACAGCGAGGAGAGCGGGACCAGCAACAGGAGATACCAGTAGAAGAAAGGCAGGCCGAACAGCACGGGATCGACGCGGTTATAGAGCGGCGTCAACAGAGCCAGCACGCATGGTATCAGCAACAGGACATATTTCATGGCATCTCCCCCGGAATGCTTCATGCGACGGCCGAAGCCGAATCCCGCCGGTCTGCGAAGCGCTGAAGCCTCCGTCTTATTACCCCGGGCGGGAGAGCCTGTCCAGAGGGGAAATCCCGGGACAGGTCACGAAGGCGAAAAGCGGGCGACCAGTTGGTGCCGGTCGCCGGGATAGGTGAAGCGCACGGCCGTCACCGTCTGCTCGCCGCGCCAGGTCCGGCGTTCGACCACCAGGCAGGCGGTGCCGCCGTCGAGCCCCAGCATGGCCGCCGTCTCGCCCCGGACCGCCACCGCCTGGATGTGATGCTCTGCGACGGTCCAGGGGATATGCCTGGTCAGCCACGCGCCCGGCGGCTCGCGCGCGAAATCGGCATCCGCCGCCGGCGGGACGGCATCGACGTTGACGAGGCGTTCCTCCAGGCAGAACGGAGCCTCGCCGGCGAAATGGCGGCAGGTCAGGGCGATGACGCGGGAGGCGTCGTCGAGCCTGAGGCGCAGCCGGTCGGCGGCGGTCTCCGGCTGTTCCTGCCGGCGGACGAGATCGAAGCGATAGGGCAGTCCGAGCGCCCCGACCTCCGCCTCGATACTGTGGATAGCGAGGACCGCCGCCTCGCTGCGCGGCCGCGCCACGAAGCTGCCGGCCTTGCGGCGGCGCTCGATCAGGCCGGATGCGGCGAGCTGGGTCAGGGCCTTGTTGACCGTCATGCGCGAGCAGCGGTAGCGTTCGGTCAGCTCGACCTCGAAGGGAATGCGGTGGCCGGGCGGCCATTCGCCGGACACGATGCGCGCTTCGAGATCCCCGAGGATGCGCTGATGCAGCGTCGTCGCCCCGGCAGGTGCCCCTCCGGCCTGAAATTCGCTCATCGCTGTCCCGTCCTCGCCCGATGGGGAAGGGTCCCATCAATGTCCTTGCGCGTCAATTTATATGTCTATACATGATTCCGGCAGTCGATCGCAGCGGAGAGGGCGATGTCGAAAGACGGCGAAGATCTTCACCTGTGGCGGAATGCGCGCCTGGCCCGCCTGGCCGGAGGCCATGCCGGACCGGCCCCCGCCGGGCTCGACATCGTCGAGAAGGGCGCTGTCGCCGCCCGCGGCGCCCGCATCGTCTTCGCCGGGCCGGAAGCCGAGCTTCCCGCCGGCCTCGCGGCGCAGGCCGCCACCCGCACCGACTGCGAAGGCCGCTGGATCACGCCCGGCCTGATCGATTGCCACACCCATCTCGTCTTCGGAGGCGATCGCGCGCGCGAATTCGAGCTCAGGCTCAACGGCGCCAGCTATGAGGAGGTCGCCCGGGCCGGCGGCGGCATCGTCTCCACCGTGAGCGCGACGCGCGCGGCGAGCGACGACGCCCTCGTGGCGGGGGCCCTGCCCCGCCTCGACCATCTCCTGCGCGAAGGCGTGACCACGGTCGAGATCAAGTCCGGCTACGGGCTCGACACCGCCACCGAGCGCAGCATGCTGCGCGCCGCACGCAGGCTCGGGACGGAACGCCCGGTCGGTGTCGTCACCAGCTTTCTCGGCGCCCATGCGCTGCCGGTCGAGGCCCATGGCGACAAGGAGGCCTATATCGACCTCCTGTGCCGGGAAATGCTGCCCGCCATCGCCGCCGAAGGGCTCGCCGATGCGGTCGACGGCTTTTGCGAAGGCATCGCCTTCTCGCCCGCGCAGATCGCCCGGGTGTTCGCCGCCGCAAAGGAGGCGGGCCTTCCGGTCAAGCTTCATGCCGACCAGCTGTCGAACCTGCATGGGGCGAAGCTCGCGGCGGACCATGGCGCCCTGTCGGCCGACCACCTCGAATATACCGACGAGGAGGGCGCCGCCGCCATGGCGGCCGCCGGCACCGTCGCGGTGGTGCTGCCCGGCGCCTTCTATTTCCTGCGCGAGACGCAGCGCCCGCCCATCGACGCCTTCCGCCGGCACGGCGTCGCCCTGGCGATCGCCACCGACTGCAATCCCGGCTCCTCGCCGCTGACATCCCCTCTCCTCGCCATGAACATGGCCGCCACCCTGTTCCGCATGACGGTCGACGAGTGCATCGCCGGCTTCACCCGCAACGCCGCGCGGGCGCTCGGCAGGCTGCACGAGACCGGCACGCTCGAACCCGGCAAATATTGCGATCTCGCCATCTGGGACATCGAGCGCCCGGCAGAGCTCGTCTACCGCCTCGGCTTCAATCCGCTCTACAAACGCATCTGGAGAGGTTCGTGAATCTGGATCCCAACCCCGTTCTGCTGCGTCCCGGCGACGTTTCCCTCGCGGGCTGGCGGGCGGTCTATCACGGCGCGCCGGTCACGCTTGACGAGGCCTGCCGCCCCCTCGTGGAGGCGAGCGCCCGCACCATCGCGGACATCATCGCCAAGGGCGAGCCCGTCTACGGCATCAATACCGGCTTCGGCAAGCTGGCGAGCGTGCGCATCGAGAATGCCGATCTCGCCATCCTCCAGCGCAACATCGTGCTGTCCCACGCCGCCGGCGTCGGCGACCCGCTTCCGGCCGACATCGTCAGGCTGGTGATGGCCCTGAAGCTGGCGAGTCTCGCCCAGGGCGCCTCGGGCGTCCAATGGGCGACGATCGAGCATCTGCGCCATTGCCTGGCGAAGGGCCTCATGCCCGTCATTCCCGGACAGGGGTCGGTCGGGGCGTCCGGCGATCTGGCGCCGCTCGCCCACATGACCGCCGCCCTGATGGGCGTCGGCGCCTTCTTCGTGGGCGGGGAGCGGGTGCCGGCCGCCGAGGCGCTGACGCGAGCCGGCCTCGCCCCGCTCGTGCTCGGCCCGAAGGAAGGCCTCGCGCTGCTCAACGGCACGCAGGTCTCGACCGCCCTCGCGCTTGCCGGCCTGTTCCAGGCCGAACGCGTGTTCCAGGGCGCCCTCGTCACCGGCGCCCTGTCGACCGATGCGGCCCGGGGATCGGACGGCCCGTTCGACCGCCGCATCCATGTGCTGCGCGGCCATCGCGGCCAAGGCGAGGTCGCCGAAAGCCTGCGGGAACTGATGGCGGGCAGCGCCATCCGCGCTTCCCACCTCCTCGGCGACGAGCGGGTGCAGGATCCCTACTGCCTGCGCTGCCAGCCGCAGGTGATGGGCGCCTGCCTCGACCTGCTGCGCCAGGCCGCGGCGACGCTCGCCATCGAGGCGAACGGCGTGACCGACAATCCCCTGGTGTTCGCCGCCACCGGCGAGGTCATTTCGGGCGGCAATTTCCACGCCGAGCCCGTCGCCTTCGCCGCCGACATGATCGCCCTCGCTTTGTGCGAGATCGGCTCGATCAGCGAGCGCCGCATCGCCATGCTGGTCGACCCGGCCCTGTCCGGCATGCCGGCCTTCCTCACGCCGAAGCCCGGCCTCAATTCGGGCTTCATGATCCCGCAGGTGACGGCCGCCGCCCTGGTCTCGGAGAACAAGCAGCGCGCCTATCCGGCCAGCGTCGATTCGATCCCGACCTCCGCCAACCAGGAGGACCACGTCTCGATGGCGACCCATGGCGCCCGGCGCCTGCTCGCCATGAGCCGGAATGCCGCCGCCGTCGTCGGCATCGAATATCTCGCGGCGGCGCAGGGATGCGACTTCCATGCCCCGCTCCGGTCGAGCGAGGCGCTCGAACGCGCCCGCGCCCTGCTGCGCGCCGCCGTGCCCCCTCTCGCGGACGACCGGCATTTCGCGCCGGACATCGAAGCCGCGACCGCCCTGATCTGGAACGGCGATGCGCAGGCGGCCACGGGGCTGCCGCTGCTGGCCGCCGTGGTGGAGGACGCCGCATGACGGATCGCGACGGGGCTACGCCCGACTGGCTGCAGGTACGGCGCGGCCAGGCGCCGCTCGTGGTCAGCATTCCCCATACCGGCACCGAAATTCCCGACGGCATCGAGGCGAAGCTCGCTTCGCCCTGGCTGGCGCGCAAGGATGCCGACTGGTGGATCGACATCCTCTACGGTTTCGCCGCCGACCTCGACGCCACCATCGTGCGCACCGCGATCTCGCGCACGGTGATCGACGTCAACCGCGATCCTTCCGGCGTCTCGCTCTATCCGGGCCAGGCCACGACGGAGCTGTGCCCGTCCACCACCTTCGACGGCGAGCCGCTCTACCGCGAAGGACAGGCGCCGGACGCCGAGGAGATCGCCCTGCGCCGGACCCGCTATTTCGACCCCTACCACCAGGCGCTGCACGCGGAGATCGCCCGCCTGAAGCAGCGCCACCGCACGCTCGTCGTCTATGACTGCCATTCGATCCGTTCGATCATTCCCCGCCTGTTCGAGGGGACGCTGCCGGTGTTCAATCTCGGCACCAACAGCGGCCGGAGCTGCCATCCGGCGCTCGCCGGCACGGTCGAGGCGCTGTGCCGGTCGAGCGGACGGGAGACTGCCGTCAACGGCCGCTTCAAGGGCGGCTACATCACCCGCAGCCTCGGCGAGCCGGACAAGGGCGTCCATGCCCTGCAGATCGAGCTCGCCTGCCGCGGCTATGTCGACGAGCCGCTCGGGCCGGTCTCGGAGATGACCTGGCCGACGCCCTTCGACGCGGCCTATGCCGCGCCGCTCCGCGAGACGCTGGGCAGCATTCTCCATGCCTGCCTGGTCTTCGCGCGGGCGGCGCGCTGATGGCGATGCGCGTCATCCGCTTCGCCAGCCTGACGCCGACGCCCTGGAAGAACGGCGGCGGCACCACGACCGAAATCGCCGTCTCGCCCGATGGCGCCGGCCTGGAGAATTTCGACTGGCGCGTCTCGATCGCCGTGGTCGCCGGCGACGGGCCGTTCTCGCTGTTTCCGGGCATCGACCGCGCGCTGACGCTGATCGAGGGCGACGGCCTGGCGATGGCCATCGAGGGCCGGCCGCCTCTGACGCTCACCACGGCATCCGACCCGCTGCCGTTCCCCGGCGACGTACCCGTCTCGGCGTCGCTGATCGGCGGGCCGATCCGCGACCTCAACGTCATGAGCCGGCGGGGCCGGATACGCCACCATGTCGCCAGGCACGACCTTCGCGCCGGCCCGGCCGCCCTGCCCTCCGGCGGCACGCGGCTGGTCGTCTCGCTGGGAAGCGGCCCGATGGCCGTCGGCGAGGCGGCCCTCACAATGGCTTTCGGCGACGTGATCGAGATGGCCGGGGAGAATCCGGTCAGCCTCCAGGGGTCCCACCCCGTGCTGATCATCTCGCTGACGGCTTCAGGCCCGGGCCTTCGGTAACCTCGGAAGGGTGATCCCGCGCGGTCAGGGGCGCGGCACCGCCTCCGAGAGACAAGACGGCCCGGATCGCTCCGAGCCGTCCCGTGATGAATGCCTGGAGGTCACCATCATGCCGGATCTGGTCTCGCGAACCAGATCTTCCATCCGCCTGCGCGGCCATCCGATGACCGGAGCCGGATAGATCGTCATTCGAACCGCATCAACCGGCGAAGAGCCGTTCCGTTCCATCGCCGCGCGGCGCGGCGTGCGGAACGGCTCAAAAACCGGCTTCCACCGTCACCCGGGAACCGTCGCTGAAGCGCGAGAAGCGGAAGGGAGCGGGATCGACCACCGGATCGTCGCCCGCGACGAGATCCGCCATCAGGCGTCCCGCGCCGGGCCCGATGCCGAAGCCGTGGCCGGAAAAGCCCGTGGCCAGGAAGAAGCCCGGCACCGCCGCGACATCCGAGATGACGGGAACGGCGTCGGGGGTGACGTCGATCAGGCCGCCCCAGCGCTGCGCCTCCACCGCGCCGGCGAAAGCCGGATGCGCCTTGCGCAGACTGGCCAGCGCCGTGTCGAGCAGGCGGTGGTTCGGCGCGGGATCGAGCACCCGCACGGCCTCGAACGGTGTCGCTTCCTCGGCGTTCCAGCGTCGCTTCCAGCGCCACTCGTCGACGAATTGCCGGCCGAGATGCAGCCTGACGCTGCGCCACTCCTTGAGGAACGCCGGCAGGAACGCCCCGAACAGGCGAAAGCTGTCCGGCGTGATCTCGGCCGTCGAGAGACCGCCATGGGCGACGGAGTAGCCGCCGTCGGCCCGCTTGCGGAAGGCGAAGTCGGAACCTGCCGCCGAGGTTTCAGGGGCACCGTCCAGCCTGTGGGTGCGCAGCACCGAGCCCAGCACCTTGAGCTGCGGCAGGGACAGGCCGAGATTGCCGCAGAACAGGCGCGACCATGCGCCGCCCGCCAGCACCACCGCCTGGCAGGCGACCGGCCCCTTCTCGGTGACGACGCCGCTGACCCGCCCCGCCGCCGTCTCGACCGTCCGCACGGCGCAATCGGTCATCACCGTGCCGCCGAGGGCCTGCACCGCCCGCGCGATGGCCGGGGCGGCGATCGCCGGTTCGGCGCGCCCATCGGTCGGGGTGTAGAGCGCGCCCGCGATCCGGCGCTCGAGCCCCGGCATGACCTTGCGCGTCTCGTCCGCGGAGATCAGGCGCGAGCCGATCTGGTGGCGGCGGGCATGCTCGAGCCAGGGCTCGTAGCCCTGCATCTCGGCCTCGTTCTCGCACAGATAGAGGATGCCGCACTGCCGGAAGCCGACATCGGCTTCCACCACCCGATCCAGCCCCTTCCAGATGCGCAGGCTTTCCTGGATCAGCGGAATTTCGCGGCTGTCGCGGCCCATGGCCCGGCACCAGCCCCAATTGCGGCTCGACTGCTCGCCGGCGATGCGGCCTTTCTCGCACAGGACCACGGAATGGCCCTTGCGCAGGAGGGCGAGCGCCGTGCTGACGCCGGCAATACCGCCGCCGATCACGACGACGTCGGCAGCCGCCGGCAGGTTGGCGGAGGGGGTAACCCGATCGACGGGGGGAGACATGAGAAGCATTCCGGAGAGGTTGCCGAAACATGCAACCGCAATCGTGTGTTCCGCAACCCTTTCGTGAGAAATGCCCCTTCCCGCATGGCAGGCATGCCCGGCGGTATTTGCCGAAGCGATTCTGTGGTACTCATAGGCGGCCCGACTTTCGCACGGGTGCGCAACCCATGAGGCCCCTTGTTTCTCGACATCGCCTTCGTCGCCATCCTGACGCTTCTCAACGGCGTCCTTGCGATGTCCGAACTCGCCATCGTCTCCTCTCGGCCGACCCGGCTGCGCGTCCTCGCCCGGCAGGGCAGCCGGGGCGCGGCGATCGCCCTGGTGCTCCTGGAAAACTCCGGCCGCTTCCTGTCGACCGTCCAGATCGGCATCACCCTCGTCGGCGTGCTCTCCGGCGCCTTCTCGGGCGCGACGCTGGGTGCGAGGCTGGCGCTGTGGCTCGAAGAGATGGGAGTGGCACAGCCCCTCGCCGACACGCTCGGCGTCGGCCTGGTGGTGGTGGCGATCACCTACCTCTCCCTGATCATCGGCGAGCTCGTGCCCAAGCAGATCGCGCTGCGCAACCCGGAGCGGATCGCCGCCTTCATGGCGCCGGCCATGCGCCTGCTCTCGCAACTCGCCGCGCCCCTGGTATGGCTGCTGGACGCCTCCGGCCGGCTGGTCCTCGCTCTCCTCGGGCAGGACGCCAAGGCCGACGAGACCGTGACCGAGGAAGAGGTCCACACCGTTCTCGCCGAAGCCGAAAGCGCCGGCGTCCTCGAAGCCGTCGAGAGGGACATGATCTCCGGCGTGATGCGGCTCAGCGACCGCAGCGCGCGCTCGCTGATGACGCCGCGCCGCGACGTCGAAGTCCTCGACATCGCCGACCCCGCCGACGTCATCCTCGCCCAGCTGCATGCGACCCGCCACCACCGGCTGCCGGTGCAGGATGGGGAAGACGACGACATCGTCGGCGTCGTCACCATACGGGACCTGTTCCAGAGCCAGCTCGACGGCAAGCCTCTGACCCTGCGCGAGCATATCCAGCCGGCGCCGACGGTGATGGAGACAACGCAGGCGCTCGAAGTGTTGCGCGAGATACGCTATTCCAAGGCGCATATGGTGCTGGTCTTCGACGAATACGGCCATTTCGAGGGCATCGTCACCGCCAACGACGTGCTGGAAGCGATCATCGGCGCCTTCCAGAGCGACGAGGACGACGAGCCCGCAATCGTCGTCCGCGCGGACGGCTCCTATCTCGTCTCCGGCTGGATGCAGGCGGACGAACTGGCCGACAGGCTTTCCATTTCAATCGTGCGGGGCAATTACGAGACGGCTGCAGGATTCGTGCTGTCGCAGCTCAATCATCTGCCGCAGATCGGCGAAAGCTTCGTCCGGGAAGGCTGGCGCTTCGAGGTTTTGGATCTCGACGGCCGACGGATCGACAAGATCCTCGTATCGAAGGTTGCCCGACCAACGGTGTGACGTTTCGGCAACGCATCCCGGCCTTTTTTGATTCCGATCATGGTGGGCTGTCGCGCTGCCTTGGCGAACTCGAATCACATGGTAAACATTGCCTGAATTGGTGATGATTCGATGCTTAGATCCATATTTGTTTCCATTCTCGCCCTGACGGCCAGCGGATACGCGTTGGCGGCAGATCTCACTCCCCCATCCAGCCCTGTCGACAACGCGCCGTTCATCGACGAAGTCCGGCTCGGCGGCATGGCCCACGCGCCATGGAGCCCGGAAGCCGGCGGTGTCGATCTCAACGCCGAAGTGCTTTTTGCCAAGCCGTGGGGAACCGCGGACGAATGGTGGCTGCCGCGCCCTCATGTCGGGACCACCATCAATTTCGACGGCAAGACCAGCACCGTCTATGCGGGTGCCACCTGGCAGTACAACATCACCAGCTGGGCCTTCGTCGAAGCCTCGTTCGGCGGCAGCCTGAACAATGGCGAGACGCAGGACCTGCACAACGACACCAACCCGCTCGGCTGCCACGCCCTCTTTCGCGAATCCGCTTCGCTCGGCTACAACCTCACCGAGCATTGGCGGATCATGGCGACGGCCGAACACAGTTCGAATGCCGGTTTGTGCGACTATAATCGCGGCCTGACGAATTACGGCATCCGTGTCGGCTACAAATTCTGACGGCGAAGCGCCGGGAACGGCACGACGCCGGCGCAGAGAGCGCCGGCCGCCTGCCCGCCATCACCCGGAAGCCGTCCCGTAGCCTTTCCAGGCGCCTCTCAGGATACGCTTGATCGCAAAGCGACCCATCTTGTTGCGCAGCCTTTCAGTCGGCAAGCTCCTGTGCCGGCTGAGCTTCAGCAAGACCTTCTGCAGAGTGAGCATCGCATTCGGCATGGCCGGCGCCGCCTGCCCTTCGCGGACCTTCGCCACTTGCGGGGCGGCCGGCGGAGGCATGATGCCCGGGGTCGCCGCACTCCGGAACCCGTCGAAGGCGGCCTGCGCCTCGGCATCGTGGGGATCCGACTTCAATTTCATCAGCTCGCGATAGATTTCGACCTGCGCGGTGTCCGCCACGGTATCGCCATCGGCCCTTTTCGACAGCAATCCGGCCTCGACGAAATTACCGAGGACGTTGCGGATCTCGTTCCCGGGGATCGGCCACGGCATGGCGGCCGTCTCTCCGGCCCTGCGGAGCACCGCGGCAGGGTCCCTCACGAAGTCGTCTGCATCGAAGAAGGCCCGCCGCATTCCCCGGCTGTGATATTCCGCATCGAGGACATAGCGGGACCACAAGGCCAGAGCCAGACCGGTCTCCTTGCCGTCCCTCTTCATCAGCGAGGCGGCGACCTGCGCCGGGGCCCTGAAGGGAAGAAAGACGTGGAGCTCCGCTTGCAGCCGCCTGACCGCCTCGATCCAGATCGGCGCCAGAAGGCAGATCCGGGGATCCTTGACGACCATCAGCGAGGGAGCGCCTTCGAACTCGCTCTCTATGCAGGAAGCCACCACGTCCGCCGTCAGGTCGAAAGCGGCGCCCTGAAATGCCTCTTGCGGTATGGGACGCGGATCGTCCCAGCTCCGGCCGAGTTGACGCAGGATCTGGTCGTTGAGCCAGACGATCTGGCGCCCCTCGAAATGCCCTTTCGGATTGGAGACGCCTGCTTCGAGGAGGTGCCTCGGCAAGGCGGCTCCCAGCATGGCGACGGCCCCTCCGACGGCAGACGTCGCGCATCGGTGCATACCGAGAATTAGGATCAGTTTCCGAGTCATCTCATCTCCTTGCCCAATCCTTGGGCCAAGAAAGCGGTGTTTTCAAGTTTTAATTCCTAAATATTCTGCAATCTAAATTATATAAGTTTTTACAAAGCAGAAACTAAACTTAACAAATGGCATCCTCACACACCGTTGCACGCACCCTGCCGACGATAGACATATATTGCTTTGGCGGGCGGCTTCCGTAAGCTATATTTCTCGAATGATGTGCACATTATTTGCGGGCAGCGCTTCAGCGAAGAAAATCGAGGCTCATACCGCAAAGGCGAATATTTCTTTGTGACGAATGCGTGACACATGGGGCGCTTGCAAAGAACACGTCCCACCTCTACCGATGTTCGGAATATATCTGAAATATATCCCGCGCCGGCCGATCGGCGACGGTGTCGATATTTCAAGAACGAAGTGAACCCGCAGGATCTATGTCGTACGCAGGCAGGGCGATCATCTACCCGCCCCATGGAAGATTGACGTTGTACTGCCGCAGGAGAGAGAAGACGGCTGTCGCCCCGGAGAGCTGAAGTTCCGCCACGCGCTCTCCGCCCCGCCGTTCCCCAAAGACGTTGGAGCCCCAGGATCGCGCGCTCCCTGCGCCGAAAGAACCCCGAATCCCGCTCCGGCGCACAATCAAGAGGAACGAGCGCCGGCGGGCCGAGTTGAGCGAGGTGGGGCGTAGCACGTCCTCGCACGGCAGCGGACCTTCGACGCGAACGCAGGGGTCGAGCCGCTGTTCCGGACGCGCTCATGGTGCGCTGGAACTGATTACTCTTAGGAACGTTGCCCTTCACAGTCAGCTTGGGATTTGAACAGTGGACGATAATTACACCACGCTCGTGGCAGAAATCATCGCAGCCTATGTTGCCAATAATTCCGTGGAACAGGCAGAGCTCCCCAAGATCATCCGCGACGTCCACAGCGCCATCCGGCAACTCGGATCGATCGAGCCTTCCGTTCCGGCAGCGGAGGTCGCAAAGCCCGTTCCGGCCGTGCCCATCAAGAAATCGGTGATGCCGGACTTCATCGTCTGTCTCGAGGACGGCAAGAAGTTTCAGGCGCTCAAGCGGCATCTCGGCGTGGTCTACAACCTCACGCCCGACGAATACCGGGCGAAATGGAACTTGCCGGGCGATTACCCGATGGTGGCGCCGAACTATGCCGCCCGGCGATCGGACATCGCCAAGAACATGGGCCTCGGCCAGGCGCGCGGCACGAGACCCGCCGCCGGGAGAGCGCCCCGCACGGCGCCCAGCGATACGTCGCCCGCCGAATAGCAGGACGGCGTACCGGCGTCCGCCTCCGGATTGCGATGCCCCCACGGGCCGGCGCGGCAGCGCGACGGATGCTGATGCGTCCATGATGGGGCAGAGACTCTTCACGGTCACCGGCGATCCCTTCCATCGGCAGGCTTGGGGGCCGCGGCGGCGAGGACGCGCTGCATGCGCCCCTTCGCGGCACATCCCATCGTCGTCATGAGGCGAATGACCGCTGGCGGCGGGCATGGCCGAGCCGTCCTGCCGGCACGCCGAATCCGGCGCATCGCCCCCGGTTTTCAAGCTCGGTGTTTCCCGGCTCAGTGTTTCCTGGACACCGATTTCGCCGTGCCCTTCATGGCCACGGCCCGCTTGCGGGATTGCCCGAGACCCAGTTCCTTCGCCACCGCCGAGCGCCTCGCGGCGTAGTTCGGCGCCACCATCGGATAGCTCGGCGGCAGATCCCATTTGGCCCGATATTCATCCGGGGTCATGTTGAAAGCGGTTGCAAGGTGGCGCTTGAGCGACTTGAACTTCTTTCCGTCGTCGAGGCAGTAGATGAAATCCGGCGTCACCGACTTTTTGACGGGAACGGCGGGGACCGGTTTTACTTCGGGGGGAGCAGCGAAGGGTTCGTTCGTCGCCAATCTCTGCACGGCGGCGTGAACGTCGCCGATGATCCGGGAGAGATCCGCGACCGCCACCGAATTGTTCGAGACATAGGCCGAGACGATTTCCGCCACGAGAGTAGTATTGCTGTCGTCCACCGTGCTGATCCTGAGCTGACTGAGAAAGGTTAGAAATTCTGCCACTTGACCTTTCAATCCGGCACGGCGGGATTTGTTCCGGCGCGGCATGCACGATTGTGACGGCGGCATTCTCCGATGCGCTGCTTTTCGACGCTACGCCCGGCACGAACATCGCGGGACTGGCCGACCGATCTCCAGGGTCAGAGCCTGCCATCGCCGTTACTTGCGCCGACGTCCCCCCGGGAGCGCGAATCCAGGCTCCGCACGCCCCAGCCAGTCAGAATTGGCGACATCTTGGGTGATCGGCCACCAATTCCCGAGAGCGCTGAATCATTCCCGGCACCCCGACGGATCGTGGCACGGGAACGTCATTGACCCGAAATGCACCCGCATTTCACTGTCCGGCGGCATCTTCGTGCTGCGCTTCAGCGCAGCCGGTCCGCATGATCGTCGCCGGACGGCATCGGCGGATGCCGCCGCGCGCCGGACGTCGCGCAGGACTGGCCAGGACAGAGTCCCGTCGACGGCGATGAATATCGATGTGGATACACGGAAATTATGCAAAAACGCTCAAATATCGGACTTATTTCGCAATAATCCGTCGATTTATACCAGATTTGCGGCCCTCGTGTTCAGCAATACGTCGTCCGTTTCACGTTCCGGTATGGCCCAAGCGGCGAGAACAAGAACCCCTATGATTATCCCTGCAAGAGCGGCAATGACAGTAACCTTCAGAACGGACCCCCTCATGTATCTCTCTTCCTCTTTTTTGATAAAATTGCCAGACCGGCAAGCTTTAGCGTGGCACCTTCAATACATCGTGATCTGGATCAATTTCAATCCCGGCCTCCCCTAACGAAATCAAGATTCGTCGCGGATCATATGATTGTTGACAATTCGAGGCCTCCATCGGCGCTGCCGAGGACCGAAAGCCGCTCCACGCCATCGATCCCCGTTTCGTACGGGGCCCGCTTCTGTCGTTGACGGCTCTCTCGGAGCCCCACGCACCTGGCTCGAATCGCAAAGCTCGGAAAAAGGAGCAATCGGGCAGGCGTCATTGCAGGTCGGCGACAGGCGGGACGCGATCCGGCTGGAATGTGCGGCGGGAGGCGCGTGCCTTCTCTACCCCCGCGTTCGGAGAATTCGCCCCGCGAATATCGCCGAGTGGCGGCCCGCGGCAGGTCAGGCAAGAGCACGCCTGACGGCGACAGGGTGGTGGATGTCCACGAAAGGAAGGTCCCGGCCCGCTTACCGATCCCCACGCGCGCTGACGGTTCTACCGGATCCGACGGGCCTCGCTCTCCGATGACAGGACGCTCCTGTGCAAGCGCGCTTCGCTCGGCAAGGCCTGCGCTTTTCGGAAAGGGGCTTCCAGCCCCGCGGCATCGAGCCCACCGCGAAAGCCGCGCTTTATGACGAAGCCGGCTTCAGTTCGCGGCGGAGGGATCGCCGATCCTGCCCCATGCCTCGTTCAGCACGTCCGTCAGCTTCTCGTCGGCCAGGCGGGCCGCCGGCTCGACGTCGACGCCCCGCGCATGGGCCTCGTCGATGAAGCTCTGCAGCCTCTCGCCCATGAAAGGGTGCAGCGTCCTGATCACTTGCGTGGCGGCCGTGCTGTCGAAGGCCGCCATGGCGCCGACCAAATCGACGAAGGCTTCGCTGAGGATGTCGAGCGCGACGGCAAGGCCGCGGCAATGAATGTCTTCGAGACTTCCGTCCATAGGCCCTATTCCCGGCGCGATGCGCACAAGCGGATCATAGTTCTTCGCGGCATTCAATCGATAATACGTATTTGGGTACCGTCACCGTCGGGGGCGTCGCTGACGATCTCGCAAAAGGACTTCGGCGGCGATACGGATATGGGAGCAGGCAAGCGGAAAAAGGGGCAAGGCGCTGGTCTTCTTGGATAATGTGCCGACGGAACGCATCATGGCTGGGGCGGGAGGGTTCGAACCTCCGAATGGCGGAATCAAAATCCGCTGCCTTACCACTTGGCTACGCCCCAATACGGGCGGGTCAATAACCGGTTCGCCGCATCCCTGCAAGAAGCGGCCGGGAATCTCCTTGAGAAAAACCCTCACTTCCCGCTTGCGGCCCACCGCCTATCTCGCTATAGAGCCGCCACGACTGGCGGCGGAGTGTGGCTCAGCCTGGTAGAGCACTACGTTCGGGACGTAGGGGTCGCAGGTTCAAATCCTGCCACTCCGACCAGTTGCAAACGCCTGGCACGAGGCGTTTTTCCCGAGGATGGCTTTGGAACGAGCCGTCGAGGCCGTAATCCATCCTCGTTCGCCGAGGCGACGGATAGCCGCCTCTCTGAGGTGTGCCTTGTTAGCCGCGGAAACGAGAAGTCGTGCATTCATGCGTCGATGTTCCAAAGAGGCGGCTTTGCTTCCAGGCACGCCCATCGCCGGAATGCCGTAATCCTTCTGTCCCGGGCCTGCCGGAACTTCTCCTTTTGCGCACCGTTGAATGACGCCTCACCGCAAAAGGAATCATTTCATGCCGGATCCCGCCAAAAACGCTGTTCAGGACGTGTCCCGTGAACAGCTCGCCGATCTTCTCAATGAAGACCTGTCCCGCGAATATCAGGCCATCATCGCCTATGTCGTGTACTCGCAGGTGCTGAAGGGCGCGGAATTCATGAGCATCGCCGAGCAGCTCGAAACGCACGCCCATCAAGAGCTCAAGCATGCGATCACGATAGCCAGGCAGATCGACTATCTCGGGAAGATGCCGACGGTGACCGCCAAGCCGGTCAAGACTTCGGAAGATGCCCGGGCCATGCTTCGCTTCGACCTCGACAACGAAAACGAGACGGTCCGCAACTACCGGGACCGCGTTCGGCAATGCGAAGCGCTGGGCGAATTTGCGATGGCGGAGCAGATTCGACAGATTCTGACGGAAGAGCAGGATCATCAGATCGATCTGGCGTCCGCTCTCGGCGAAGAGGTGCCGAACATGAGCTTCAGCCGCTAGATCAGCCTGTGATTCCATCGCATCACAATTTCCCGAACCTCTTGTTCTGACGTATTTCCTCAATCGAAAAGTCGATCATCTTTTCTGTAAGACGTTCACGACCGGATCGGCGCACGCGCCGCGGGGCGATCGGGGCCGCGCAGAGCGAAGAACCGGGTCGCAAGACGCGGCCCTGCCCTCGCCATCCGCGGTGCCCCCTGCCGTCGGATCCGGGAACAGCGATCGCGGCGAGTTGAACCGCCGTGAAGAGGCGAGCGCCAATAAAGGCGAGGGGCCGGGTGTTCACTCACCGAAGCGACCGTATGGGCGCACCCGCTCATTGATCGGCATCGAATATCAGCAGGCGGGTGCGGACGGTCGCCAGAGGCGTGTGCAGCGGTGCCGATGCATACCGATAGTGGCAAACCATAATGAAGCGAATTGTGTTTTCTCTATTTCTGGCGTTGATTTCTGCGTCTCCCGCCGCTGCGTTCGGCAGCCATGCAGGCATGGGCGGCGGCCATCTCGGCGGTCACGCCGGCGGCCCGATCATGCGGGTCCATCCGGGTGGCAGCATGGGAGGGGCCGAAGCCAATGCGACCCAGGCGATGCATCATCCTATCCGTCACGACCACCGGCGCCGTTTCTGGTTCAGTGCGGACAACGAAGGCATGTCCTCCAATGGACTTGTCCCGGCCAGCGATTGCCGCCGGCTCCGCCAGCATATGCATTGGAGGAAAGTCTGCACGCAGCCGTGAAGGACGCGATTGCGCCGGCCGACCGCTGATCGGCCGGCGCTCCTCCCCCTTCGATGTGAGTTGAACCGCGTGTCGGCGCCCGATGGCGCATCGCGACGCCGAGGACGGCAAACGGCGATGGGGCCGGCGACGGGCGCCGGCCCGTTTCACGCCACTTCGAGCACGGCGAAGACGGCCCCCTCGGCGAGACGGCCGATGATGTGGGGATCGCTGCGCAGGGCTTCTGCCGTTCGCGGCGCCGGGCGTTCCAGGCCCGTCGTCTCCGACAGGCCCACCCATTCGCTGAGGGCGGCGCCCGCCTTGCGAATGGCTTCGTTTTCCGTTTCGCCTATCGCGGCGCATCCCGGGCAGTCCGGAACATGGACGTCGTAGGCACCTTCCATCCGGTCAACGATCGCTATGAACTTCGTCATGATGCGAATCCCTGTCTGTTGGCATAGGGCGTCGGGTGCTCCCGGTCCGGCGTGTCGGGACAGTCTTTCCGGACAAGGCTGATACGCATTCATAACTGGGTCGGGCAGCGGCCCGGACGGCTGCGGCGTCCGCTGCAGCCTCCGGCGCGAAGACCGGCCGGCCAAGCGCGGTAGCATACTCCGGCATCTTCCTCCGTCAACACCGTCGCCGATCCTCTCGATCGCCCCGCGAACGCGCGGCCCCGAGATCGGCCGGTGTGCCCAGCCCGCGCTTTCGATAGAGAGAAACCTTGCCGATTTGATGGCGGGCGGGTTCGGCGCACTCTTCACCGGCCGGCGCTTCAGAACGCCACATAATAGAAGGCCACACCGAGGAGGAAGAGGATCAAGACCGTGAGCATGGCGACGCGTCCGCATTAAAAGAGCCGCGCAGCGTAGGGCAGACGGGTTTCGCCCGTTTTTCCGCAAAAAGGCGAGGCCTGCCTCAATCAGGCGGGATGCCGCGCCGACCGCTCCTCGCCGCGTGAGCTCGTCGGGCGGGATTTCGAAGAGTCCTTTCCCCGTCCGCGCCTAGCCGCGACGAGCCGCCCGGGACCGATCACCGGCGCCCCGCCTCGGCGGCCCCGCATCCGTTCGCGCCATGCTGCGGTGGCAGGCTGTGGGTCTCTGACGCCGCGTCCCGCCGGATCGGATCAAATGGCCTTCCCGGCACGGCGACGCGGCTCCGCCGATCGCCCGTCGCCCGTTCGGGCCGGGAGCGCGCCCCTGCCTGCTGGACGTCACCTGTTCGTTCCCCAGACCTTGGACCGACCGAGAAACGGGGCGTGGTGAGTTTTCATCGCCTGGTCCTCGCCCCCCAACCTGGGCCAGTGCTTAAATGGCCCGTCCGAACGTTCAAAACTGCGACAAAATGAGGCAAGAATCGTAATTTCGATCGACGAATGTGGCTTTAATCTGTCACAGATATATCGACTATACGTATACGCCCTGATGCTTGCCAAAATTTTTATCATAGTACAGCGAGAAATATTCGTATTTTCAGCTATCAATACTCAAATTAAAAAACGTTAATTTTACACATGCCGCCTGTAAAGCTGTTGCTCTAAAATCACAGACTCCACGAAAAGCCTTGGTGGAGTCGTTTTTTCTCACCAATCCCATTGCGTCACTTTCTGCAGGTGTTACAGCTTTCCCCGAGGTCGGGTTGACCATGTCTAATGAAATGTCGGGGAGCTCACTATGGCGCTGAAGAAGTCTATCCTTGTAATCTCGCTGTTGGCTGCAACAACGCTTTCCGCTCGCGCCGCTGATCTCGCGCCCCGGCCGGTGGAGCCGACTGCTCCTGAAGCGATGCCTTTCACCTGGACAGGTTTTTACGTCGGCTTGAACGCCGGCTACGGCGTGGGCTCTTCCAAGCTCACCGCGGGGGTTCCCGTTCCTGTTCCGCCGCCGTTTACGACGAGCGTCGGAGACTGGTCGTCAAACGGCGCCGTCGGCGGCGCCCAGGCCGGCTACAATTATCAGTTCAACTCCTTCGTGGTCGGCGCCGAAATCGACGGCGATTTTTCGGGCATCTCCGGTGACCTGAACCTGCTGAACGCCGTCCGGGTCAAGACCGATTCCCGCTGGCTCGCTTCGGCCCGCCTGCGTGCGGGCTTCGCCGTCGATCGCGCCCTGTTCTATGTGACGGGCGGCATCGCGGGCGGCGAAGTGAAGAATTCCGTCAACGTCGTCTTCGCGCCCCAAGGGCTGTCGCAGAGCAAGACGGAGTGGGGCTGGACCGCGGGCCTCGGCATCGAATATGCGATCACCGACAACTGGTCGGCCCGCCTCGAATATCGCCACGTCGACCTCGGCGACAGCACCCAGGCTTATTCCATCGCCAATGTGCCGTTCAGCCTCAAGTACAAGAACCAGTTCGACATCGGCACGGTGGGCGTGAACTACCGCTTCTGATCCGTCCCGACCGTCCCGTCGACCTTTGCGCCGCCCTCCGGGGCGGCGCTTTCGTTCGGCCTCGCCGCCGCAGCGCTCCGACAGCGGTTCAACCGGCGGAGTTCCTGCAACCAAATCGCCTTTCCCGCCGTTTGTCCTGAAAACCCCTGTGCGCCGCCGCCGCGGCTGCTATATCGCTGCAGGGGGCACCGGGCTCGAACCAATGGAGGCGATCATGCGGCGGATCCTGGCGGCATTACTGGCAAGCGGCCTGGTGTCTGCGCCGGCTTTGGCGGCACCCAAGACCCTGACGACCAGAATCGTCGATTACGGCGACATGCGTTGCGCCTTCGCCGTCAAGCGCCACGAGGCGATGGACAGCCACATCATCGCCTGGGCCGACGGTTTCATCGACGGCTATACCAGGTGGGGCAAGGCCGGCGAGGCCGCCGAGCATCAGGCCGGCGCCCGCGGGCCGGAGGAACTGAACGACGCCACCATCCTGCGCGAGCATCTGCGCGGCTATTGCATCAAGCACCGCAACCGATCGGTGCTGGCGGCCGTGCTGGCGATACTGCACCACCCGCATGCGGGCGTAACGAGCCCTGCACTGCCGTCTCGCCCCAATTCACAGCCCAAGGCGCAGGCTCCCGCCAAGAATCCGGCGCAACCGAAGCTCCAGCCAAAGATCCCTGCACAGCCGCAGTAGCGCCGATAGCGTCTTCCAGAAAAGCTGATCGACTTTTCGACCAAGAAAATGACTTGAAACACTTAGTTGGAGAAGAATTGCGTTCCTATCGAATCGCAATTCTTCTCCAGCGGATATTCCATCCAAGCGATGCAGGCCAAGGGTGGGCGGATGCGGGAGCGTTCGGCCGGCAGCCCCTTGCCGCGGTGAACCTCCGGCGGGGCGGTGCCATCCCCTCTGTCCCGCGGGTACCGGGCCGTGCATGACGACCCGCCAGACGCACCATGGGCGCTGCCGAGGACGAGGCGGGCCGAATCCATCTCGTCTGCCATCATGGATACCCCCGCACAGGCGGGGCCTGCACCCGGAACCGTCACACTGCCTTCATTTTGGGCTCTTGACTTGACTGCGATCTCCCCATTTAATCAGCATCAATGAATTAAGAGGCGCCGCGGCATCGTCCCGGCACCCTGGAGGAAATCTGGAGAGGCAATGGCATCCGGGCCCACGGCGGAGCGTGGACTGACGTCCGCGCGCATCCGCCACTATCATTACCGCATCGTCCTGCAGCGTCTTCGCCGCCTTCGCGAAGCGTCCAAGGCCGATCTGGCGCGGGCCGCCAACCTCACCAACACGGCGATCGGCGAAATCGTGGCGGACCTGCGGGGACTGGGGCTGATCTCGGTCATCGGCAAGCGTTATCAGGGCCAGCGCGGCCAGCCGGCGACCTTGCTGCGCCTGGAACCCACCGGAGCCTACGGCATCGGGGTCAGGATCGACCGCAACCGCATCGAGACGGCGCTGGTCGATCTCGGCGGAAGACTGATCGACAAGCGGTCCCATTGCAAGGCGCTGCCGAGCCCGGAGGAGACGCTCGCGCTGGTGACGGCCGACGTCGAGGCGCTGCATGCGCATGCCGACAGCCTTTCCCCCGGCCGCGTGCTCGGCATCGGCCTCGCCCAGCCCTATAATCTCGGCGCCTGGCTCGACCGGCTCCATCTCGATGGCCCCACGCTGGCGCTGTGGGACGATTTCGACTTCGCCGCGGCGCTGCGCGCATCGACCGGCCTCGACGTGCATGCCGAGAATGACGGCACGGCGGCCGCCATTGCTGAACTCTTCTACGGCTTCGGCCGGGAATCGGACGATTTCGTCTATTTCTTCATCGGGCCGGCTGTCGGCGGCGGCGTGGTGCTGGCGGGCGATTATCGCCGCGGCATCGGCGGCAATGCCGGCGACGTCGCCATGCTGCCGGTGCCGGCCTCACGCCTGCCTTCCGCACCGCCGCCCTCGGGTCCCTACGACATCCTGCTGGCCCGTGCCTCGATCGCGGCCCTGATGCGCCATCTGGCCTGGCGCGGCCATGCCGTCGCCCGGCTTTCCGACCTGCCCGCCGCCATCGAGGCCTGCCCGGACGGGTTCGAGGAATGGCTGGCCGATTGCGTCGAGGCGCTCGTCGGGCCGGTTCTCTCGGCACAGGCCCTGCTGGACGTGCCCAATGTCGTCCTCGACGGCGACCTCGGCACGCCGATCATGGAGGAGATCGCCAGGCGCCTGCGCATCGCCCTCGTCGCGGCGATACCGGAGGCGCGCAGCGCGCCCGTCCTGCGGCTCGGCACCTTCGGTTCCAACGCCCACGCGCTCGGCGCCGCGAGCCTGCCGCTCTTCATCGATTTCGCCCCGCGGGCCACCGTGCTGGACAATGCCCGACCCGTGACCCCGAAAGGCGAGGCCCATGCGCATTGACAGCTCTGCTGCAGGAACGCGGCGACGGCGGCCCGGGGCGCCTGGATGACGCGGAGCCCTCGAAGCGGTTTCCGGCAAGGACGAAATTCCGGCGAAGGAGCGAAGATCCGGAGCCTGGATGCCAAGACATCGGCGCAGAAGCGGCGATGAACAAACGGGAGGACTACATGGTAGGGAAAACGATCAAGACGCTGCTGGCGGGCGCCGCCGCCCTCGCGCTGATGGCCGGTTCGGCCTCCGCCGCCGACATCATCGGCCTCATCACCAAGACCAACAACAATCCCTATTTCGTCAAGATGAAGGAAGGCGCCGAGGCCAAGGCCAAGGAACTCGGCGTCACCCTGCAGAGCTTCGCCGGCAAGTTCGACGGCGACAATGACAGCCAGGTCGACGCCATCGAGAGCCTGATCGCCGCCGGGGCGAAGGGCTTCATGATCGTGCCGAGCGATTCCTCGGCCATCGTCCCGGCCGTGAAGAAGGCGCGCGACAACGGCCTCTTCGTCATCGTGCTCGACACCCCGCTCGATCCGATCGACGCCGCCGACGCGACCTTCGCCACCGACAATTTCAAGGCCGGCGAACTGATCGGCCAGTGGGCCAACAAGACGATGGGCGACAAGGCCAAGGATGCCCGCATCGCCTTCCTCGACCTCGCCGCCAACCAGCCGACGGTCGACTATCTGCGCGACCAGGGCTTCATGAAGGGCTTCGGCATCGACATCAAGGATCCCAAGCACTACGGCGACGAGGACGACAAGCGCATCGTCGGCCATGATGTCACCGCCGGCGCCGAGGAAGGCGGCCGCACCGCCATGGAAAACCTGCTGCAGAAGGATCCCTCGATCAATCTCGTCTACACGATCAACGAACCGTCGGCGGCCGGCGGCTACGAGGCGCTGAAGGCGGCCGGCAAGACCAAGGACGTCCTCGTCGTCTCCATCGACGGCGGCTGCCCCGGCGTGACCAACGTCAAGGACGGCAAGATCGGTGCGACCTCGCAGCAATATCCCCTGCTGATGGCCTCGATGGGCCTGGAGGCGATCGAGACCTTCATCAAGACCGGCAAGAAGCCGGCCAACACGCCCGGCCTCAACTTCTTCGATACCGGCGCCGTGCTGGTGACCGACAAGCCGGTCGAAGGCGTCCCCTCGATCAGCGTCGACGAAGGCCTGAAGAAGTGCTGGGGCTGATCGCGACCTAGCCTTCGGGACACGGTATCGGCGGCCGGGAGCTGCCGCCGATACGCCGGTCGGCGGATTGCGCCGGGGCATCCCGGTCCGCCTTCGCCATTTCATCCGCACGAGAGACCGACAGCCATGAGCGACCAGCAGAGACACCCGACCGGGCCTGCCGAATTCGAGAAGGGGATCGCCAACGCGGCCGTCGATGTCGCCTCCTTCGAGGAAGATGCCAAATCCCCCCTCGACCGCCTGCAGCATTTCCTGCATTCCTATCCGACGTCGATCCCCTTCATCGTCCTGCTGATCGGCTTCGCGGCATTCAGCCTCTATGTCGGGCCGCGCTTCTATTCGCCCTTCAATCTCGGCCTGGTGGTCCAGCAGGTCACTGTGATCGCCATCCTCGGCGTGGCGCAGACGCTGGTGATCCTCACGGCCGGCATCGACCTGTCGGTCGGCGCCATCATGATCCTGTCGCATGTGGTGATGGGCAAGCTGGCGATCGATGCGGGCCTGCCCGTGCCCATCGCCTTCACGCTCGGCCTCCTCACCGGCCTCGTCTGCGGCGCCGTCAACGGCGCCCTCATCACCTTCCTCGAACTGCCGCCCTTCATCGCCACCCTCGGCACCTGGAACGTCTTCGCCGCGCTCAACCTGTGGTATTCCAACAGCCAGACCATCCGGCCGGACGACCTGGAGACCAAGGCGCCGTTCCTGCGCATGATGGGCTGGCCGCTCTCCTTCGGCGGCCGGGACATCCTGACGCTCGGCGCGGTGCTGATGATCGCCGTCGCCATCGTGATCTGGTACGTCCTCAACCGCACGGCCTTCGGCCGGCACATCCTGGCGACCGGCGACGACGCCGAGGCGGCGCGCCTGGCCGGCATCCGCACCAAGGCCGCCCTCTTCGCGGTCTACACGATCTGCGGCCTGATCTGCGCCGTCGCGGGCTGGGCGCTGATCGGGCGCGTCGGGGCCGTCAGCCCGAATTCGAGCCAGACCGCCAATCTCGATTCCATCACCGCCGTGGTCATCGGCGGCACCAGCCTCTTCGGCGGGCGCGGCTCGATCGTCGGCACGCTCGTCGGCGCCGTCATCGTCGGCCTGTTCTCCAGCGGCATCAAGCTCGCCGGGCTCGACGTGCTCTGGCAGGTTTTCGCCGTCGGCTGCCTCATCATCGTCGCCGTCGCCATCGACCAGTGGATCCGCAAGGTGTCAGCATGAGCGCGCACAACAATCCCGCCGCCGCCCCGGCCTCGGCACAGCCCATCCTGCAGGCCCGCGGCCTGGTGAAACGCTATGGCCGGGTCACCGCCATGGACCACGCCGACTTCGACCTGCTGCCCGGCGAGATCCTCGCTGTCATCGGCGACAACGGCGCCGGCAAATCCTCGCTGATCAAGGCCCTGGCGGGCGCCGTCATCCCCGATGCCGGCGAGATCCGCCTCGCGGGTACGCCGGTGCAGTTCCGCTCGCCGATCCAGGCGCGCGAGGCCGGCATCGAGACGGTCTATCAGAACCTCGCCCTCTCCCCTGCCCTCAGCATCGCCGACAACTTGTTTCTCGGGCGCGAGAAACGCTCGGCCGGCTTCCTCGGCAAGGTCTTCCGCAAGCTGGACCGGCGCGGCATGCAGGTCGAGGCACGCAAGGCGCTGTCCAATCTCGGGCTGATGACCATCCAGAACATCAACCAGCCGGTCGAGACCCTGTCCGGCGGCCAGCGTCAGGGCGTGGCGGTCGCGCGCGCCGCCGCCTTCGGCAGCAGGGTCATCATCATGGACGAGCCAACGGCGGCGCTCGGCGTGAAGGAATCGCGGCGGGTGCTCGAACTCATCCTCGACGTGCGCCGAAGGGGCATGCCGATCGTGCTGATCAGCCACAACATGCCGCATGTGTTCGAAGTGGCGGACCGCATCCACATCCATCGGCTCGGCCGGCGGGTCGCGGTGATCCGGCCTTCGGACTACACCATGTCCGATGCCGTCGCGATCATGACGGGAGCGATGAAGGCACCGGAAACGCTGGCGCAGTGACGAACGAAAGAGGCGGACCTTTCGGCCCGCCTCCCCTTCCTCTCATTCAGACAGCCCGCCGGCCCGAAAGCCGGCAGGACCACGAAGATCAGCCGCGCAGCTTCGTCAGGCCGGCCCAGCTGGCACCGACGAGAGCGGCGCCCAGGGCCATCTTCACGAGATCGGCCAGCAGGAACGGCGCCACGCCGCCGAGCCAGGCGCGCTCGATGCCGACACCCATGCCGCCGCTGGCGAGCTGGGCGAGGAAGGCGAGCCAGGCGAAACCGAGCGCCAGCACGAGGATGTCGGCGGCGACCATGGCGGCGAACAGCGGCAGCACCCGGTTGCCCGTGCGCTCGGCGACGGCGCCGACGATGAAGGCCGCGATCGGATAGGCGATGAGATAGCCGCCCGTCGTGCCGAGGAAGTAGGCGGGACCGGCAGCTGCGCCGGCGAAGACGGGCGCGCCGGCAAAGCCTGCGGCCAGATAGGCGAGCACGGTGGCCCCGCCCAGCCGAGCCCCGAAGGCGGCGCCGATCAGCGGCACGGCAAGCGTCTGCAGCGTCACCGGCACGGGCCAGAACGGCACCTGCACCTTGGCCGAGATCGTCAGCAGCGCCACGCCGGCGAGGACCAGCAGAATGGCGCGCAGCGCCGGGTTTGCCTTGGCCGGCCACAGGGCGGCAGCCAGCGTCGAAGTCGTGGGTTGCGCAACGCTCATCGAATTCTCCAAAAGCCAATCTGCCGAACTCGCCCGAGCAGGACGAAAGGCGGCCATGCCGCAACAGAAGCGTCAAACGCGGCAAAGAGCAAGAGGCCGGCGAGGCTTTTATCGCTTGCCCCGGGAGCAAAACGCCTTTCCGCCGAAACGCCTTTTTGCTCGGGCTCTTCGTCGGGACGCGTCTTTGCGCTTCCCGACGATTCCGCCGGATCGCAAGGCGCTCTATCGGTCCGCTTCCTGCCTGATCCAGTCGAGGCGCAGCACCCCCTCTCCCTCCCGGGCGAAGAGGCGGGCGAGATGGGCGCCGATCTCCCTCAATTCCTCGTCGAGCCGCCAGGGCGGGTTGAGGATGATCATGCCGCAGCCGTTCAGGCGATCGATTCGCTGCACGGCGTAGCGGCTGATCTCGAAGCGCAGCGCCCGTGCGGCGGGCAGCGCCGCCATGCGCCGCGCGAAGCCATCGGCCTCGCGCAACCCCTTGAGCGGATACCATATGGCGTAGACGCCGGTGGCCCAGCGCTGCAGGGCGCGCCCGACATTCTCGGCGATGGTCCTGAACTCGTTCTCCTGCTCGAAGGCCGGATCGATGAAGACGAGGCCGCGCCGCTCGGGCGGCGGCAGGAGGCCCGGCAGCAGGGCCCAGGCGTCGCCCTCGATGACCTTGACGCGGCGGCTGCCGCCGAAATTCTGGCGCAGCAGCCGTGCGTCCTCCGGATGCTTCTCGCAGAAGACGAGATGGTCCTGCGCCCGCGTCAGCTCCGCCGACAGCCATGGCGACCCCGGATAGAGCGGCGGCTGCTGCGCCATCAGCCCGTCGACGACGCTGCGCCAGGGCGCCAGGAGATCCGCGATGGCGCCCGTGGCCGGCGCGGCCGCTTCCTGTCCGGCGAGCAGGCCGACACCGTCGCGCCATTCGCCCGTCCGCCGTGCTTCATCGGCCTCCAGGTCGTAGAGGCCGACGCCGGCATGGGTGTCGATGACGCGGAAGGGAGCGTCCTTCTGCTTGAGATGGGTGAGGATGCGGGCGAGCACGACATGCTTGAGCACATCGGCGAAATTGCCGGCGTGGAAGGCGTGGCGGTAGTTCATGCCGTCTCGCGCGATCCGGCCGACGCCGGAAAACCACGACGGGAAAGGGCTTCCCAGCCGGCGACGAGCGCCATGATAAAGGTGGTCAGGAGACCGGTCATCAGGAGATCCATGTAGGAGGCCAGCGGAATCCCGAGGGCGAGGAGCACGAGCCCGGCGAGGTGGGAAAGCGGAATCCTGCCATAGAAGATGCGCTTGTAGAGCGCATTGCCGGCAATGTATATCGCCGGGCCACCGAAGAGGACCGCAGCGCCCGCCCTGTCGACGACGGCCTGGGGATGCGCGATCGACAGGTCGTTGCCGACGGCCGTGACGATGATGCCGGCGATCAGGACGACATGCACATAGTGGATATAGGCGCCGAACCGGCCCGGATCGCGCGAATGGACGATGAACGCCGTCGCGGCCCTGCTGCCGGTGTCGAAATACATCCACCACATCGCGATGCTGCCGAGGAAGGCGGCGAGGAAGGCGGCAAGCACCGGCAGGTCCCATTGCCGCGCCGCGGCGATGGTGCCGCCGGTGACGAGAATCGATTCGCCCAGCGCGATGATGACGAAGAGGGCGCAGCGTTCGACCATATGGCCGCCTTCGACCGTCCAGTCGCTCGTGCGCGACCGCCCGAGGCCCGGCAGCCAGAGACCGAACATCGGCGAGACATATTCGCAGGCCACCGCGACGATCCAGAGCAGGACGCGGGTCACCCCTTCCGCCAATCCTCCCGCGATCCAGAACAGGGCGGCGATGACGCTCCATCCCAGGATGCGCCGGAAATTGGCCGCCAGCGGATCGCCGCTGCGCTCGAGGAAGAAGAGCCCGAAGGCGGTGCGGCCGACCTGCATCGCCGCATAGCAGCCGGCGAAGACGAGGCCGCGCTCGCCGAACGCCTCGGGCAGGGCGGCGGCGGCCACCAGCCCGAGCAGCATCACCGCGAACAGCGCCGCCCGCACCGGCATGGCTTCCGGCTCGAACCAGTTGGTGAACCAGCAGGTATATTGCCAGACCAGCCACACCGCGAACCAGAGGATGACGGTCTCGACCGCGCCGCCGATCGTCAGATGGTGCAGCAGCGTATGGGAGAGCTGGGTGACGGCGAAGGCATAGACGAGGTCAAAGAACAGTTCGGCATAGGAGACATGGGCCTCATGCCCGTCCCTCCTGCGCAGAATGCCGCTGCTGCGATCCATCGTCATGCGCCTCCCGCCCCGTTCGCTGTCTCTTTATCGCCGGGAACGGCGCCGCAAGACAAGAGCGTCCGCGGGAGCCTGCTCCGTCACAGGCGGATGACGTAGCTCTTGCGCGTGGTCTCGACGACTTCCCAGGTGCCGGCGAAGCCCGGCTCGAGGATCATGGTGTCGCCCGGGCCGAGGGCGACGGGCGGGCCGCCGTCGGGCGTGACGACGGAGCGGCCTGCGAGAAGGGTGCAGCTCTCCCATTCCTCGTAGACGACGCGCCAGCAGCCCGGCGTCGCCTCCCAGATGCCCGCGAACGTCCTGCCGTCGGCGCTTTCATAGCTGTTCCAGGTGCGGAAGGCCGGATTTCCGGCCTGCAGACGCTCCGGCGCAGGGCCGCCCGCTTCGGGATCGCCAAGGCCGGCGGCCGGAAAGCATACCCACAAGGGCATCACCGCACCTCGCGAGGGGCGAGGATCACGGACGGGCCATCTTGCAATTGGGCGCGTAGGCGAGGTTGCGATCGGTGCCGTCGACGCACCATTCCACGCCCCAGGTCGCGCCGAGCCAGCCGGTATCCTCGGCGATCGAATAGGACACCCGGCGATAATGGCCGTCCGACGTCAGCACCCGCGCGCTGCAGAAGCGGCGCGGGATGAAGGAACGGCCCCAGGGCGAATAGGCGATCTGGTGGTGACGGTCGAACCGCTCGATCGTCAGCGCGGAATTCCAATAGTCGGCTTCCTTGTCGGCGAAGCGCGTGGCGATCTTGCCGGTCACCGCCGGGTCGTCGCAGCGCGGCAGGATGCCGTCATAATTGGGTCCCGAGAGCCAGAAATTCTTCTCCAGAAGCGTGGCGGCCGAAGCCGGGAGGACGGAGGCAGCCAGCAACGCTGCTGCGGCAAGACTGGCAATGCGCATGATCGAATCCCTTTGTACGAACAAGTAGAATCTGTGCGCAGGCGTAGCGCGCGTCAAGCAACATCCGTGTGTCCTTCCGGTTCCGTTCGCCGTCGGTGCGAAACGATACTGCGGGCGGGTGCGGACTGGCCGAGGAATGTCGGGCTATGGCGGGGGCGGCGCAAGGCGCCCGTCGCAAATCCGTCAACAAATGCGGCTGTTTTGCATGTGTCGCGAAGAGGGTTAGAGACAGCTGATGACAGACGGTGCCGATTCGACCATGCAGAAATTCGCCACCGCCCGCGAAGCGGCGCTGGCGCTTCGTCCGGACGAGCCCGTCTACGGCTTCCGGCCCGAGGTGCTCGCCGCCGACGCCCGGCAGTTCATGGCGCTGTTTCCCGGCAAGACGGCCTATGCGGTCAAGACCAATGGCGAGCCGATGATGCTGAAGGTGCTGGCGGACGCCGGCATCAGCGCCTTCGACGTGGCGAGCCCGGCGGAGTTCGAGGCGGCGCGGGCGGTCGCGCCTTCGGCCGAACTCCTCTACATGCATCCGGTCAAGGCCCAGTCGCATATCAGGCTGGCCCTCGAAACCTATGGAATCCGCACCCTCGCCCTCGACCATGAGGACGAAGTCGCCAAGATCCTGCGGATCGTGCGCGGCCTCGACATCCCGCCGGAGGAGATCACGCTGTTCCTGCGGCTGGCGACCAAGGGCGCCGCCGCCTACGAGCTGTCCAAGAAATTCGGCGCCACGCCGACCCATGCGGTCGAACTGCTCGACCGCATGTCCGGCATCGGCTTCAGGACCGGCATCGCCTTCCATGTCGGCTCCCAGGTCGAGGACCCCGAGACCTATGAGCGCGCCATGGCCTCGGTCGCCTGGGTGCGGTCGCGCGTCAAGGAGGATGTCGCCGAACTCGACATCGGCGGCGGCTTTCCGGCCCAATACGGGCGGGATCCGAAGAAGAAGGGCAGCAACGCCACCACGCCGACCATCGAGGCGCTGATGCGCCAGATCAACAGCGACATCGCCGACTGGGGCCTCGACGACCTCAAGCTGGTGGCCGAGCCCGGCCGCGTCATCGTGGCGCGCTGCCTGTCGGTGGTGGTGCGGGTGCTGCTCAAGAAGGGGCAGCGCCTCTATATCAATGACGGCGTGTGGGCGTCGCTGTCGGATTCGTGGACGGGCAAACTGCTGCTGCCGACCCGTTTCATCCCCGATCCGGCCCGGCGCCGGCGCAACGGCTCGCCGGACAAGATGCTGCCGTTCCGCATCTGCGGCGCGACCTGCGATTCCGTCGACATCCTGACCCGCCCCTTCTATCTGCCCGAGACGGTGGATACCGGCGACTGGATCGAGATCGGCCATATCGGCGCCTATTCGCTCGGGCTGCGCACCCGCTTCAACGGCTTCTATCCCGACCGTTTCGTCGAGCTCGAAACCCCGTTCGACGAGGAACCCGGCGTCAGCATCCCGGTGGCGGCCGAATAGGCCGGCACCGGCCACCCTCAATGATGGTGGTGCAGGCATTTGTCGTGATCGGCAAGGATCTCGATCACCCGGCATTCGTCGACGCGGCCATGGGCGCAGCCCGTCACCATCCGCTCCAGCTCGGTCTTCAGCGCCTGCAGGCTGGCGATGCGCTGCTCGACCTCGACGAGGCGGCTGCGCGCCACCGCATCCGCCGCCGCGCAGGGCTGGGCCGGATCGTCCTGCAGGCTGAGGAGCGTGCGGATCGCATCGACGTCGAAGCCGAGTTCGCGGGCGTGGCGGATGAAGGCAAGCCGGCGTATGTCGGCGGCATCGTAAAGCCGCCGGTTGCCCTCGCTTCGCGGGGGGGCCGGCAGGAGTCCCACCTGTTCATAATAGCGGATGGTCGGCACCTTGACGCCGCTGCGCCGGGCCGCCTCGCCGATCGCCACATCCTGAACGGTCATTTTCCGCTTGCTCCTCTAGTCGCTAGAGGATGTAGGGCCTCGTTCGTCCGATGCAAGGGAAGAACGTTGCGATGGCGACCGCTGCGAACCAGACTCGCTACAGGATCGACGGCATGGACTGTGCCTCCTGCGCCGCGAAGATCGATACCGCCGTTCGGCGGGTGCCGGGCGTCGCCGATGTCTCGGTATCCGTCGCCGCCGGCACGATGACCGTTCATCATGGTGACGACGGCGACCTCGGCGTCGTCGAGGACAGGGTCCGGGCCCTCGGCTACAAGGTCGCGCCGCTGGCGGCAGGCGCCCTCGCGGCTTCGCACGCTGCCGCACCTGCGCACGACCATGCCCACCACCATCATGCGCATCACGACCATGACCACGATCACACCGGGCATGACCATGACGGTCATGGCCATCACGATCACGATCGCCAGGAAAGCGCCCCCATCGGCCTGCACGGCCATGATCACGGCCCGTCCGCGGGCCCGTGGTGGCATTCGGCCAAGGGCCGGCTGACGATCGCCAGCGGCCTTGCCGTCCTCGTCGCCTTCACGGCCGGCAAGCTGGTGCCGGAGGTCGCGCCCTGGGCCTTCGACCTCGCCATGCTGGTCGGCCTCGTGCCGATCGCCCGGCGCGCCTTCATGGCCGCGCGCTACGGCACGCCCTTCTCGATCGAGATGCTGATGACGATCGCGGCGGTCGGCGCCGTCTTCATCGGCGCCGGGGAGGAAGGCGCCACGGTCGTCTTCCTGTTCCTCGTCGGCGAACTGCTCGAGGGCGTGGCGGCGGGCAAGGCCCGCGCCAGCATCCAATCGCTCACCGCCCTGGTGCCGCAAACCGCCCTGGTCGAACGGGACGGCGGCACCGAGGAGGTGCCCGCGGCGACCCTCGCGGTCGGGGCGACCATCCTCGTGCGGCCGGGCGACCGCATCCCCGCCGACGGAATCATCCTCTCGGGCGAGAGCGCCGTCGACGAAGCGCCGCTGACGGGCGAAAGCATTCCCGTCCGCAAGGGCACGGAAGACACCGTCTTCGCCGGCACGGTCAACGGCGACGGCGTGCTGCGCGTGCGGGTGACGGCCGCGGCGGCCGACAACACCATCGCCCGCGTGGTCAGGCTGGTCGAGGAGGCGCAGGAAAGCAAGGCGCCGACCGAACGCTTCATCGACCGCTTCTCGCGCTATTACACGCCGGGCGTGGTGGCGGTGGCCGCCCTCGTCGCCGTCGTGCCGCCGCTGCTGCTCGGCGGGCCCTGGAGCGAATGGATCTACAAGGGCCTCGCCATCCTGCTGATCGGCTGCCCCTGCGCCCTCGTCATCTCGACGCCCGCGGCCATCGCCGCCTCGCTGTCGGCCGGCGCCCGCAAGGGCCTGCTGCTCAAGGGCGGCGCCGTGTTGGAGAGCGTCGGCAGGATCACCGCCGCCGCCTTCGACAAGACGGGCACGCTCACCGAGGGCCGGCCGCGGGTGACGGACATCATCGCCGTCGCGAGCCCCGAGGCCGAGGTGCTGCGGCTTGCCGCCGCGCTGGAGGCCGGCTCGAGCCATCCCCTCGCCACGGCCATCCTCGCCAAGGCCGCCGAGGACGCGATCGTCCTTCCCGCCGCGAGCGACGCGCGGGCGATTGGCGGCAAGGGGGTCGCCGGTACGGTGGAGGGCGTTTCCCTCTTCCTCGGCTCGGCCGAGGCCGCCGCCGAGCGCGTTACCCTCCCGGCCGAGGTCGCGCAGGCGATCGAGGCCCTGAACGACGACGGCAAGACGGTGTCGGTGCTGCTGGCCGGCGGCCGGGTCGCCGGGGCGATCGCCATGCGCGACGAACCGCGTGCCGACGCGCTCGCCGGGCTCGGAGCCCTGCGCAAGGCCGGCGTGCGCACGCTGATGCTGACCGGCGACAATGCCCGCACCGCGAAGGCCATCGGCCGGACGCTCGACATCGAGGTCCATGCCGGCCTGCTGCCGGAAGACAAGCGGCGCATCGTGGGAGACCTGCAGCGGCAGGGCCACGCGGTCGCCAAGATCGGCGACGGCATCAACGACGCGCCGGCCCTGGCGGCGGCGGATGTGGGCATCGCCATGGGCGGCGGGACGGACGTCGCGCTGGAGACGGCCGACGCCGCGGTGCTGCACGGGCGCGTCGGCGATGTCGCGGCGATGATCGCCCTGTCGAAGCGCACCATGGCCAATATCCACCAGAACATCGCCATCGCCCTCGGACTGAAGGCGGTGTTCCTGGTCACCACCATCGCCGGCATCACCGGCCTGTGGCCGGCCATCCTCGCCGACACCGGGGCGACGGTGCTGGTGACGATGAACGCCCTGCGCCTGCTGCGTTGATCCCGCGCGCCCGGGTCCGGCAAGCGCCTCCCGGCCCCGGTTACGGGAGAACCGGCCTGACAGGAAGCAGGGAAAGGCTCTCGCCTCCCCTGCCTCCGAACCGCAGGCGACGGGTGCCCCCTGGATGTTGCCATCGACGGCCCTATTCGCTGATCGAGGCCGCCACGGGCCGGCGGCCCGATGGTCCGATCGAGGTCTCTATCCATGCCAGGACAGCCGCGATACGCGCGAGATGGCGCAAATCCGGATGTGTCAGCACCCAGATCTCACGGGCGGGAAACGCAACCTCATCGGCAGGGATACGGGCAAGGCCAGGCACATGATCCGCTACGATACAGGGGAGCAGAGAGCGGCCGAGCCCGGCCTGAACGCCTTGAAGCAGGGCTTCCGCATCGTTGACGGCAAGAGCTGAGACCCCGCCGCTCCTTTGCGCGGCTCTCGCGATCCAGAACGCCTGCGGCAAGTGCGCCATTCCGTCCTCATAAGTCAGCCAGGGCAGGCTCGTCGGCTCGGCTTCGATGTGGCTCGCGGCATAGGCGGCGTATTCGAGCATACCGGCGCGCCTGGCAAGGACCCGCGTGTCCATATCGCTGCTCGGCCTCCCCAGCCTTATCGCGATGTCGGCCTCACGCCGGGTCAGGCTCAAATCGCGGGATTCCGCGACGAGTTCCACCCGCAACTGCGGATGCCGCGCTATCAATTCGGCGGCCGCAGGGACCAGAATTCTGTTGATCAGGATGGGAACCGCCGTCACGCAGACGGTACCGCTTGCGGACGCATCGGCTCCCTGCACGGCTTCCAGCAGGCCGCCGATTTCTTCTTCGACATTCTCCGCCCGTTTCGCCGTGACCTCGCCGGCCTGGGTCAGGCTCATAGCCCCGTCGACGGTGCGCTCAAACAGGCGCGCGCCAAGGGCCGCCTCGATCGAGCGCAAGCGGCGAGCAACCGTCGTCGGGTCAACCCCCAGATGTCGCGCCGCGGCAGCATGAGATCCTCCGCGCGCAAGCGCGAGGACATAACGAAGGTCATTCCAATCGAGCACCTGCATTATTGCAGCCTAAACCGGCAATAATTCGGCGTGAAGCGGGAATTATGCCGCTGTAGAGCTGTCTCGACGCAGAAGGAGGGAGCCGATGCTTTTTGTCGTCTTGTTCGAAGACGAGGTCAGTCGCGGGGAGGAAATCCGTCGCCGGCACATGAAAGCCCATATGGATTTCCTGGAGCGCAATGCTTCGACAATCAAGGCCGCCGGTCCGCTTCTAGAGGGGGATGGTACTCCCGCCGGGGGTCTGTGGGTGGTGCAGGCAGCCGACCGCGAACACGTTGAAAGTCTCATTCGGGAAGATCCCTTCTGGCCGACAGGTCTGCGTCGCTCACGGCGCATACTTGCCTGGACGCAGGTCTTCGCCGATGGCCTGCGCGATGGAGCGCAGGCCTAATTAGGACGGCTCGCATCCCCGGCAGGGGATCGAAATGGCCCCTGATTCCAACATCGTCAGGGTTGCTCGGAAGAGCGATCAATGCGGCGGGTCGGTCCGGACGCTGAACGGCTTGCCCTTCTCGCCGGTCACCAGCACGAGGATGCGTACCGGATCGCTGCCGACGACGCGGCCGTCATGCTTGCGGTCGACCATTTCGGCGAAGGAATCGCCGGCCTTGAACACATGCCTGGCCCCGTCCTCGCCCTCGACCTCGATCGCGCCGGAGAGGATGTAGGCATAGGTCGGCACGGGGTGCAGGTGCCAGCCGGTCTCGCCGCCCGGCGGAATCTCGACGATGAGGCTCTGGACCTCAGGGTCGGAAAAGGAGGGATAGCGGATCGGATCGCCGCTCGAGGTGGTGGTGGTCTGCAGGAGGCGCGTCACGACGACGGACGGCTTGTAGCTGTCTTCCGCACGCGCGGCGGAGACGATCGACACGGCACCCAGCAGCGCCACGACCAGGATCTTCACGATGGCCTCCCCTCGCCCTTCGCGGGCCCGTTGGGGGATCGCCGTCATCAGCCGATCGGCGTCCCCGTTCCATTGATACCCGGAACGGGGACGATGGGAAGCCTCTTGGTCGGCGAGGCCGCTATCAGGCGGCGGCCGAACGACCCTGGCCGGGCTGCACAACCTGGTTGAAGTCCTCGATCAGGCTGCGCGTAATGGCACCCGGCGTGTAATGATGGCCGAGAATCTCGGCCACCGGGGTGACCTCCGCCGCCGTGCCGGTCAGGAAGCATTCGCTGAAGGCGTCGAGTTCCTCAGGCATGATCCGCCGCTCGATCACCTCGATGCCGCGCGCCTTGGCGAGGCCGATCACCGTCTGGCGGGTGATGCCGTCGAGGAAGCAGTCGGCGAGCGGGGTATGGATCTGGCCGTCGCGGATGAAGAAGACATTGGCGCCGGTGCACTCGGCGACCCGGCCCTCCCAGTCGAGCATCAGCGCATCGGCATAGCCGCGCCGCTCGGCGCGATGCTTGGACACCGTGCAGATCATATAGAGGCCGGCAGCCTTGGACAGGGACGGCACCGTGCGCGGATCCGGACGGCGATATTCGGCGATGTCCAGGCGAATGCCCTTCATCTTGGTCGCCATGTCGAACATGCTCGGCCATTCCCAGGCCGCGATGGCGACGTGGATGGTGGCGCTCTGCGCGGCGACCGCCATCATTTCCGAGCCGCGCCAGGCCACCGGGCGCACATAGGCATCCTTCATGCCGTTCTTTTCCAGCACGAGCAGCTTGGCCGCATCGATCTCCTCGATCGAATAGGGAATGGTGAAGTCGAGGATCTCGGCCGAGCGCCTGAAGCGCGCCGAATGTTCCGACGACTTGAAGACGCTGCCGCCATAGGCGCGTTCGCCCTCGAATACGGCACCGCCATAGTGAAGCCCATGCGAGAGGACATGCAGCTTGGCGTCGGCCCACGGCGCCAGATGGCCGTCGAACCAGATATAGCCGTCGCGTTGATCGAAGGGCAGAATCGACATGCGTAATTCCTCCAGCGTCTTGCGCCTGTTATACTCCGCATCCAGGCGATTGCGGGGCTGTTTCAACAGGCCGCCTCACGGAGACGACCCGTCGGGTTGAGACTACTCCCTGGAAATGGCGGCATATTGCAGGAACCGGCGCTTTTTTGCATCGGCCGGCAAGTCCCGTTATGTTCCGTGCCGGGAAGGGCATCGCGCCTCGGCGCGAAAGCGACAGTCCCGTTGGGCGGAACATCCTTTCGCCACGAGCCCCGTTTGAGTAACGATCCGACGAAAATATGTCAATATGGCTGACGTAAATTTCTCTCCCGCCTCGCCGGTCAAGCAGCGTCCGGATACGCCCTGCGCGGATCCGCCGGCGCCGCTCTACAATCTCATCGAACTCCTCTTCTTCGCCTATCGCGATTTCGTCGCCGATGCCGACCATGCGCTGGAGATCTACCG
Organism: Labrys monachus; assembly: GCF_030814655.1. Classification (NCBI taxonomy): domain Bacteria; kingdom Pseudomonadati; phylum Pseudomonadota; class Alphaproteobacteria; order Hyphomicrobiales; family Xanthobacteraceae; genus Labrys; species Labrys monachus. The sequence goes on from NZ_JAUSVK010000001.1 coordinate 4,842,112, forward strand.
CTTCGGCCGCGCGCATCACCGGGTCTTGCATTTCGTCGATCGCAATCCCAACCTTACTGTGGCCGAGTTGCTGGATATTCTGAGGATCACCAAGCAGTCGCTGGCGCGAGTTCTGAAGGAATTGATCGACCAGGGTTTCATTCTGCAGCGCGAAGGCGAGGAGGATCGCCGCCAGCGGCTGCTGGCGACCACGCCCAAGGGGCGCCAGCTGGCGGCCGAGCTCGCGGTCGCCCAGTCCCGGCGTATCGCCGTGGCGCTGGCGGAGGCTGGTCCCGGCAGCCATGACCAGGCCGTGAAGTTCCTGTCCGCCATGGTGGATCCGAGCGAGCGGGCGACCGTGGCCCGGCTCATCGGCGGCAATTCGGCGGAAGGAGGCGATCGATGACCAAGGTTGCGATCGTCCCCGATGACGCCCCCCACATTCTCCTGGTCGACGACGACAACCGCATTCGCGCCTTGCTGTCGCGCTATCTCGGCGAGCACGGCTATCGCGTCACCACCGCCGAGCACGCCGCCAGCGCACGCAGCCGCATCGAGGCGCTCGCCTTCGATCTCCTCATCGTCGACGTGATGATGCCGGGCGAGAACGGCCTCGACCTCACGCGCTCGATCCGGCGGAACTCGAGCGTGCCCATCCTCATGCTGACGGCGCAGGGCGATCCGGGCGACCGCATCAAGGGGCTCGAGACCGGCGCCGACGACTATCTCTCCAAACCCTTCGAGCCGCGCGAGCTGCTGCTGCGCATCAACAACATCCTGCGGCGGGCCGTCGCCTCGGCGCCGGCCGAGCCGGTGCGGGACGCCGTCACCTTCGGCGACTTCACCTTCCATGTCGCGCGGGGCGAATTGCAGCAATACGGCGAGACCATCCGCATCACCGAGCGCGAGCGCGACATGCTGCGCCTCCTCGTCGAGACGCCGCGCGAGACGGTCGACCGCCTCGCCCTGGCCGGCAACGCCGCCGACGGCGCCAATGAGCGGACGGTGGACGTGCAGATCAACCGCCTGCGCCGCAAGATCGAGCGGGATCCGGGCAACCCGGTCTATCTGCAGACGGTGCGGGGGACCGGCTACCGGCTGATGGTGGATATGTGATGCCGATGCGCGCATGGCATCTGGGGCGGGAGACCCTGGCACGCTGGGCTCCCAGCTGGCGCGACATGCTGGTCGGGCCGGCGCGCCTGCTCGCCTCGCTGGGCGACCGCATGCCCAAGGGCCTCTATGCCCGCTCGCTGCTCATCATCATCACGCCGATCGTCATCCTGCAGGCCGTGGTCGCCTATGTTTTCATGGAGAAGCACTGGCAGAGCGTCACCTCCCGCCTGTCCGCCGCGACCACCAAGGACATCGCGGCGATCATCGAACTGTACGACCAGTTTCCGCACGACAAGGACACCGAGGACAAGCTCGAGAACATCGCCCAGAACCAGATGGGGCTGGATGTCGAGTTCCGTCCGCCCGAGGATCTGCCGCCGCGCGGCGCGAGGCCCTTCTTCGACATCCTCGACCAGGCGCTGACCGAGGAGATCACGCTGCGCATCGGCAAGCCGTTCTGGATCGACACGGTGGGGCGGTCCGATTTCGTCGAGATCCGCGTCAAGCTCGACGACGCGGTCCTGCGCGTCTTCGCCCGCCGCAGCCAGACCTACGCCTCCAACAGCTATATCTTCCTCCTGTGGATGACCGGCTCGTCCCTGGTGCTGATGACGGTGGCGATCCTGTTCCTGCGCAACCAGATCCGCCCGATCCAGCAGCTCGCCAATGCGGCGCAGGATTTCGGCAAGGGCCGCGACGTCCAGAATTTCCGGCCGCGCGGGGCGCGGGAGGTGCGCCAGGCCGCCACCGCCTTCATCGAGATGCGCCGCCGCGTCGAGCGCTCCTTCGACCAGCGCACGACGATGCTCAACGGCGTGTCGCACGATCTGCGCACCATCCTGACGCGCTTCAAGCTCTCGCTCGCCTTGCTCGACGAGAACAACCCCGAATTCGAGGCGCTGCAGAACGATGTCGACGAGATGAGCCGCATGCTGGAGGCCTATCTCGCCTTCGCGCGCGGCGACGCCGCGGAACAGGCGGCGCCGACCAACATCGCCCGCCTGCTTGAGGAATTGCGCGCCGATTCGATGCGCCAGGGGCATGACACCAAGACCTCGTTCCAGGGCAATCCGATCGTGGTGGTGCGTCCGGACGCCTTCAAGCGCTGCCTGACCAACCTCGTCTCCAATGCGCAGCGCTTCGGCGACGCCATCGTGATCTCGGCTCATCGCGAGCATCGCTATCTGACCGTGCATGTCGACGATGACGGGCCGGGCGTGCCGGAGGACAGGCGCGAGGACGTGTTCAAGCCCTTCCTGCGCCTCGACGAGGCCCGCAACCAGGACCATGGCGGCACCGGCCTCGGCCTCGCCATCGCCCGCGACATCGCCCGCTTCCACGGCGGCGACGCCACGCTCGCCCGAAGCCCGCTCGGCGGCCTGCGCGCCACGGTCCGCGTCCCGGTCTGACCGGAGCGCGGACATCCCTGTCCGCTCTTTCCCGCAGGCGTGGCGTTGCCAGGGGCGGACCGGAAGTCCGCGCTCCAGAAGGCGGCGGCCCGGGAGGGGTCAGCGCGTCATGGCCTGGTCGAGCTTCGCGCGCTGCTCGCGGAAGGCCGTGAGCGCGCTGCCGCCCAGCAGTCGCCCCGCCGCGAGCCTGATGCGCAGCGGATCGACGTTCTCGCCGTTGATGCGGACCTCGTAATAGAGGTGCGGCCCGGTCGAGAGGCCGGTGGAACCGATATAGGCGATGGTCTCGCCCTGGTGGACTCGGGTGCCGACCTTGATGCCCTTCGGAAAGCCGGAGACATGGGCATAGGTGGTCTCGTAGCCCTGATCGTGCCGGACGCGGATATATTTGCCGTAGCCCCATTCCTGATCGATCTTTTCGACCACGCCGGCGCCGGCGGCGGCGACCGGGGACCCGAACGGCGCGGCATAGTCCACGCCCTTGTGGAAGCGCCGGTCGTGCAGGACCGGGTGGATGCGCCAGCCGAAACCGTCGCCGAGCCGGCCGGAGGCGACGGGCTTGCGCAGCAGGAATTTGGTCACCGAATGGCCGTCCGCATCGTAATAATCGGTGCCGCCGTCGTCCGGCGCGGTGAAACGGTAGTAGCGGTGCAGGTGGCCGTCGACGGTGAGGCCGACATAGGCGAGCTGGGGCTGCCCCGAATCGTCGGGCCCGTAGACGAGGTCGACGCTGTCGTCGGCCGATGCCGGCTCGTCCATGTCGACGTCGCGGTCGCACAGGCGGATCACCTCGTCGACGAGCGACCTGTCGACCTTGTTGGCCTCGGCCAGGGCATAGAGATTGTCCCTGAGGCTTTCCTCGGGCCCGATGCGCGGCGAGGCGCCGCCGGCCGCCGCCGCGTTCAGCTGGTCCGCGTCCATGATCTCAAGATGCGGCGGCTTGGCCATCGCCGTATAGGTGCCGGCGTCCGACAGGGCGACAGCCACCGTCTCCTGCCCCGGCTTCTCGACGACGACCTTGACCGGACGAGACGGGGCAGCGGCGTCGCCATCGGTGACTTCGACGACCGTCACCTTCTCCCCGCCCGCGAAGGCGCCGCCCTCGCCCCAGTGCCAGCCGCCGAACTGCGAGACGATCGCCGCGGCATCCGCTTCCGACGTCCCGAAGGCATGCAGGATCAGCGGCAGCGTGTCGCCGGCCTTCGCGACGATGATCTTGCGGATCTCCTCGTGGCGGACGGGCGCCTCGGCGAGGACCGTCATGTTGACGGGTTCACCCCGCGGATGGGAGGCCGCTGCTTCCGTATAGCCCAGCGCCGGCGTCTCCGGGCCGGCCATGGAAGCGAGGGCGCGCGAACGGCCGAAGATGATTTCGGGCGGCAGCGAGGCGCCGTCCGCCTGCACCGACGGGGCTGTGAAGCCCGGCAGGGGAGGAACCACCCGCCGCTCCACCTGCGTGGCCGTCGGTACCGGCGCCGTCGGGCCGAGACGGGCCTGGAGATGCGTCAGGGGCGTCGATGAGCCGGCGATGTCGAGCGGACCGACATGGACCTGCGAGGGCGTGGCCACGACGACCGGGCGAATGGGATCGAGCCGGTCGCCGCGCCCGTCGACGGTCTCCCGGACCTGGGCGATGCCGGAGCGGAGGAAGACGGCGGCGGCGGCGGTGAAATGAATTTTCCGGTCGAAGGCGACATAGAGCGCGCCGAGCATCATGAAGGCCGCCGCGGCTGCCAGCGCCACGGTCGCGCCGAGCCAGCGCCGGTTGATCGCGCGCCGATCCAGGCGCGGATCGGAGAGCGAGGCGACGTTGAGGGGCGGCGCGTCGCCGAGACCGCCCAGACCGGGAGCCCGCCGATACCTCACCGTGCGCCGATCCCGCCGGCCGTCCCGTCACCACCCACCGGAAGGTCTGCTTCGGAACGGGGACAGGGCGCGGGCAGCTTCGATTCGGGTTTCGGCATGAATGGGTCCGCTGTCTCGTCCGCTCATTCGACATCGCCGGGCCGCGGGCCCGCGAAGGACCGCATCGCACCATTGACTTTCAACAGGAACCGGAACTCCCGATTCGCCTGAGTGGTATCACGTCGGGAACCGGTTGTCAGGCCGGCCATGCCTGCTCTCTCATTGCGACAAGCGGCCGCTCCATGCAAAGGGCGAAGGGGCGGACGACGGCAAGGACGGCAGCGCCGCACCGCTGCCGATCGGATCCGCCGGCAGGCCCGGCCTATGCCGCCGCCGGACAGACCAGCTGCCGGAGATCCTGCCAGTCTCAGGCTTTGAGCACGAACACGGTCCGGTTGCGGCTGTCGTCCTCAGGCCATGCCCGTTCGACGTCCGATAGGGGAACCGGTCTGGCCGCGATCCTGAAGCCGCCGGCAACGGTCGCGCGCAGCAGCGCGCGGATACATTCGACGAGACGATCGAGCGGGACGCTTCCGATGCCGCTGCCCATCAACGTGATCGCGGAAGAGCGCAGAGCGGCGCTCGGCAGCCTGATCTCCGGCCCGCTCGCCGAACCGATCTGCACGAACCGGATGGGCACCGCATCGGCTCCCGCTTTGGCGCCGGCGATCAGAAGGCGCTCCGCGCTTTCTCCCCAGAGATAGTCGAGGACGACGTCCACCCCTTCGGCGAACTGCTCCTTGAAGCGATCCTCCAGCTTCGTCCCGCCTGCAGCGAGGGGAATCGTCACGTCGGCACCGAGGGCCTCGACCGACCGCAGGGCGTCGGCGTCCCGGCCGGTCGCGATCACCTTCTTCGCCCCCAGATGCCTGGCGATCTGCACCGCGAGGCGGCCGGCCGTCCCGGTGGCGCCGTTGACCAGCACGGTTTCGCCAGCCTTGAGCCGGGCGCGTTCCGTGCAGGCCGCCCAGGACGACATGCCCGGATTGGCGATGGCGGCGGCCGTCACGTCGTCGAGATCGTCCGGCAGCGCCAGGCAGTGCGACGACGGCACCACGGCTCGCTCCGCCATGCTGCCGTAAGGGGCCGTCGGCATGACGAAATAGACCCGGCTGCCATCATCGAGACGCCCGACACCGTCGATGCCGACGATGAAGGGAAACCGCGCGGAGGCGCTGTAATGCGCGCCGGAGGCCCGGCTCTTGACCACCGGGCTGAGCGCGGCGGCCGTCACCGCGATGCGGCTTTCGCCGGCGGACGGCACCGGCTCCCTGAAATCCCCATAGACGGGCGTCTGCCCGGCTCCCGAGACGATCGCGGCCTTCATGACGGCTTTCCTTTCCGATGGTCCAATTATATGCATAATGCACATATATCGGAGATATCGATGCCGTCAACAAACAATGTGCAAAATACACATATAAGCCGGCAGCTCCGCCTGCTCCACGACGCGGTTCTCGATATCGTGGCGGTCGTCAACCGGCCGCAGCGGGACGAGATGCTCATCCGGGAAGCCGGAATCCGGCTCGACCGGGCGCTCTTCCCCCTGCTCGTCGGCATCGAGCGGTTCGGGCCGATCGGCGTGGTGGATCTGGCCGATCGCGTGGGGCGCGACTACACCACCGTCAGCCGCCAGGTCGCGAAGCTGGAAAGCCTCGGTCTGGTGGAACGACGGGGAAGCGCCGCCGACCGGCGCGTGCGCGAGGCCGCCATCACCCCGAAAGGCCGGGCGATGACCGACCTCGTCGATGCCGCGCGCGAAAGGATCATCCGCGCCATCCTCGCGCCATGGGACGCGCGCGACGTCGATGAACTGGTGCGGCTGATGCGGAAGTTCGCCGATGCGGTGAAGGAAGAGCCGCCTGCCGGCTCATAGCAGGGTGCGCGGCCCTTGCGGGGCCGGAGCCGGTCGGAACGCTCCCGCCGGCGGGCGAGCCGTCAGATCAGGCGCGCGCCGTTCGGCACCGGGCGCTCGGGCGAGGCCAGGACGATGGCGCCGTCGGCATCGGCGAAGCCCAGCGTCAGGACCTGCGACATGAACTTGCCGATCTGGCGCGGCGGGAAATTGACCACCGCGGCCACCTGCCTGCCGACCAGATCTTCCGGCCGATAATGCACGGTGATCTGCGCCGAGGAGGCTCTCACGCCGATATCGCCGCCAAAGTCGATGCGCATGCGGATCGCCGGCTTGCGCGCGCCATCGAGCGGCGCCGCCTCCAGCACCGTCCCGATGCGGATATCGACCTTCATGAAATCGTCGAAACTGATGGTCGGCGTTGCCTCGCTGCCGGCGTGCATGGATCAGATGGCCTCCGCGTCGTCGGGCTCGTCCCGGCCCCGGCGCCTTGTATCGGCAAAATCGTGGAAGCGCTCGCGCAGACGCTCCCGCATGCGCGAACGGCGCCGATGCGAGCGTTCCGCCATGCGGCGGAGCGGCGTGAACATCTGGCACAGGTCGTCCGCCCGTTCCATCCAGCGCTCGCCGGAACGCAATTGCCGGTCGACCTCCTTCATGGTCAGGGCCGAACCTTCGTCCTCGTCCCTCAGCCAGACCCGGACGATGCGCGACCAGGCGAGGGCGAGGCCCTGCGCGCGCAAGGCGCCGAGCGGCCCCTCGGCCCCGATGCCGGCGGCGACCAGCATCCATTGCATCGAGTTGGTCGCCACCCGGTTCCAGGCGGCGAGCGCCAGCGGATCGAGCGCGAAGGCCTTGCTGATCTCGCGAATAGCCGCCTTGCGGGGCGAAAGCACGTCGATGCGGCGCATCAGCACGTCGAACAGGCGCTCGCGGGCCGGCTCCTCGGCCATGGTCTCGTCGATGCCGTCGAGCACCGCCTGGTCGACCTGACGCGAATAGGCCGCGAGGATCGCGCCCTTGGAGGGGAACAGCCCGCGCAGCTGCGAGAGGGAAAGATCCGCCTTTTCGGCGATATCGGCGAGGCCGATTTCCCCCCAGGGACGCTCCGCCGCCAAGGCGAGAAGGGCCTCGACGGCCGCCCTGCGCGGATCGGCCTGCGGTTCGCTTTGCAGATCGCTTTGCGGCTTCCTGGCCATGGCGGGATCCTCCTTGCTTGAAACCACTGCCATCAAGATAGGCCGTTTGCGGGCGCTATCAATGCCGCATCTGCACGGAGCTGGAGCCGCGGTGGAAATGCGGCTCGGCGTCGCGATGGTCGGGCGCGTGGCCGCGCTCGCATCGCCCCCCTTGCCTGAAAAAAAGATCCGCCACCGTGGAATAAACCCGCCCCTGCGATGTCTACCTCCATGCATCTGCCTCGGAGCATAAGAGATCAACATGATACCCTTTCAGCGCAGCATCCATGTTCTGGTGCTGACGTGGATCCTGGCTGTCTGTTCTGCGCAGGCCTTCGCACAGGATGCCGCCGCCCCTCCGACATCGGCGGAAACACCCTTCCTGCACGAAAACGACGCCGCCATGGCGACGATGATGAACGGCATGGCAGTCAAACCGACCGGCGACGTCAATCGCGATTTCGTCGAGATGATGATTCCACACCATCAGGGCGCGATCGACATGGCGCTGGCGTATCTGCGCTACGGCAGCAACGAGCAGCTCAAGCGCATCGCGCAGGAAATCATCGTCGATCAGCAGCAGGAAATCGCGGCCATGCGGCTCGCCCTCGGCGATCCGCTGCCGGCATCGATCGCCGCTCCGACGCAGGTCGAGGCCGGCACGTCGAGCGATCCCGGCAGCGGCGAGAACGCCCCGGCCCCGGCCATGCAGATGATGATGATGAAGCCGGGCAAGTAAAAAGGACTCCTATCGTGAAGCATACCTTCCTGTCTCTCTGCCTCCTGGCCGGCACCATGCTGGCGCCGGCAACAAGCTTCGCCGGCCAGGCGCCGGGGCTCGCATCGGCTCCGGATATCCCGATCAGCCACAGGGACCGCATCTATGCGGCCGAGCAATTCTCCAACACGGTTTCGGTCAGCGACCCCGTCGACAACAGGCTGCTCGGCGTCATCAAGCTTGGCGACCCGCAGCCGGGGAATCTCAGTCCCCTCTACAAGGGCCAGGTCCTCGTCCACGGCATGGGGTTCTCGCCGGACCACAAGACCTTGGCCGTCGTATCCATCGGCTCCAACTCGGTGACCTTCATCGATACCGCGACCAACACGGTCAAGCACACCACCTATGTCGGCCGTTCCCCGCACGAAGCCTTCTTCACGCCGGATGGCAGGGAAGTCTGGGTGACCGTGCGCGGCGAAGACTATATCTCCGTCATCGATGCCGACACCTTCGAGGAGAAGATGCAGATCAAGGTGCCGGCGGGGCCCGGCATGCAGATCTTCTCGCCGGACGGCAAATACGGCTACATCTGCTCGTCCTTCAACCCCGAAACCGTCGTCGTCTCGGTTGCCGACCACAAGATTGTCGGCCATGTGAAGCAGGCCAGTCCCTTCTGCCCGAACATTGCCGCGTCCGCGGACGGCAAGCAGGTCTGGTTCACGCTGAAGGATGTCGGCAAGACCCAGGTCTTCAACGGACAGGCGCCCTTCGATCTGGTCAAGACGCTCGACACCGGCCCGATCACCAACCACGTCAATCTCGTCATGAACAGGAACGGCAGCTTCGCCTATGTGACGGTCGGCGGCCTGAACGAGGTAAAGGTGTTCCGAACCGACGATTTCGAACAGGTGGCGACGATTCCCGTCGGCAATCTCCCGCATGGCATCTGGCCGTCGGGCGACGGGACCCGGGTGTATGTCGGCCTCGAAAACGCCGACCGGTTCGCGGTCATCGACACGCTCACCAACAAGGTGATTGGCGACATCCCGATCGGCCAGGCGCCGCAAGCGGTCGCCTATGTCCCGAACGCGGTTCCCGAAGGCGACGGCAGGCAGAACCTGGTGCCGCTCGGCACGGCCGGCGAGGCTGCGCATCTCAAACTCGCCGCCAAGGGGGCAAGCGGCAGGTCCGCGCCGACAAGCGTAACGCTGTTCGACCAGGGTCTTACCCAGGTGCTTCAGGCCGCCGTCACCGGCCTCGAACCAAAGAAGCCTTACGTTCTGGCTCTCTCCGACAAGCCGGATGGAAGCGGACGGCTGCAATTGCTCTCGACCTTCATGACGAACCCGGCCGGCTCGGCGATCGTCAATGCCGTCGGTCCCATCCGCCAGATCGTGGAATCGAAGCACGAGGACGAGAAGCGCTATCTGGTCGTCGCAGCTTCGACAGACGGAAAGCCCGGCGCGATCGTGCAGTTTCAGGCCGAGTAGGTCGCCGGTGCGGCCGCCTGCAGCAGGCGGCCCTTTTTTCACGCATCAGAAGCCTTGCCGAAACGGACATTCCGACGGGAATAAAGACCCCTGGACGTGTCTCGTGATCGGTATCGCAAATGCACATGCCCGAACCCGCAGGAGAGACGTTGTGACGTCCTTGAAATTCATATCCGTATTGGCGGCGATTGCCGCGACCACCACCGTCGCTTTCGCTGCCTCTTCCGTTGCGACCGTCGATACCGCGAAAGGCCAGGTTCTGGCGGGCGACAACGGCATGACCCTCTACACCTTCAAGAAAGATGCCGCGGACGTTTCCAACTGCTACGACAAATGTGCGGCGAATTGGCCGCCCTTCATCGCCAAAGCCGACGCCGTGGCCGGCGGTGCCTATTCGATCGTCACGCGCAAGGACGGCGGCAGGCAATGGGCCAAGGACGGCAAGCCGCTCTACTATTGGGTCAAGGACAGTCGGAAGGGCGATATCACCGGCGACGGCGTGATGGGCGTGTGGGATCTCGCGCGGCCCTGACGGACCGCCCTTGATGCATCAGGAGGCGAGTTCCCCGGCCCGCTTCTTCGCGGCCAGCACCGCCTTCTCCATCAGAGACGCCAGCCCTCCCTCTCCCATCAGGACGGCGAGCGCCGCGGCGGTGGTGCCGCCAGGGCTGGTGACGTTTTGCCGCAATGTGCCGGCCGGCTGGTCCGACCGGTGCAGCAGTTCACCCGATCCCGCCACGGTGGCGCGCGCCAGGCGCATCGCCAGATCGGCGGGCAGGCCGGCAGCGCTTCCCGCCGCCGCCAGCGCCTCGACGAGATGGAAGACATAGGCCGGCCCCGACCCGGACACCGCCGTCACCGCGTCGATGAGGCTCTCGTCGTCGATCCATTCGAGCGCGCCGGTCGCGCGCAGCAGCGCGTCGGCGGCCTCCTTCTGAGCCGGCGTGACGAAGCCGTTCGGCACCGCCGCCGTGATGCCGCGGCCGATGGCGGCCGGCGTGTTGGGCATCGCCCGGACGATGGCCGTCCGCGGCGGCAGCAGGGCGGCGATGCCGGCGATGGTCTTGCCGGCCATGATCGACACGGCGAGCGTATCCGGCCCGAACAGCGGCGCCACGGACGGTAGCGCCGCCTCCATCACCTGCGGCTTGATCGCCAGCAGCACGACGGCGGGGGTACCGAGGAAAGCAAGGCTGGGATTGACCGCAATGCCCGCTTCGGCGAGTTGCGCGGCGGCCGCCGCAGGCAGATGCGGATCGAGGACCGCGACGTTTCCGGGGGCGAGCCCGAGCGCCAGCCAGCCCTCCAGCATCGCCCCGCCCATCTTGCCGGCGCCGAGCAGCAGCAGGCTGCCGCCGATATCGAGAGAGTGCGTCATCGGAATTCACCCCGGAACAGAAGGCGCATGATGCGGCCCGCGGCCGGCGCGCCTCAAGCCTCGCCGACCGTCTCGAACAGCACCGCCTCCAGCGCCTCCTTCGGGGTCTTGCCGGCCCAGATCACGAATTGGAAGGCCTGGAAATAGCGCTCGCAGGTTTCGACGGCGATCTCGATCAGCGCTTCGCACTGGCGGGGGTTGACCTCGGCCCCGCCGGCGAGGAACAGCGCGTGGCGGTACATGATCACCTGATCGGCGTTCCAGACGTCGAAATGGCCGATCCAGAGCTGTTCGTTAACCATGGCGATGGTCTGCAGCAGATCTGCGTGACGGCGCTTCGGAATCTTGGCATCGAAGGAACAGGCCAGATGCAGCGATTCGATATCGTCCATCCAGGTGAAGGACACCGCGTAATCGCAGCCATGGCCCTTCACAACGATCGAAATCTCGTCTTCGCCCAACCTGTCGAAGGCCCAATCATTGAGGCTCGCCAGGTGTTCGACGAGATCGACCGGGTGACCGGCGCGCTCGCCTTGGAGCTCGATAACGGACATTGCAACTCCCGGCACCTCTTTCGGGAGGTGCATTCCCGCTGCGGATGATGTTCGATCCGCAAGTCGCGTGTTGCAGAGTTCGGCTATTCGCACTGAATCGGCAAGGACTTGTTCCCTCCGTCCACAAGGTCCCTGCGAATTATTTACCGCCGAGGCGGGCCTCGAGCTCGGCGATGCGGGCGGCGAGACGGTCGTTCTCATCGCGTGCCTTGATCGCCATTTCGCGCACGGCGTCGAACTCGTCGCGGCGGACATAGTCGAGATCGCGCAGGATCCGCTCCGCCTGGGCCCGCATGACGCCGTCGACCTCGCGGCGCATGCCCTGGGCGACGCCGGCGGCGTCGGTCACGAGCTTGGCGAATTCGTCATAGATGCGGCCTGTCGTCTGGGTCATGGCAAACTCCTTTGGCGCCTCATAGCATGCGAGCGGCACCGAATGCGACGGCGGATGTCGGCACGCCGCCTTGACGCTGTCATATCTTCCCGACACAACGCATGCATGTCCGACCATTTCCTGACCTTCCCGAATTTCGATCCGGTGCTGTTCCATATCGGCCCGCTGGCCATCCGCTGGTATGCCCTCGGCTACATCTTCGGCCTGGTCGGCGGCTGGTATTATGCACGGCGCCTGGTCACCAATGCCCGCCTGTGGACCGTGCAGCCCGGCACGCCGGCCCAGCTCGACGACCTCCTGGTCTGGGTCACGCTCGGCGTCGTCATCGGCGGCCGCCTGGGACAGGTGCTGCTCTACGAACCCGCCTATTATTTCGCCAACCCCTGGGAGATCCCGCAGGTCTGGCATGGCGGCATGGCCTTCCATGGCGGCCTCGCCGGCGCCGGCCTCGCGGTGATCCTCTTCGCCTGGCGCAACAAGATCCCGATCCTGTCCTATCTCGACATCGCCAGCGCCGTCGCGCCGCCGGGCATCTTCCTGGTGCGCATCGCCAATTTCATCAACGGCGAATTGTGGGGCCGCGTCACCTATGACGTGCCGTGGGCGATGTATTTCCCCACCGGCGGCCCCTTTCCGCGCCACCCCAGCCAGATCTACGAAGCGCTGACGGAAGGCGTGCTGCTCTTCGTCCTGCTGTTCGCGATGACACGGTTCGGCGCGCTGAGGCGCCCCGGCCTGGTCGCCGGCGCCTTCGGCATCGGCTATGCCCTCGCGCGCTCGTTCTGCGAATTCTTCCGCGAGCCGGACGCTCTGGTGTTCGGCGGCCCCCTGACCATCGGGCAAGCCTATTCCATCCCGATGGTGGTCGTCGGCCTCGGCCTCGTTCTCTACGCCTTGCGGCGGCGCAAGCCCGCGACGGCATGACCGGAGCGCCGCCGGATACGCCCCTCGGGGCCGAGATCAGGACGCTGATCCGCCTGGAGGGGCCGATCAGCGTGGCTCGCTTCATGGCCCTCGCGCTCGGCCATCCCCGCCACGGCTACTATATGACGCGCGATCCTCTCGGGGCGCAGGGCGACTTCACCACCGCTCCCGAGATCAGCCAGATGTTCGGCGAGTTGATCGGGCTGTGGGCGGCGCACAGCTGGATGGCGATGGGCTCGCCGGACCGTGTCGCCCTCGTGGAGCTCGGTCCCGGCCGGGGCACGCTGATGGCGGATGCCCTGCGTGCCGTCGGCAAGGCGGCGCCGGCCTTCGGCCGTGCCCTGGAGCTGCATCTCGTCGAGACCAGCCCGGTGTTGCGGCAGGCCCAGGCGAGCCGCCTGGGCAATTTCGAGCCCGGCTGGCATGGCGACGTCGCCGGCCTTCCCGACCTGCCCCTGATCGTCATCGCCAACGAATTCTTCGATGCCCTGCCGATCCATCAGTTCGTGCATCGGGGCCGCGGCTGGCATGAGCGGCTCGTCGGTCTCGACGGCGACGACCTCGTCTTCGGCCTCGCGCCGGAAGCGATCGCCCTGCCCGCCGCGCCGCGGTCGAATGCCCTCGACGGCACGATCGTCGAATATGCGGAGGCCGGCTCGCTCGTCATGGCCGAACTCGGCCGCAGGATCGTCGGCCGAGGCGGCGCGGCGCTGATCGTCGATTACGGCCATATCGAGTTCGATGTCGGGGATACGCTTCAGGCGGTGGCGGGCCACGCTTTCGCCGACCCGCTCGCCCGCCCGGGCGAGGCCGACCTGACCAGCCATGTCTGCTTCGAGACGCTGGCGCGCGTCGCCGCCGGGCACGGGCTGGGCGTCGACATCCTCACCACCCAGGGCCATTTCCTGGAAGAGCTTGGCATCCGGCAGATGGCCGCCAATCTCAAGCGGCACGCGACGCCCGCCCAGGCCGCGGCCATCGACAGCGCCCTGGAGCGGCTGACCGATCCCTCTCCCCGGGCGATGGGATCGCTGTTCAAGGTCATGGCGCTCTCGCCGCGACGCTGACCACAGGCACCGGCTCCGCCTGGAGCAAATTGCGCTTCCACCGAATCGCAATTCTTCTCCAACCTTTTGTTTTGACGCATTTTCTTGATCGAAAAGCCGATCGGCTTTTCTGGAAGATGCGTCAGGCGCGGAGCCGGTTCGAAGGCCTGTCGGGGCAGATGGGCCTATTTCACCGGGCGATGCTTGCGGTGGTGATGGTGCGGCATCGCATGGTGGGGGCGGCGCCCCTCGTGGCGATAATGCCGATGGTGATGGCGGGGACCGTAATAGCCATGCCGGTCATGATGGCGATGCCAGCCGCCGTGGCGATGGCGGTAGTGGACGCGCCCGACCGTCCGGGCCACGACCGGCGTCACCACCGGGGCGATTTCGAGGCTGCCGATGCCGGCCGCGACGTTGAGGCCGGTCTGCCCCTGCACCGAGAGGGGCTGCAGCGTCACGCCGCCATTGCCGCCGCCGACGAGAACATTGGCGCCCAGGCCGAGGCCGGCCGTCGCTTCCGCCGTGACGCCCGCATAGGAACCGGCGAGAGAACCCGGCGCCACGGCCGGCTCGAACACCGCCCAGACGACCCTGGTGCCGTTGGTGAAGCCGAGATCGACGCCGAATTTGCGGACGTCACCGGCATAGAGCTCGCTGTTGCCGTTGAAATCGGTGAACCGGCAGGAGACCGCCTTGCTCGACATGACGACCATGCCGACGCCTCCCGCGACATCGCAGGTAAGCGTGCCGGTTCGGACGGCCGCCTGCGCCCCGCTCGCAGCGGCCGGGAGCAGCATCGCGGTCAGCGCGACGGCCGGCAACAGTTTCATCATACTCATGATATCACCCAAATCTCTCGCAATTTCACTCTGCTTCGACGCCGATGCGGGATCGGCCGCCGCCGGCATCCTCCGGCCGAACCTCACCCCAGTCAATCAACGAAACGCGAGCCGGTCCGTTCCGGACTGACCGGCGTTTGACTTCTCCCGCCGCGGCCGCGATCCTCTGCCGATGCTCGAATCGCCTGCCGTCCGTCTTCATCATCCGGCCCTCGCCGTCCCGGGGATCAGCCACGGCTTCTTCACCCGGCAGGGCGGGGTCTCCGGCGGTCTATACGCCTCGCTCAACGGCGGCCAGGGTTCGAGCGACGATCCCGCCAGTGTCAGGGAGAACCGCCGCCGCATGGCACAGGTCCTCGGCGTGAACCCGGAGCGGTTCGTCAGCTGCTACCAGGTCCACTCGCCCGACGTCGTCACGGTGACCGAGCCCTGGACGCGCGATGGCGCCCCCAAGGTCGACGCCATGGTGACGCGGGAACGCGGCATCGCCCTGGCGATCTCGACCGCCGATTGCGGTCCGGTGCTGTTCGCCGACGGCGGCGCGGGCGTCATCGGCGCGGCCCATGCCGGCTGGAAGGGTGCGTTCACCGGCGTGCTCGAAGCGACGATCGAGGCGATGGAGGCGCTCGGCGCGCGGCGCAGCGAGGTCACCGCCGTGCTCGGCCCGATGATCTCTGCCGCGGCCTATGAGGTCGGCCCCGAATTCGTCGCCCGCTTCGTCGAGGCCGACGGCGGCAATGAGCGCTTCTTCCGCAGGGCGGGAGCGAAGCCCGGCCACGCGATGTTCGACCTGCCGGCCTATATCCGGATGCGCCTGACCAGGGCCGGCGTCGGCCGGTTCGACGACATGGCGCTGTGCACCTATGGCGACGAGCAGCGCTTCTTCTCCTATCGCCGCGTGACCCATCGCAAGGAGGCCGATTATGGCCGCCTCCTCAACGCCATTGCCCTGGCGGACGCATGATCCGTGGGCGGCAGGGCCGCATCCACTGCCATGCAAGGCGCCCCGAGCAACCGCGCATCGTGACGGGCCTGCGATGACGATCGGCTCTCCCACGGCGACCGAGGCGGCGCGGCCGGACCAATGGGCCCAGCCTCTCGACCTTCCCGGCGTGCCCAATCTCCACCGGGTGGCCCCCGGCTTCTACCGCTCCGCCCAGCCGACCCGCGAAGGCTTTGCCGCCCTCAGCCGGCGTCTCGGCGTGAAGAGCGTCGTCAGCCTGCGCGCCTTTCACGCCGACGACGTGCTGGCCGGCGGACAGGACCTCCTCCTCACCCGGCATACCGCTCCATACCTGGCATATCGACGAGGACGGGGTGGTGGCGGCGCTGCGCGCCATCCGCAGGCACCGAAGCCGGGGCCCCGTCCTGCTGCATTGCCAGCACGGCGCCGACCGGACGGGACTGGTCTGCGCCCTCTATCGCATCCTCGACGAGAACTGGAGCAAGGCGGATGCGCTCGCCGAGATGAAGCGGGGCGATTACGGCTATCACGCCGTCTGGGGCAACATCCCGACCTATCTGCGGAAGGCCGACATCGCCATGCTCAGGGCGGCGATCGAGCCCGCCTGAGGACATCCTCCACCACACGACGGAACGCCATGCTGCATTTCTCGAACGACGAATTCTCGGCCCGGCTGAAACGCCTGCAACGCGAGATGGCCGCCCACGGGCTCGACGCCATGCTGCTCTTCGCCCAGGAGAGCATGTATTGGCTCACCGGCTACGACACGTTCGGCTTCTGCTTCTTCCAGTGCCTGATCGTGCGGGCCGACGGGCGGCTCGCGCTGCTCACCCGCTCGGCCGACCTGCGCCAGGCGCAGCATACCTCCATCCTGGCCGATATCCGGGTGTGGACCGACCGCAGGGATGCGACCCCCGCCGAACAGCTCCTCGCCACCGTCCGCGATCTCGGCATCGCCGGCGGCCGCCTCGGCGCCGAATTCGAGTCGCATGGGCTGACCCATGCCAACGGCCGGAAGCTCGAAGCGGCCTTCGCCGGCTCGTTCGACCTCGTCGATGCCTCGGAGATCGTCACCCGGCTGCGCTCGGTGAAATCGCCGGCCGAAATCGCCTTCGTGCGCGAGGCCGCACGCCTGTCCGACGCCGCCGACGAAGCCGGCCTCGCGGCGATCCACGCCGGCGCCGACGAGGGCGAGATCCTCGCCGCCCAGCACAATGCGGTCTTCTCGGCCGGCGGCGATTATCCGGCCAACGAATTCATCATCGGGTCCGGCCGCGACGCCCTGCTCTGCCGCTACAAGTCCGGGCGCCGCAGGCTCGATGCGCGCGACCAGATCACCCTCGAATTCGCAGGCGTCTACCGTCACTATCACGCGGCGCTGATGCGCACGGTGGTGGTCGGCGACGTCTCTCCCCGCCACAGCGAGCTCTATACCGCCGCCCGGGAGGCGCTGCTGGCCTGCGAAGCGGAGATCCGGCCCGGCCGCACCGCCGGCGACGTGTTCGCCGCCCATGCCCGCGTCATGGACGCCCACGGGCTGGAGGCACACCGGCTCGCCGCCTGCGGCTATTCGCTCGGCGCCAAGTTCACGCCGTCCTGGATGGACTGGCCGATGTTCTACGAGGGCAATGACTGGATGCTGGAGCCGGGCATGGTGATGTTCGCCCACATGATCCTGATGGATTCGGAAAGCGGCACCGCCATGTGCCTCGGCCGCACCAGCCTGACGACGACAACCGGCAGCGAAGTGCTGAACGGCGCGGATGCCAGCCTGCGCATGCGATGACGGCGGAAGCGTCTCGTCGCGAGAGGCGCTATTTGCCGTGGAAAGGCGCATGGTGGGGCGATCACCGACCGCCCTTCCTGGAAATGCAGACGCAGCCGGGGAGGAAGAGGCCGATCGGTGATCGACCTTCCGGCCGGGTACCCTCTTGAGAAGACCTCCAGGCAGCGCAATGCACCCATGCATTTGTGAAGTGTTCGTGACGCCCCATTGTGGCCCGGCCATGCAGTTGCTAAGAGCCGGGTGGATTTTCACAAGCAGGAGCCGGCTTCATGGCGGCAGGTGACAGAGGCCACGGCTCGGGCGACATCAAGCTCGTCTGTGGAAATTCCAATCGTGCGCTCGCCGAATCGATAGCCGCCTACCTGAAGACGCCCCTGACGCGATGCTCGGTCCGGCGTTTCGCCGATATGGAGATCTTCGTCGAGATCCAGGAGAATGTGCGCGGCGCGGATGTCTTCATCATCCAGTCGACCTCCTTTCCCACCAACGACCACCTGATGGAGCTCCTGATCATCACCGATGCCCTGCGCCGCTCCTCGGCCCGGCGCATCACGGCTGTGATCCCCTATTTCGGCTATGCGCGGCAGGACCGGCGCGCCTCCGGGCGCACGCCGATCTCGGCCAAGCTGGTTGCCAACCTCATCACCCATGCCGGCGCCGACCGCGTGCTGACGCTCGACCTGCATGCCGGCCAGATCCAGGGCTTCTTCGACATCCCCACCGACAATCTCTTCGCGGCGCCCGTGATGGAGCGCGACATCAAGGCGAGGATGGAACTCGGCCGGCTGATGGTGGTGTCGCCCGACGTCGGCGGCGTGGTGCGCGCCCGCGCCCTCGCCAAGCGCATCGACGCACCGCTCGCCATCGTCGACAAACGGCGCGAGCGGGCCGGCGAGAGCGAGGTCATGAACGTCATCG
The DNA here is from genome assembly GCF_030814655.1 of Labrys monachus. Classification (NCBI taxonomy): domain Bacteria; kingdom Pseudomonadati; phylum Pseudomonadota; class Alphaproteobacteria; order Hyphomicrobiales; family Xanthobacteraceae; genus Labrys; species Labrys monachus. The sequence goes on from NZ_JAUSVK010000001.1 coordinate 4,860,568, forward strand.
GCGACGTTTCGGGCCGCACCTGCATCCTGATCGACGACATCATCGATTCCGGCGGCACGCTGGTGAACGCCGCCGAGGCGCTGCTGGAGCGCGGCGCCAGGGACGTGCTCGCCTATATCAGCCACGGCGTGCTTTCGGGCGGCGCCGTCGCCCGCATCGCCTCCTCCAAGCTGCGCGAACTGGTGATCACCGATTCGATCATGCCGACCGAAGCGGTGCGGGTGGCGCAGAACATCCGCGTCATCTCGATCGCGCCGCTGCTCGGGGAAGCCATCGGCCGCACGGCGTCGGAAGAAAGCGTTTCCAGCCTGTTCAACTGAGCGGCTTGCCTCCGCCGGCGCGGGATGGCGGGAAGAGCCCCCCTCGGCCCGCCGACCTTGTCCCGGGCATCGCGCCTCGCCATGACCGTCAGGGCGTCGCGTGGCCCTCCAGGCCCGCGCCGCAGACGATGCCGCAGACACGCGCGCCGGGCTCGATGGTGACAGCCCCGGTCATCAGCGCCGCGATGCTCGCCGCCCCGCTGAGATCGGCGGCGATGCCGAGCTCGAACCACAGCCAGCGGGCGGCGGCCTCGAGATCCTCGTCCTCCACGAGCACGATACGCTCGACCGCATCGCGCAGGCTCTCGACGATGGCCTCGTCCGTCTGCCCGCAGGCCATGGTAGCGACGCGCGTGGTGACGGCGGGCAGGCGGACGGCCCTGCCGGCCAGCAGGCTGTCATGCAGGGTCGGCGATCCCTTCGGCTCGATGCCGATGATGCGGGCGGCGGGATTCTTCCGCCTGATCGCCGTCGCCATGCCGGCGATCAGGCCGCCGCCGCCGACGGCGATGAGGTAGACGTCGACCGTCCCCAGATCCTCGATGATCTCCAGGGCGACGGTGCCCTGCCCGGCGACGATCTCGCGGTCGGCGAAGGGATGGAAATAGCAGGCGCCGCTGCGTTCGGCCTCCTGCAGCGCCACGACATGCGCCTCGTCCCAGAACGCGCCGGCGACATGCACCTCGGCGCCCCAGCGCCGCAGCTTGGCGATCTTCGAGGGCGCGGCATTTTCGGGCAGGAAGACGGTGGCGGGAACGCCGGCGAGACGGGCGGCGCGCGCCACGGCGAGGCCGTGATTGCCGCCCGACGCCGTGACGACGCCCCGCGCCAGCGCCTCCGCCGGCAGGGACAGCAATTTGTTGGTCGAGCCCCGGGCCTTGAAGGACCCGGTGACCTGCAGATATTCGAGCTTGAGCCAGAGGTCGCCGGCGCAGAGCGGCGCCGACAGCTGGTCCGCCCGCAGACAGGGCGTGCGCCGGACATGGCCGTGAATGCGCCGCGCCGCCCGCTCGATATCCTCGAAGCAGACAGCGCCGGTCATGGCACGGCGCCCCGGTCATAGGGCACGGCAACGACGAGGCAGCAATTGCCGGGCCTGACGCGGCCCGGCTGGCGCCGGGCGAAGAGCATGCCGTCGATGCGGTGGTGCAGCGCCACCGGCTCGCGGCCGGGATCGGCCAGGAAGTGGATGTGGCCGGCGACGCTGCCCGCCTTCACCGACGCCCCCAGCGCGTCGGCCGGCACGAACACCCCGTCCTCGGTGGCGAGGACATAGGCTTCGCTTCCGGGCACGGCGAGGAGACGGGGTTCGCGTTCCGGGCGGACGAGGGTGGCCGGGTCGGTGAGGCCGGCATGGGCGAGGATGTTGCGGATGCCTCGCCGGCAGATCGCCAGCGCCTCGGCGGAAACCGCGCCGGCGCCGGCCATCTCCGTGCCGACGACGGTGAGGCCCGCTTCGACCGCAGAGGCCGTCGCCGTGCGTGCCTCGCCGAGATTGTCCACCACGACGGCCATCGGCGCGCCGAAGGCGAGCGTCGCCTCGATATTGCGCTGGTGATGGGCGGGGTCGCGTCCCGGCTCGATGATCGTGCTCGGCATGATCATCAGCGACGAGCCGCCCGAATGCAGGTCGACGAAATAGTCCGCTTCGGGAAACAGCCGGTCATGGACATAGGCGGCGAGCTGGCGGGTGAGCGTGCCGGCCGGATCGCCCGGAAAGGTGCGGTTGAAATTGAGGCCGTCGATCGGCGAGGTGCGCTGCGCCGCCGTGACCGCGGGAAGGTTGATGGCGGGAATGGCGATGATCCGCCCCTGGATCGTGGCGGGGTCGATGCTCCGGATCAGCTCGCCGAGCGCGATCGGTCCTTCATACTCGTCGCCGTGATTGCCGCCCTCGAACAGGATCGTCGGCCCCGTGCCGTTCTTGATGACGGCAAGCGGGACGCGGACGGTCCCCCAGGCGTCGTCATGCGGCGATTGCGGGACATAGAAGAAGCCGACCTGCTTGCCGTCGCGGCCGAGATCGACATCGGCGAAGACGCTGCTGCGGCGCGGCGCGGGCCTGCTTGCCCGGGAGGGCTCCTCGGACGGCGGTTCGGACTCTCGCAGCATCGGCCTCCCCCTGCACTTTTTGACCCCGGTGAGATGACCGGCGTTTCGCATCCGATGTCAAGCATGCGCATCGCGGTCATGCCGCCTGTCACAGCACCGTCACCCGCAAGTCGTATCCGCGACATTGGGGGTCGTAACTCAGATTCCCTGATTGCGACGAACAAGGATGGCGGATGTGACGATCACCGAGGCGCGCCCTTCGACGGAGGGGCAAGGCAAGATCAAGGGCCATGTCAAGAATGCCGTCGAGCATCACAAGCTGATGTCGATGCGCGGCCTGCAGGACCGGCTCTTCACGCTGGCGTTCAGCGGCCTCGTCTACGCGCAGATCTGGGAAGACCCCGACATCGACATGGAGGCACTGGCCCTCGGGCCTCAGGACCGCCTCGTCGCCATCGCGTCGGGCGGCTGCAACGTCATGAGCTACCTGACCGCCGGTCCGGCCTCGATCACCGCGGTCGACCTCAACCGCCATCACGTCGCGCTCAACCGCCTCAAGATCGCGGCGGCCCGCCACCTGCCCGATCACGCCACCTTCTACGATTTCTTCGGCCGGGCGGGCATGAAGGCCAACATACCCGCCTACCGGACCTTCCTGCGCGATCATCTCGACGAGGAGACGCGGGACTATTGGGACGGCCGCGACGCCCTCGGCCGCCGCCGCATCGGCTATTTCGCCAAGAACCTCTACCGGCACGGGCTGCTCGGCCGCTTCATCGGCCTCGGCCACGTGCTCGGCAAGCTCCACCGCATCGATCCCGGCGAGCTGCTGCAGGCCCGCGACCTCGCCGAGCAGCGCGTGCTGTTCGACGAACGCATCGCCCCGCTCTTCGACCGTCCGCACATCAAATGGCTCACCCGCCGGCGCGCCTCGCTCTACGGCCTCGGCATTCCGCCGGCGCAGTACGAGGCCCTGGCGAGCGCCGCGGGCGAAGGCGAGGGCATCGCCGCCGTGCTGCGCGAACGCCTCGAGCGCCTCGCCTGCGACTTCGACCTGCGCCAGAACTATTTCGCCTGGCAGGCCTTCGGGCGCGGCTACAAGCCGGAGGGCGACGGGCCGGTGCCGCCTTATCTGGAACGGAGCGCCTTCGAAACCATCCGCTCCCGCGCCGACCGCATCGAGGTGCGCCACGTCAATCTGATCGACCATCTCAAGGCCCAGCCCGAGGCCAGCCTCGACGCCTATGTGCTGCTCGATGCGCAGGACTGGATGACCGACGTCATCCTAACCAAGCTGTGGACCGAGATCACCCGCACGGCCCGTCCGGGTGCGCGCGTCATCTTCCGCACCGCCGCCGAGGAAAGCCTGCTCCCCGGCCGCATCCCCGACGACATCCTGGCCCGCTGGTTCTACGATCGCGAGCGCTGCCGCGAGCTGACCGCACGCGACCGCTCGGCCATCTATGGCGGCTTCCACCTCTACCAGCTGCGGACAATCCATTGAGCGCGCACCACCATTCCCCGGCGGCGGAGGACGCCGCCGAGGCGATGAACCGGAACTACCGGTACCAGCGCCACATCTACGATCTGACGCGCAAATACTACCTGCTGGGCCGCGACCGGCTGATCGCCTCGATCAAGCCGGGCAAGGATGACGCCATCCTCGAGATCGGCTGCGGCACCGGCCGCAATCTGGTGGCGGTGGCGCGGCGCTATCCGCAGTCCCCGCTCTACGGATTCGACATCTCGACGGCGATGCTGGAAACGGCACGCCGCTCCCTGGCCCGCCGCGGCCTCGCCCGCATCGCGCTCGCCCAGGCCGACGCCACGCGCTTCGAGGCGGGCGAGATCGGCCGGCCCGGCTTCGAGCGCATCTACATCTCCTACACGCTGTCGATGATCCCGGACTGGCGGGCCGTACTGGAACGCGCCGTCGCCGGGCTGACGCCGGGCGGCCGGCTGCTCATCGTGGATTTCGGCCAGCAGGAGCGCCTGCCGGCCTGGTTCAAGCGGCTGCTGTTCGCCTGGCTCGCCCGCTACCACGTCCATCCGATCGCGGCCCTGCCGGCAGCGCTGGCGGAACTCGCCCGGCACCATGGCTGCCGGCTCGACTGCCGCTCGATCCATCGCGGCTACGCCGTCTATGCCGAGCTCGAACGCCCGCGCTAGCGCCCCGGCACCACGGGCGTCCCGCCCCTATGCGCTGAGATAAGGCGATTTTTGGCCTGTGACGGTTCAGGATTTATCATTGCCGAGTTTGTCCCGGCAATCCCACTGGGCCGCCTGCCCTCAGTCGGGACGAAGGCTGAATACCCGGGACAAGCCCGGGTAGGACAATATTGCGCCTCTTCCTCTTAATCTTGGCGCGTAGCGGCGCGACGCCTCCTCTTCTCCAAACCGCCTGCTATTGGGGGAAGCTATGCCGCCCTGCGGCGCCTGCCCCAGAACACCACGCCGTCGAACTGGAACGCGCGCTGGCCGTGCTGGTTGTCGGCCGAGCCGAGCATCGAGACGATGCCCCATTCCGGCCGCGAAGCGCTCTCCTTCTTGCCGGTGATCTCGACGCGGTAGCGCAGCGTATCGCCGGGCCGCACCGGTTTCGCCCAGACCATGTTGCGGAAGCCCGGCGAGGGGCCGAGCGTCACCACCGGCTCGCCGGCTGCCCTGGCGCGGGCGATCATCTCGCTCTGATAGGCGACCTGGAGCTTCATCCACACCGAGGCGACGTGCCAGCCGGAAGCGATCAGGCCGCCATAGAGGCTGGCCGCGGCCGCAGCCTCGTCGACATGGAAGGGCTGCGGGTCATAGGCACGGGCAAAGCGCTTGATGCCTTCCGCGGTGAAGGTGAAGGAGCCGAGTTCGCTCACGTCGCCGGCGGCGACATCCTCGAAGAAATTCATGCCGCGCGCCTCCCGAACATGATGGAGCACGCCTGCGTCATCACCACGGCCTCGCCATCGGCGAGAAGCTCGAACAGGAACTTGACGAGCCCCATCTCCGGCCGGCTCTTCGAGGCGCGGGAATCGAGCGTGGTGCGCCGCACGCTCAGCACCGCGCCGGGGCGCAGCGGCGCGAGCCATTTGACCTCGTCGATGCCGGGGGCTCCCATCGACGTCGCGTCGAGCAGGAAGCCGTCGCAATTGAGGCGCATCATGATGGCGCAGGCATGCCATCCCGAGGCCGCCAGCCCTCCCAGCAGCGATGTCTCCGCCGCCGTCTCGTCGAGATGAAAGGGTTGGGGATCGTATTCCCCGGCAAATTCGAGGATCGCCTCCCGCGTCAGCGTATAGCTGCCATAGGTGACGGTCTCGCCGGTGGGAAAGTCTTCGAAATGGAGCATCGCGGCGGTCATGGCCTCAAACGTCCTGCGATCCGACGGATCGGCAGATCGCAGGACGCATCGAAACAAAGAGCAGGAGCAACCGCGTTTCCGCGGAAGCCGGGTTTGCGCCACCATGGACCGATTGCGGGCGAGACGGCAAGAGGCGCGCTGCGCGATGGCGGCCCCTTCGCGCTGGCGTCGGCAATCCCGGAGTCCTTTCAGCGACTTGCGGCCGGCCCTTGATGGCCCACGCGATGTGCGCCGCGCTTCTGAGGCTTCGATTCAACTTGAAGTTCGAGACGCTCGGCGTCGATGCGTCGTCAAAACATCATGGAACCGACATGGCGTCGTAATTTGGCAAGCGTACCGATTTCGCGCTGCAACAGCGAGAGAGGTCAGGCATGCTGGCTATCGAGGGCGTTTCCCGGCGTTTCAGCGGCAAGTCGGCCGTGTCCGACGTGAATCTCGACATCGCGGCCGGCAGCTTCGTGGGCGTGATCGGGCGATCGGGCGCCGGCAAATCGACTCTCCTGCGCATGCTGAACCGGCTGGTCGACCCATCGGAAGGCAGGATCGGCTTCGACGGCCTCGACGTCACGGCGCTGCGCGGCCAGGCTCTGCGGGACTGGCGTGCGCGCTGTGCCATGATCTTCCAGCAGTTCAACCTGATCGGCCGCCTCGATGTCCTCACCAATGTGATGATGGGCCGGCTCAACAAGATCTCCACGACGAATGCCCTGCTGCAACGGTGGAGCCGCGAGGATCGGGCGATGGCCCTGTCGGCGCTCGAGCAGTTCGACATCGCCAACCTCGCCGCGCAGCGCGCCGACAGCCTGTCCGGCGGCCAGCAGCAGCGTGTCGCCATCGCCCGCGCCCTGATGCAGGAGCCGTCGATCATCCTGGCCGACGAGCCCATCGCCTCGCTCGATCCGCGCAACACCAAGGTCGTGATGGATGCGCTCCTGCGCATCAACAGGCATTTCGGCATCACGGTCATCTGCAACCTCCATTCGCTCGACCTCGCCCGCAGCTATTGCGACCGGCTGGTCGGCATGTCGGCCGGACGGATCGTGTTCGACGCCACGCCCGAAGCCCTCACCGCCTCGGCGGCCCGCGAGCTCTACGGCCTCGAAGCCGGCGAGGTGATGGATGCCGAAATTGCGCCGCCGGCTGCCGCCTCGTCCGGAACCGGGTGGGTTCGCCCCGCTCGAACCGCCGCCTGAGATTCGAGCCGTCGAGGCTGTCCTCGACGAGCCCTCGATACCGTTCAACCCGCCAGGAGAAAGCCCATGCTTTCGCGCCGCATGCTGCTCGGCCTCGCCGCTGCCGCCTTCACCGCCGTCGCCCAGGGGCCGGCTCACGCCCAGGACTGGAAGGCCTCCTATCCGGAACTGACGCTGGCCGTCATCCCGGCCGAGAACGCCTCGACCACCGTCGACCGCTACCAGCCGCTGGCCGACTACCTCGCCAAGCAGGTCGGCGTTCCCGTCAAGCTCAACGTCGCCAGCGACTATGCCGCGGTGATCGAGGCGCAGCGCGCCGGCTTCGCGCAGATCGCCTATTACGGGCCGGCGTCCTATGCCCGCGCCGTGATCACCGGCGTCGCCACCGAACCGGTTGCGGTCGCCCGCCATTCCAACGGCCTCACCGGCTACTATTCGGTGCTCTATGTGAAGGCGGAGAGCCCCTATAAGAGCATCGCCGACCTCAAGGGCAAGAAGCTCGCTCTGGTCGACCCGAACTCGACCTCGGGCAACAATGCCCCCCGCTTCTACCTTCACCAGCAGGGATACGAGGTCGATTCCTTCTTCGGCTCGACCGTCTATGCCGGCAGCCACGACAATGCCGTGCTGGCGCTCGCCCAGGGCACGGCCGACGCCGCGGTGAACGCCTGGAATTCGGAAGACGATTCCAACCTGACGCGCATGCTCAGCCGCAACATCCTCAAGAACGACGACGGTTCGGTGATGAAGAAGTCGGACTTCCGCATCCTCTTCAAGTCCGGCTTCCTGCCCGAAGGGCCCTACGCGGTCCTCTCCTCGCTGCCCGGCGACCTCAAGCAGAAGATCACCGCGGCGCTCACCCAGATGAGCAAGAACGACAAGGTCGATTTCGACAAGCTGTCGGACGGCAAGGACCTCGAACTCGCCCCGATCACCGCCAAGGACTACCAGGGCATCATCGACATGGTGAAGTTCAACGACGCCCAGCGCCGGACGCAGTAACGCTCGACACGGAGCGCCGACACCCCTGTCCACAGGCGGCAAGGGAGCGGGTCGATCGGTGGTCGCCCCTCCCATCGCGCTTGTCCCGGTGCGCATGGTCGCCCTGTCCGCCCTCTTCCTTTTCGGGGATTTCGACGCGGAGCCTCTCTTGCCGGCCATCCACCAACTGCCCGAGGCTCAGTCGAGGGCGCTGCTGCACACCTATCGCGATGCGGTTGCGGCCAAGCGGCGCAAGGCGTGGCTGGGGTTCGTCGTCGTCGCCGTCCTCTATGCGCTGGCGGCCCGGGCCGCCGACGTCAGGCCCGGGGCTTTCTTCGCCCATATCGACAATTTCACCAGCTATATCGTCCGCATCCTGCCCCATCTGACGCTGTCCAACTTCGCCGGGGACATGGCGAGCTGGTACTGGAATTTCGGCAAGTGGCTGCTTCTGCTCGGCGACACCCTGCTCGCGGCCTATGTCGGCACGCTTCTCGGTGCCGTCGGCGCCTTCCTCCTGTGCTTCGCCGCGTCGGCCAACCTGACGTCCAGCCGCATCCTGCGCGCCCTGGCGCGGCGCTGGCTCGAATTCTGCCGCACCGTGCCCGACATCGTGTTTGCGATGATCTTCCTGATCGCGTTCAAATCGGGACCGATGGCCGGTGCCGTCGCGCTCACCGTCCACACGATGGGCGCGCTCGGCAAGCTGTTCGCCGAGGTCGTCGAGAACATCGACATGAAGCCGGTCGAAGGCGTCACCGCCACCGGCGCCTCCTGGCTCCAGACGATACGCTTCGCCGTGGTGCCGCAGGTGATGCAGAGCTTCGCGTCCTACACGCTGCTTCGCTTCGAGATCAATGTCCGCAGCGCCAGCGTCATGGGCTTCATCGGCGCCGGCGGCATCGGGCAGGAATTCATCGTCGCCATCCGCAGCTTCTATTATTCGGACGTCAGCGCCATGCTGGTGATGATCATCGTCACCGTCTTCGTCATCGACCTCCTGACCGAACGGCTTCGCCACCGCCTGGCGGGCGCGCAGGCCCATCGATGATCGGCGGCCATCCACCCCACCGCCCTCCCGGCGACGTGGATCCCGCCGCCCTGGCAGCGCGATACCCCGCCTATTTCCGGCCGTCCTGGCGGAATCGGGCGAAAGTCGGCGCGCTGGCTGCGGCCATGCTCGCCCTTCTGTTCCTCGCGATGGTCAGGCTCGAGATCACGCCCGAGCGCTTCGCCGCCGGTCTGCTGCGTCTCGGCACCTATGTCCGGCAGATGCTCCCGCCCGATTCGGAAGGACGGTTCTGGTTCTTCGTGGAGGCCCTCGTGCAGACGCTCGGCATCGCCTTCGCGGGGACGCTGACGGCTGCGATCCTGGCAGCGCCCGTGTCGTTCCTGGCAGCGCGCAACATCGTTCCCAACATCTTCGCGCATTTCGCCGTCCGGCGCGGCCTCGACGTGATCCGCTCCGTCGACGCGCTGATCTGGGCGCTGATCTGGATCAACGTCGTGGGTCTCGGCCCGTTCGCCGGCGTGCTGGCGATCATCTGCGTCGATTTCGGCGGGCTCGGCAAGCTGTTCTCGGAGGCGATCGAGGCCACCGACGCACGGGCGGGCGAAGGCGTGATCTCGACCGGCGGCAACCAGCTCCACCGCATCCGTTTCGCACTGATCCCGCAGGTCCTGCCGGTGATGGCGAGCCAGGTGCTCTACTTCTTCGAATCGAATGTCCGTTCGGCGACGATCATCGGCATCGTGGGAGCGGGCGGGGTCGGCCAATATCTCGCCGAGATGGTGCGCATGCTCGACCTCCAGCCCCTCGGCATCCTCGTCTTCATGATCCTGGTCACCGTCGCGGTCATCGATCTGATCTCGTCGCGCATCCGCCTCGCCATCATCGGGCGGCCGCCGCGCAGCTGACGCGGCGGCGGCCCCGCGCCACGCCTATCCGCCGACGGCGTCGTTGGTGCATTTCTTGACGAAACTGGTCTTGGCCGCTCCCGAGAGCTTCTTAGCCGCAGCCTGGCTGTTGCAGGCCGTCGCCGCATCCCGCGCGCATTTCTTGCTGAAGCTGGTGAGGGCCGCCCCCGCCAGCTTCTTGTCGCTCGCCTGGCTCTTGCAGGTGGTGTCCGCCAGCGCGCTCGTGGCGAAGCAGGCCGAGACAAGCGCGATCGTGACCAGCCGGATCATGGTTGATTCTCCTGATAGGGTCCCCCCATATCGATGATGCCTGCGCCCATCCGGCGCGTCGAGCACCATTTTGGCACGTTCCGGCTTTCGCGAACCGGCCCGGACCGCTATGAGCCTGCCGCGGGGACATTCCGGCGGCGCGATCGATTTTCGGCGGTCTCCGGCATTCCGGCCCCGTGAAGGACCCTGACGATGAACAAGCAAGCCAGCCTCCGGAGCGTATCCGATCTGGAGGGGCGCGGCCTCGTTCCCGCATCGCTGCGAGAGGAGATCGAGGAGGTCGCCCGCCGCTTCTCCGTCGCGGTGACGCCGGGCATGGCCGACCTGATGACCGGGCCGCCGGCCGGGGACCCGATCGCCGCGCAATTCGTTCCGACGGAACAGGAACTATTGTGGAGCCCGGAGGAACTGGACGACCCCATCGGCGACGAACCGTTCACGCCGGTGCGGGGCATCGTGCACCGCTATCCCGACCGGGTGCTGCTGAAGCCGCTGCATGTCTGCCCCGTCTATTGCCGCTTCTGCTTCCGCCGGGAGATGGTGGGGCCGGAAGGCGAGAACCTCACGCGGTCCGAACTGGATGCCGCGCTCGCCTATATCGCGGGCAACGCCAATATTTTCGAGGTCATCGTCACCGGAGGCGACCCCTTCATCCTGTCGCAGAGGCGGCTCCGGCAGATCATGTCCGCCCTCGCCGGGATCGAGCATGTCGGCGCCGTCCGCTTCCATACGCGCGTGCCGGTGGTGGCGCCCGAGATCGTCACCGACGATTTCGTGAAGAGCCTCGCCGGCCCCAAGGCGGTTTTCGTGGCGCTCCACGCCAATCATGTGCGCGAACTGAGCCCAGCGGCCCGCCAGGCCTGCGCCCGTCTCGTCGATGCGGGCATTCCGATGGTGAGCCAGACCGTGCTGCTGCGCGGCATCAACGACACGGCCGCCGATCTCTCCGCGCTGTTCCGGGCGCTGGTCGCCATGCGGATCAAGCCCTACTACCTGCATCATGGCGACCTGGCGAAGGGCACCCGCCATTTCCGGACGACGGTCGCGCAGGGCCAGGACCTGATGCGCGCCTTGCGCGGCTCGCTCACCGGCCTTGCCCAGCCGACCTATGTCCTCGACATTCCCGGCGGCCACGGCAAGGTTCCGATCGGCCCAGCCTATGTGCAGCGGCAGGACGACGGCGCCTATGCCGTCACCGACCCGCAGGGACGGCTGCACGCCTACCGCGACGCGACCTGATCCGGAGCGCGGACGTCCCCGCTCCTCTCAGCTCTGCACGACGATCTCAGTACGATCCGCCGCGAACAGGGCGCGGGTCGCCTGGATCGGCACGGCGTCGAGATCGACATTGATGCTGTCGACGACCATCACCGGCCGGCCCGGGGCGAGATCGAGCCGCTCGGCTTCGCCGGGCAGCGCGATGCGGGCGCCGACCCGCGTCTCCAGGCGGCGGTAGTCGGCGACGCCGCAGGCGGCGAAGGCCGGGGTGATCGCCCCATGCAGGCGAAGCGCCGCTTCCAGGCCGGCAAAGCGCGGCAGCGGGACGAAGGAAAGGCCGAGCGTGAGCGGCACGCCGTCGGCCGAGCGCAGCGTGTCGAGGCGCAGCACGGGGTCGCCGGGCCGCAGCGCCAGCAGGGAGGCGATACGCTCGTCGGCGCGGACATGGGCCGCCGCGAGAAGCGCTGCGCCCGGCTCGCGCCCCTCCCGCGCGACATTCTGGGTGAAGCGGGTCTGCGGACCGATGGGATAAGGAAGGCGCCGGGCCTCGACGAAGGTGCCCCGGCCCTGCGTGGCGCGCACCAGGCCCTTCACGGTGAGTTCGGCCAGGGCCCGGCGCACGGTATGGCGATTGACGGCGAAGCGCTCGGCGAGCAGCGTCTCGGCCGGCAGCTGGCTGCCGGCCATCAGCGTGCCGCCGGTGATATCCGCCTCCAGCGCATCGGCGATCTTGCGCCAGGCGGCGATGCCGTCGCGGCGCGGCGCGGCGATAAAATCCTGGGCGGTGCGGGAAACTGTCATACCGGTGTTGCGCTGTTGGTCATATAGTTGTCTATATCATTAGACATCTAAAGCGAAAAGCTCGACATGGATCTGGCCGTGACTGAGATCGCACCGAACGTTCACATCACCATGACGGATGCGCGCCGGGCCGCGATGCGCCTCTGCGCCCATGCCTGCTGCGCCGAGCTCGACCAGGCGCTGGAGCGGCTGGCGCCGGTGCCGGCCCATGACGTCCTGAGGACGCCGCAGACCGGCCTCGTCATGCTGCAGGGCCGCATCGGCGGCGACGGGGGCCCCTTCAACCTGGGGGAGGCCAGCGCCTCGCGGGCGACGATCCGCCTCGCCGGCGGCGAGATCGGCTTTGCCTATCACCTCGGCCGGGACCTCGCGAAGGCGACGGCCGCCGCCGTCCTCGACGCGCTCTGGCAGGACGACAGCCGGCGGCAGGCCGTGGAGGCCGCGCTCCGGCCGGTCGCCGAGCGGCTTGCCGCCGAGGCGGACCGCACCGCCCGCCGGACCGCGGCGACCAGGGTCAATTTCTTCACGATGGTGCGGGGAGACGACTGATGCCCGATTCCGCCTTCGCGTCCGGCTTCACGGACGCTCCCCTCGAATCGCAGGCCGTCTTCCGCGCCTGCATGGCGGCGCTGTCGCGGCCGGCGACCCTGCAGCCGCTCGCCGCAGGCGTGGCGCCGCCCGCGCCGCTGACGCCCGAACTCGCCGCGGTGGCGCTGGCGCTGGCCGATCATGAAGCCCCCCTCTGGCTCGATGCCGCCCTCGCAGCGGAACCCGCCGTGCGGCGCTATCTCGCCTTCCACACCGGGGCGCGCTTCGTGGCGGATCCGGCCGACGCCGCCTTCGCGCTGATCGCCGAGGCGCGGCACTGCCCGGCTTTCGCGGTCTTCGCCGCCGGCAGCGACGAATATCCCGACCGCTCGACCACCCTGGTCATCGCCGTCGACCGGTTGAGCACGGGCACGGACCTCGTCTTCTCCGGCCCCGGCATCAAGGGCCGGGCGGGCCTCGCCGCGGCGCCGCTGCCGGCGGACTTCGAGGCGGAGCTGGCGGCCAACCACGCCTCCTTCCCGCGCGGCATCGACCTTTTCCTCGTGTCGGACGGCATCGTCGCGGCGCTGCCGCGCTCGTCGAAACTCATCGGGGAGGCCTGATCGTGTATGTCGCCGTCAAGGGTGGCGAAGAAGCCATCGACAATGCCCATCGCCTGCTCGCCCATGTCCGCCGCGGTGACGAGGCCGTGCCGGACCTCACGCCCGAACAGATCCGCGAGCAGCTCGGCCTCGGCGTCGACCGCGTCATGGCGGAGGGCTCGCTCTATGACCGCGATCTCGCGGCGCTCGCCGTCAAGCAGGCGCGGGGCGACCTCGTCGAGGCGGTCTTCCTGGTGCGGGCCTACCGCACCACCCTGCCCCGCTTCGGCACCTCCGTGCCGCTCGACACCGCCGCGATGGCCCTGCGCCGGCGCATCTCCGCCACCTTCAAGGACCTGCCGGGCGGGCAGGTCCTCGGGCCGACCTTCGACTACACCCACCGGCTGATCGACTTCATGCTCGCGGCCGGGGCGGACGTCGAACGGCCGCTGGAGAAGCCGGCCGACGGCGGCGCCGTGCCGCGCGTCACCGACCTTCTCGGTGACGAAGACCTGATCGAGCGCAACGCCGAGCCGCGGACCGACGCCGCCGTCGGCGACATGACGCGCGAGCCGCTGGAATTTCCGGCCGATCGCGACCTGCGCCTGCAGGCCCTGGCGCGCGGCGACGAGGGCTTCCTGCTGTCGCTCGCCTATTCGACCCAGCGCGGCTATGGCCGCACCCACCCCTTCGTCGGCGAGATCCGCCTCGGCGAGGTCGAGGTCGAATTCGTGCCGGAGGAACTCGGCTTCGCGGTGCCGATGGGCAGCATCACCCTCACCGAATGCCAGATGGTCAACCAGTTCGCCGGATCCGCCGAGGCACCGCCGCAGTTCACGCGCGGCTACGGCCTCGTCTACGGCCAGGCCGAGCGCAAGGCGATGTCGATGGCGCTGGTCGACCGCTCGCTGCGCGCCCGCGACTTCGGCGAGACCGTCGCCTCCCCGGCCCAGGACGAGGAATTCGTGCTCTCCCATTGCGACAATGTGCAGGCGACCGGCTTCGTCGAGCATCTCAAGCTGCCGCATTATGTCGACTTCCAGGCCGAGCTCGACCTGGTGCGGCGCCTGCGGGCCGAGCATGCCGCGCGCCACGCCGCGAAGGAGGCCGCCGAATGAGTGCCGAACCGACGAGCCGGCCCGGCCACATGGCCCAGGGCTACAACTTCGCCTATCTCGACGAGCAGACCAAGCGCATGATCCGCCGGGCGATCCTCAAGGCGATCGCCATCCCCGGCTATCAGGTCCCCTTCGCCTCGCGCGAGATGCCGATGCCCTATGGCTGGGGCACCGGCGGCGTGCAGGTGACGGCAGCGGTGATCGGGCCGGACGACGTGCTCAAGGTCATCGACCAGGGCGCCGACGACACCACCAATGCCGTCTCGATCCGCCGCTTCTTCGCCAAGACGGCCGGCGTCGCCACCACGACCTCGACCGCCGAGGCCACCATCATCCAGACGCGGCACCGCGTACCGGAGACGGCGCTGAAGCCGGACCAGATCCTCGTCTACCAGGTGCCCATCCCCGAGCCGCTGCGCTTCCTGGAGCCGCGCGAGACCGAGACCCGCAAGCTGCATGCCCTCGCCGATTACGGGCTGATGCATGTCAAGCTCTATGAGGACATCGCCCGCCACGGCCATATCGCCACCACCTACGCCTATCCGGTCGAGGTCGCCGGGCGCTATGTGATGGATCCCTCCCCCACGCCGAAATTCGACAATCCCAAGCTCGACGACTGCGAGGCGCTGCAATTGTTCGGCGCCGGCCGCGAGAAGCGCATCTATGCGGTACCGCCGCACACCGCCGTCCGCAGCCTCGATTTCGAGGACCATCCCTTCACCGTGCAGGAATTCAGCCAGCCCTGCGCGCTGTGCGCCGCGACGGCCGTCTATCTCGACGAAGTCGTGCTCGACGATCGCGGCGGACGCATGTTCGTCTGCTCGGACACCGATCATTGCGAGAAGCGGCGGGCCGAGGGCCACAAGGGCGCGATGCTGGGCGAGGCGCCGGACGCGCTCGCCGGAGGCGGCCATGGCTGAGGCGGATGCGTTCATGGGCGCCATGCAGAGCGCAATCTTCCTTCTCCCGAATGGGAGAAGGTGGCGCGGAGCGCCGGATGAGGGCCTGACGTTCGACAATTCGAATACGGCCATCGAGCTCTCTTCGCTGAAGTTCAGGCCCTCATCTCCCTGCCGGTACCCCAAGCATTTCCGGAGGAAATGCGGAGTCCCGGCCCGGGAGAAGGCGCTTGATCCTCTTGGCCTCCCACCCGCGGCCGTCGGCGCCCACCCGCCTGCGCCGCGCGGCGAGGAAGGGCGGACGGGACGTCCGCGCTCCCGGGAAGGCAATCGCTCCCTTCGATCGGATTTCAGCTAGATGTGCTCCTCGTCAGACCCTTCCCTCCTCGTCCGGCCCGGTGGCGAAGCCGACCTGCCGGCGGTGCTCGCCCTGTACGGCCAACCCGATTTCAATGGCGACAACATCCTGTCGCTGGACGAAGCCAAGGCCAAGCTGGCACGCTTTGCCGCCTATCCGGACTACACGCTCTATGTCGCCGAACGCGATGGCACGGTGGTCGGCACGTTCTGCCTGATGATCATCGACAATATCGCACGGCGCGGCCGCTTCTCGGGGCTGATCGAGGCGGTCGTCGTGGCATCCGGCCGGCAGGGCGAGGGCCTCGGCAAGGCCATGCTCCGCCGCGCCATCGCGATGGCCGGCGAGAAGGGGTGCTACAAGGTCGCCCTGTCCTCCGGCTTCAAGACCGCCAACGCCCATGCCTTCTATGATTCGCTCGGCTTCGAGCGGCATGGCATCTCCTTCCTCCTGCCCCTGCCGGAGCCCTCGGCATGACGATGCAAGAAGAGCCCCTCCTCCGGGCACGCGGCTTGACCAAGCATTACGGCGTCCGCCTCGGCTGCGCCGACGTCTCCTTCGACCTCCACGAGGGCGAGGTCCTCGCCGTCGTCGGCGAATCGGGGTCAGGCAAGTCGACGCTGCTGGGCCTCCTCTCCAGCGAGCTGGAGCCGACCGCCGGACACGTCGATTACCGCATGCGCGACGGCGTCACGCGGGACCTGTTCTCGCTCAGCGAGGCGGAACGGCGCTTCCTCCTGCGCACCGACTGGGGCTTCGTGCGCCAGGACGCCCGGGACGGCCTGCGCATGGGCGTTTCGGCCGGCGCCAATGTCGGCGAGCGGCTGATGGCGGTGGGCGCCCGCCATTACGGCCGCATCCGCGAGGCCGCGGTCGACTGGCTCGGCCGGGTCGAGATCGAGGCCGGCCGCATCGACGACCTGCCGACCAGCTTCTCGGGCGGCATGCGCCAGCGCCTGCAGATCGCCCGCAATCTCGTCACCCGCCCCCGCCTCGTCTTCATGGACGAGCCGACCTCCGGCCTCGACGTTTCGGTGCAGGCCCGCCTGCTCGACCTCCTGCGCGGCCTCGTCGCCGATCTCGGCATCGCCGTGGTCATCGTCACCCACGATCTTGCCGTCGCACGGCTGTTATCCCATCGTATCATGGTGATGAAGCAGGGCCGCGTGATCGAGACCGGGCTGACGGACCAGGTCCTGGACGATCCGCACGAAGCCTATACGCAGCTTCTGGTTTCCTCGGTGCTGGCAGCATGAGCAATTCCCCTCCCTTCCTCGCCCTCGAGGCGGTCGGCAAGAGCTTCACCCTCCATCTGCAGGGCGGCCAGCGCATCGGCGTGATGCGCGATGTCGGCTTCGCGGTGATGCCGGGCGAATGCGTGGTGCTCGGCGGCCCGTCGGGCGCCGGCAAATCCTCGATCCTGAAGATGATCTACGGCAATTACCGCTGCGACCAGGGCCGCATCCTCCTGCGCGACGGCGACGAGGAGGTCGACGTCGCCAGCGCCGCGCCGCGCCGCATCCTCGCCTTGCGCCGGGACGTCATGGGCTATGTCAGCCAGTTCCTGCGCGTCATCCCCCGCGTGCCGGCGCTCGCCATCGTCGCCGACGCGGCCCGCGAGGCCGGCCTCGGCGCCGAGGAGGCGACCGCCCGCGCCAGGCGCCTGCTGAGCCTGCTCAACGTGCCCGAAAGGCTGTGGGGCCTGCCGCCGGCAACCTTTTCCGGCGGCGAGCAGCAGCGCGTCAACATCGCGCGCGGCCTCGCCCCGGACCGTCCGCTCCTCCTGCTCGACGAGCCGACCGCCTCGCTCGATGCCGCCAACCGCGCCGTCGTCGTCGACCTCGTGCAGGAGAAGAAGCAAAAAGGCGTCGCCATCGTCGGCATCTTCCACGATGAAGATGTCCGCGGACGGGTCGCCGACCGCATCGTCGACGTCACCCGTTTCTCGCCTTCGCCGGCCGCCTGAACCTCGGAACTCCAGCCATGCCCGACCGTGACCAATTCCTTCTGACCAATGCCCGCCTCGTCCTCGTCGACCGCATCGTCGAGCATGGCTGGCTCGCCGTCGACAAGGGCATGATCGTGGATCTCGGCGAAGGCGAGGCGCCCGAGCCCGGCCTCGACATGGGCGGCGACCATGTCGTCCCCGGCCTGATCGAGCTTCATACCGACCATCTCGAAGCCCATTACGCCCCCCGCCCGACCGTGCGCTGGCATGCGCTGAGCGCCGTGATGGCCTATGACGCGCAGATCGCCGCCTCCGGCATCACCACGGTGTTCGATTCGATCCGGCTGGGCTCGGAGAACGAGGAGAACACCATCTCGAGCGAGGGCAACATCCTCGCCGCCGCTCTCGAGGAAGCGCGCCGGGGCGGGCATCTGCGGGTCGAGCACCGCACCCATCTGCGCTGCGAGCTCGCGACCCATGACGTCCTCGCCGATTTCGAGCGCTATCATGGCTCCTACGAGATCCACATGCTCTCGCTGATGGACCACACGCCGGGGCAGCGCCAGTTCCGCAATCTCGACCAGTGGATGAAGTTCTACATGCCCAAGCGCGGGCTCGACGGTGCCGACGTCCAGGCCTATATCGACGCCAAGCTGGACAAGCACGCCCGCTACGCCTCCCATAGCCGCACCAGCCTGGTAGCACTGGCCCGCCGCCACGGCATCGTGCTCGCCAGCCATGACGACGCGACCGCCACCCATGTCGAGGAAGCGGTCGCGGACGGTGTCGCCATCGCCGAATTCCCGACGACCCTGGAAGCCGCGCTGGCCTCGCATGCCGCCGGCATCCGCGTGATGATGGGGGCTCCCAATGTGGTGCGGGGCAGCTCGCATTCCGGCAACATCGCCGCGGCCGACCTGGCGCGCGAAAAGGTCCTCGACATCCTCTCCTCCGACTATGTGCCGGGGAGCCTCCTGCTGGCGGCGTTCCTGCTGCCCGAGCGCGTGCCGGCGATCGACCTGCCGGCCGCCATCCGCATGGTGACGGACACGCCGGCTCGCGCCACCGGCCTCGACGACCGCGGCCGCCTCGAAAAGGGCCGCCGGGCCGATCTGCTCAGGGTCGGCAGCGCCGGCTCGACGCCGATCGTGCGCCGGGTCTGGCGCGAGGGAAGGATCGCGGCATGACGATCGCGCCGAGGCCGCGCACCGGCAAGCTGATCGCCGTGGTCGGCCCCAGCGGCGCCGGCAAGGATACGCTCATCGACGCCGCACGCATGAGGCTCGACGGCGATGCCCGTATCCTGTTCCCCCGCCGCATCGTCACCCGTCCGCCCTCGGCGGCCGAGGACCACGACACGCTTTCGGATGCGGCGTTCGCGAGGGCCGAGGCAGAAGGCGGCTTCTCCCTGTCCTGGCATGCCCACGGGTTGGGCTACGGCCTGCCGCTGGCCTTGCGCGACATGGTCCGCAGCGGCGTCCACGCCGTCTGCAATCTGTCGCGATCGAGCATCGCCGACGCGCGCCAGAACTTTCCGGCGGTTGCCGTCGTCCTCGTCACCGCACCGGCCGAGGTCATCGCCGCCCGCCTCGCCGCCCGCGGACGCGAGAGCGCCGACCTGATCCGCGCCCGCCTCGCCCGCAGGATCGACCGCGAGGATGCGCTCGGGCCCGATCTCATCATCACCAATGACGGCCCGGTGGAAGCGGCGATCGACCGGCTTGTCGCCTATCTGCGGGCAGAACTGGTGGACACCGCCTATCCGGAAGCCCCGCGAATGCCGATGTGAGAGCCGTCGGCGCGGCCTATTGCCCCGGCGGCGCGACCGAGGCGCGGAAATCCAGCCGGCAGGTGACCTCGAACGAGCAGGGCGCCCCGCCGGGATTGGCGAGGCGGTGCATCAGCTGCGTCCAGGCCGTGCCGGCGATCTCCTCGATCGGCTGGATGACGGCGGCGATCGGCGGATGGGTGACCTGCATCCACTCGACATCGTCGAAGCCGACGACCGAGAGGTCGCGGGGCACGGCGAGGCCCCGCCTCTCCACCTCGCGCAGGATCGCCAGCGTCGCCGGACTGAACAGGGCAAAGGCGGCCGTCGGCAGGTTCCCCGCCGCGAAGCGCTCGGCCATCGCCGCCATGGCCGAAGCGACGTCATGGCCGCAGGCGACGACCTCGACGGCGCCGGCGAGCCCAGCCGCCTCGGCCGCCGCCATGACGCCCCGCATGCGTTCGCGCATGGTGGTGCGTTCCGGCGACGCGCAGGCCACCAGGATGCGCCGGTGCCCGAGGCCGGCGAGGTGGCGGATGACCGCCGCGCTCGCCTCGGCATTGTTGACCGCCACCTTGTCGAAGCCGGTCTCGTCCGGCACGCGGTCGATCAGCACCATCGGAACATTCTGGTCGCGGATCGAGGCCTGCACCGGCGGCGTCTCCCCCATCGGCACCACGATCAGCCCGGCGACGCGCCAGTCGAGCAGCGCCTCGATCTGGCTGCCCTCCCGCTCGGGCTTCTCGGAACTGCTGACGGCGACGAGACGATAGCCGCTGCTCTCGGCCAGCCGCTCGAACGCGGCGACGATCGATCCGAAGAAGGGGTTGCGGAAATCGGGCACCACCAGGCCGACGATGGAACGCCGGGAGCGCCGGAGATTGGCGGCGAGAGGATCGATGCGAAATCCGAGTTCCCGCACCGCCTGGTGGATGCGGGCGGCATTGTCCGCCTTCACCGCGCCGACGCCGCGCAGCACCTTCGAAACCGTGGCAGGCGAAACATTGGCGAGCCGTGCGACATCGTGGATGGTCGGCCGCTCACTGGCCGTTCCACGCGCCGGATCGGGGTCTGGCATGGCGCTTCCCGGGAGGTCCGTCGATGGCCCCGGCTCTGCATACCATGGATAAATCGATGTTCTCAGCGGAATCCGCATCGGAAGCGGCGAGAGGGCGAGCCGGATCGGTGCATCGATCGGCGCCCGGCCTCTGCCCCGCGGCGGCGGTCAGGTCGCGAAGCGGAAATGCAGCACGTCGCCGTCGGCGACGACGTATTCCTTGCCCTCCAGGCGGAACTTGCCGGCTTCCTTGGCGCCGCTCTCGCCGTTGAGGGCGATATAGTCGCCATAGGCGATGGTCTCCGAGCGGATGAAGCCCTTCTCGAAATCCGAATGGATGACGCCGGCCGCCTGGGGCGCGCGCATGCCCTTGGTGATGGTCCAGGCGCGCGCTTCCTTCGGTCCGACCGTGAAATAGGTCACGAGGTCGAGAAGCTCATAGCCCGTGCGGATCACGCGGTTGAGGCCGGGCTCCGA
This sequence comes from Labrys monachus, assembly GCF_030814655.1. Classification (NCBI taxonomy): domain Bacteria; kingdom Pseudomonadati; phylum Pseudomonadota; class Alphaproteobacteria; order Hyphomicrobiales; family Xanthobacteraceae; genus Labrys; species Labrys monachus. The sequence continues at coordinate 4,881,427 of NZ_JAUSVK010000001.1, forward strand.
CAGGCCGATGGCGTCGAGATAGTCCTTCTGCTCGTCGGGCGGCAGCACGGCGATCTCGCTCTCGATCTTGGCGGAGACGATGACGGCCTTGGCGCCCTCCTCGGCGGCGCGGGCCTTCACTTTGTCCGACAGCGCGTTGCCCTTGTCGGCGGAGGCCTCCTCGACATTGCAGACATAGAGCACCGGCTTGGCGGAAAGGAGCTGGAGCATGTCGAAGGCGCGGCGCTCTTCCGGCTTCACGTCGACGAGACGGGCAGGCTTGCCCTCCCGCAGCAGCACCAGAGCGCGGTTGACGAGGTCGAGCGTCTCCTTGGAATCCTTGTCGCCGCCGCGCGCCTTCTTTTCCAGCGCGACGACCCGGCGCTCGAGGCTGTCGAGGTCGGCGATCATCAGCTCGGTCTCGATGGTCTCGATATCGGCGACCGGATCGATCTTGCCTTCGACATGGGTGACGTCGCCATCCTCGAAGCAGCGCACGACATGGGCGATGGCATCGCATTCGCGGATATTGCCCAGGAACTGGTTGCCGAGCCCCTCGCCCTTGGAGGCGCCCCGCACCAGGCCGGCGATGTCGACGAAGGTCAGGCGGGTCGGGATGATGGTCGCCGATTTGGAGATCGCCGCCAGCTTCTCCAGCCGCTCATCCGGCACCGCGACGTCGCCGACATTCGGCTCGATGGTGCAGAAGGGATAGTTCGCCGCCTGTGCCGCCGCCGTCTGCGTCAGCGCATTGAACAGGGTCGACTTGCCGACATTGGGCAGGCCGACGATACCGCATTTGAAACCCATGGCTCTCGCTCGTCATTCATGCTGCGCCGAAGGCTCGCAGCCACCGGCAAGATTGTTCACACGCTGATAGACCGTCCGTCAGCCGGCCGCCACAGCCGATGTCAGTCCGCCGATGTCAGTCCCTTGCGCCCGGCAGCCTGACCGCGCCATGGCCATGGGCCTCCATGAACAGGTGCACCTTGTTCTGGAAGCTCGCATCCTCGCCGGACGCCAGCAGCGCCGCGGCGTCGGCGCAGGCCACGCACAGATCCTCGACCCAGGGCCGCTCCGCCTTGGCGAAATCGCCCAATACATAGGGATAGACCAGCGCCTTGTCGCCGGGATGGCCGATGCCGAGCCTGACCCGGCGATAATCATTGCCGCAATGCGCCGTGATCGAGCGCAGGCCGTTGTGCCCGGCATTGCCGCCGCCGACCTTCACGCGCATCTTCGCAGGCGCAAGGTCGAGCTCGTCGTGGAAGACGGAGATGTCGCGGAGGCCGAGCTTGAAGAAGCGCATGGCCTCGCCCACCGACTGTCCGCTCTCGTTCATGAAGGTCTGCGGCTTCAGCAGCATCACCCGCTCCTCGCCGATCACGCCTTCGCCGACCTGGCCCTGGAAACGCGCGCGCCAGGGGGCGAAGCGGTGCCGCCGCGCGATCTCGTCGAGGGCCATGAAGCCGATATTGTGGCGGTTGGCGGCATATTTGGCGCCGGGATTGCCGAGCCCGACAAACAAGCGCATGGCGGGAACCTTTCAGGAAAGACGATCCGCCACGCAAAAAAGGCCGGGCGAACCCGGCCTTCCCCGACGGGCGCGACAGGCCGGATTACTTCTTCGGCGCGGGAGCCTTGGCAGCCGGAGCCTTGGCGGCCGCGGCCGGAGCCTTGGCAGCCGCAGCCGGTGCGGCGGCTTCGGCCGTAGCCGCCGGTTCTTCGTCCGCCGCGGGCGCGACGATCGAAACCAGCGTCTCGTCGCCCTGGCCCGCGAAGGACACGCCGGCCGGCAGGGTAACCTGCGAGATATGCAGGGAATCGTTGATGTCGAGGCTGGACACGTCGACTTCGATCGCATCGGGAATATTGTCGGCCGGCGCCAGCACGGCCAGCGTATGCGCGACGATATTGACCGTTCCGCCGCGCTTCACGCCCGGGGAGGCCGCAGCATTGATGGCATGGACCGGGATTTCGACGCGCAGGCGCGAACCCGCGTCGATACGCAGGAAGTCGACGTGCTCGACGGTGTCCTTGATCGGATCCAGCGCATAGTCGCGCGGAATGACGCGGGACTTGGTGCCCTCGACGTCGATCTCCAGGACGTTGGTCAGGAAGTGGCCGGCATAGACGAGGAGATTCGTCGCCTTGGCGTCGAGCGCGATGGCGATGGGGGGCTTGCCGGCACCGTAGATGACGGCCGGCACTTTTCCTTCACGACGAACGGCACGCGCGGCCCCCTTGCCCACTTGCGTGCGCGCCGTGGCGGAAATCTGCTTCACGACGGACATGGTATATTCCTTGAAACGATCAAAAAAAGCCGCTGACGCGGCCGTTACGGCTGTCCCGCTTTGCCTCCAGGGGTGTCTGGTCGCGGGACGCCGTGCTCATAGACCGAAGCCCGGCAAAATGCAAATGATTGCGGCGTGCCGCCTCGCGCAGCCGGAAGCGGCAGGATGCCGGCGCACCGCTCAGTGCCCCTCGAACGCCATCAGCGTGTGCACGGGCACGCCGAGCGCCCTTATCCGGTCGGCGCCCTTGAGGGCGGGAAGGTCGATCACGAAGACCGCCGCGATCACGTCGGCGCCGATCTCGCGCAGGAGCCTGACCGCGGCCTCCGCCGTCCCGCCGGTGGCGACGAGGTCGTCGACCAGGATGACCTTCTCGCCCGGCTTCACCGCGTCCTTGTGGACCTCCATCTCGTCGAGGCCATATTCGAGCGAATAGGCGATGCGCACCGTCTCATGCGGCAGCTTGCCCTTCTTGCGCACCGGGACGAAGCCGGCGGAAAGCTGGTGGGCGAGCGCGCCGCCGAGGATGAAGCCGCGGGCTTCGATGCCGGCGACCTTGTCGATCTTGGCGCCGGCCCAGGGCTGCACCAGTTCGTCGACGGCGCGGCGGAACGCCCAGGCATCGCCCAGCAGCGTGGTGATGTCGCGGAATTCGATCCCCGGCTTGGGATAGTCCGGAATGGTGCGGATCGCATCCTTGAGGATCTTGGAGGACTTGGCGGTCATGGCGTCTTTCGCATCATGGCGGTGCCGGAAGAGACCACGCCGAGAGGCGGGAGTCGAGCCCGGCTTGCCCATCAAAGCGAACGGCCGGAGACGATGGTCTCCGGCCGTTCTGCGGTCGATATGTTCGGGCGCGCGAGGCTCAGTGCGCCTCGGCCCAGACCTTCTTCTTGGTGTAATAGAGCAGGCCGGACAGCACGATCAGGAAGATCAGCACCTTGAAACCGGTGCGCTTGCGCTCCTCGAGCGAAGGATCCGCCGCCCAGTTCAGGAAGGCCGCGGCGTCCCTGGTATATTGGTCGACGGTCTGCGGCGCCCCGTCGGTATATTCGACCTGGCCGTCCTGCAGCGGCTTGGCCATGGCGATCGAATGGGCCGGGAACACCTTGTTGTAGTTCAGGCCGTCCGGAACCTTGAAGGGCTCCTTGATCGTCTTGGTCGGATCGTTCGGATCGGGCGACTCCACCTCCGGCACCTTCTCGTCCTTGCCGAGATAGCCATAGGTGATGAGGGCGTGGATATAGTCCGGCCCCTGCTCCTGATATTGGGTCACGACGTCGGAGATGAACCAGGGAAAGCCCGACTTGGTGCCGCGCGCCTTGGCGAGCAGCGACATGTCCGGCGGCACCGCGCCGTGATTGGCGGCGCGGGCGGCGTCGTCGTTCGGGAACACCAGCGGGAAATAGTCGGCCGCGCGACCCGGCCGGTCGACGGGCTGTCCCTTGTCGTCGAAGTCGGCGATCGTATAGGTCGCCGCCAGCGCCTTGACCTGCCCCTCGGTGAATTCCGGCCCGCCGGGCTCCGACAGGTTGCGGAAAGCCACACGGTGCAGGCTGTGGCAGGCCGAGCAGACTTCCTTGTAGACCTTGAAGCCGCGCTGCAGCTGCTCGCGGTCGTAATGGCCGAAGGGGCCGGCAAAGCTCCAGCTTTCGCGCGCCGGCTTCAGGGCCGGTATCGCTTCCTGGGCCGCGGCCGGCAGGGCGAAGCCGGCGACGGCCACCGCCGCGGCGAGCGCCAGGCCGAAGCGGGCGATGCGCGAGGAGAGCGGGCGGATGGAAGGCTTGGACATAAGGGTCATTTCCGGTTCCACCCTCAAGCGTTGCTTGCCGGCACGGCGTCGCCGCTGCCCGATTTTGCCAGGATCGCATCCGCTATCGAGGCGGGCACAGGCTTCGTCTCCTCGAACAGCCCCAGGAGCGGCAGCGCGATGATGAAGAAGGCGAAGTAGAAGAAGGTCAGCACGCGTCCGGCCACCAGCAGCATGCCCTCCGGCGGCTGCGAGCCGACCCAGCCGAGGCCGAGGCACACGGCCACGAAGATGAAGAAGACCCATTTGAAGACCGGGCGGTACACGGCCGAGCGCACCTTGGAGGTGTCGAGCCAGGGCATCAGCGCCAGCATGGCGATGGCGCCGAACATCATGATGACGCCGAGCAGCTTGTTCGGGATCGAGCGCAGGATGGCGTAGAAGGGCAGGAAGTACCATTCCGGCACGATCTCGGCGGGCGTCTGGGCCGGATTGAAGGTGTTGTAGTTCTCGGGATCGCCCAGATAGTCGGGGATGTAGAACACGAAATACATATAGAGAAGCAGGAAGAAGGCGATGCCCGTGGCGTCCTTCAGCGTCGCATAGGGCGTGAAGGCGACCGAATCCTTCGGCGACTTGATGTCGACGCCGGTGGGGTTGTTCTGGCCGACCACATGCAAAGCCCAGATATGCAGCACCACGACGCCGGCGATCATGAACGGCAGCAGGTAATGCAGCGAGAAGAAGCGGTTGAGGGTCGGGCTGCCGACCGCATAGCCGCCCCACAGCCAGGTGACGATGGTGTCGCCCACCACCGGAATGGCCGAGAACAGGCTGGTGATCACGGTGGCGCCCCAGCCGGACATCTGGCCCCAGGGCAGCACATAGCCCATGAAGCCCGTCGCCATCATCAGCAGGAAGATGATCACGCCGAGGAGCCACAGCACCTCGCGCGGGCCCTTGTAGGAGCCGTAATAGATGCCGCGCGCAATGTGGAGATAAACCGCGATGAAGAACATCGAGGCGCCGTTGGCGTGCAGCTTCTGGATCAGCCAGCCCCAGTTCACGTCACGGCGAATCAGGTCGACCGAGGTGAAGGCGAGCTTGGAATCCGGCACGTAATGCATCGCCAGCACCACGCCGGTGAGGATCTGCGCCCCAAGCATGAAGGAGAGGATGGCGCCGAACGTCCACATATAGTTCAGGTTACGCGGCGTCGGATAGGCGATGAAGGATGAATGGACGAGGCCGCCGATCGGCAGGCGGCTTTCGAACCACCGCCCAAGGGCGCTCTTCGGGGTCCAGGTCGAGGATCCGCTCATGAATGTAACCTTAAGCTTTTGCGTTCGAGCCAGAGTCGGCGCCGATGATGATCTTGGACTGACCCTCGAAACTGTAGGGCGGCACCGCCAGGTTCAGCGGCGCGGGCCCCTGCCGGATACGGCCCGACGTATCGTAGACCGAGCCGTGGCAAGGGCAGAACCAGCCATGATACGGGCCTTCATTGACGAGCGGAATGCAGCCCAGATGCGTGCAGATGCCGATCACGATCAGCCACTGCTCGTCACCCTTCTTGACGCGATCGGCGTCCGACTGCGGGTCGCGCAGGCTCGATATGTCGACATTGTCGGCCGCCGCGATCTCCTGCTTCGTGCGGTGGCGCACGAAAATCGGCTTGCCGCGCCAGAACACCTTGATCGACTGGCCTTCGGGAATCGGCGTCAGATCGACCTCGACCGGAACACCGGCAGCGATCGTCGCCTTGTCGGGCTCCATCTGGTCGATGAAAGGCCAGATGGCGCCGGCGACACCCACCGCACCGACAGCGCCGGTGGCAATGTAGATGAAGTCGCGACGAGTGGGTTCTGCGGCGTGTTCGTTCGTAGCTGCCACGGATCGATCCTTCTCATACATCGCATCCCGGCCTGTTGCCGGGATGACGGAGGCGCTTCGGCCTCTGCCTCGCACATCCGAACTCTTGCCAAAATGGCAGCCATCCAGGATCGCGGCGAAACTGGGGCAGACCACATCAAGGCGCTCATGCCACTCTGTTGCGAAGTTGTCTAGATCGTGCAACGGCAAACGGCGCTATGTCGCATGACTTCGCCGTCCGTCCCCATGAATGATGATCGCCCCGCCCCCCGCCCGGCGTCCCCGCCGACGGGCTCCCCTCGCTCCAAAAGGTGACAATGCCCCTGCGCCTCGCCCTCTACCAGCCCGACATTCCCCAGAATACCGGCACGATGCTGCGGCTCTGCGCCTGTCTGGGCGTCGATGCCGCGATCATCGAGCCCGCGAACTTTCCGGTGTCGGACCGCGCCTTCCGCCGCGCCGGCATGGACTATCTCGATCGTGTCGAGATCCAGCGCCACGCGTCCTTCGCGGCGTTCGAAAGATGGCGGTCGGGCGCCGGCCACCGGCTGGTGCTGCTGACGACGCGGGCCGCCATTCCCCATGTCGCCTTCACCTTCCAGCCGGACGACGTCCTCCTCGTCGGCCGGGAATCGGCGGGCGTGCCGGACGCCGTGCACGAGGCGGCGGACGCGCGTATCCTCGTGCCGATGCGCCCCGCCTTGCGCTCGCTCAACGTCGCGATGGCGGCGGCCATGGTAGTGGGCGAAGCATTGCGGCAGACCGGCGGCTTCGCCGCGCTTGCCTCATCGGGCTGACGCATCCTCGCCAAACGTCTATGGAAGCATCATGACAACGCTGCAGACATCCCCCACCGAGACATTCCCCCTCGAGACATCCCCGCGCATCGATGCCGGCAAGGCGGCGGCGCGAGCCTGGTTCGAAGCCCTGCGCGACCGGATCTGCCTCGCCTTCGAGACCCTGGAAGATCAGTTGCCCGCGGGCATGCCGCCGGCCGGCATCGCCCCCGGCCGCTTCGTGCGCACACCCTGGCAGCGCACGGACCACACCGGCGCCCCGGGCGGCGGCGGCGTGATGGCGATCATGAAGGGCCGTGTGTTCGAAAAGGTCGGCGTGCACTGCTCGACCGTGCATGGGGAATTCCCGCCGGAGTTCCGCGGGCAGATTCCGGGCGCCGCGGAGGATCCGCGCTTCCTGGCGTCCGGCATCTCGCTGATCGCCCATCCCTGGAACCCGAATGTGCCGACCGTGCACATGAACACCCGCTTCGTCGTCACCACCAAGGCGTGGTTCGGCGGCGGCGCCGACCTCACCCCGGTCCTCGACCGCCGCCGCCTGCAGGACGATCCCGATAGCATCGCCTTCCACGCCGCCATGCACCGGGCCTGCCAGCCCCATGCCGTCGCCGACTACGATCGCTACAAGGCGTGGTGCGACGACTATTTCTTCCTCAAGCACCGCAACGAGCCGCGCGGCATCGGCGGCATCTTCTATGACGGGCTCGCCAGCGGCGACTGGGAGGCGGATTTCGCCTTCACCCGCGATGTCGGCGAAGCCTTCCTGGCGATCTATCCGGCGATCGTCGCCCGCAACTTCGCCACGCCCTGGAGCGAGGCGGATCGCGACGAGCAGCTCGTGCGGCGGGGTCGCTATGTCGAGTTCAATCTCCTCTACGACCGTGGCACGCTGTTCGGGCTGAAGACGGGCGGCAATGTCGATTCGATCCTTTCCTCGATGCCGCCCGTGGTGAAATGGCCGTAGGCTGCGTGGCCTGCCGAAGGCCGCAGCCGAAGGAAGGCCGATGCTGAGAATCCTGGGAAAGGCGTCCTCGATCAATGTCCGCAAGGTGCTGTGGACCTGCGATGAAATCGGCCTGCGCTATCGGCGCGAGGATTGGGGCAGCGGCTATGCCTCCACGCATGCGCCGGCGTTCCTCGCGCTGAATCCCAACGGGCAGGTGCCGGTGATCGAGGACGACAACGGCGTCCTGTGGGAATCCAACACCATCTGCCGCTATCTTGCCGGCGAATATGGCCGGGCGGACCTCCTGCCCTCGGCGCCCGCCCGGCGGGCGCGCGTCGAGCAATGGATGGACTGGCAGGCGAGCGAGCTCAATGTCGCCTGGCGCTACGCGTTCAACGCCATCGTGCGCCGCGACCCCGCCTATGGCGACCCGGCCCTGGTCGAGGCCGGCACGCGGGAATGGAACGGCAAGATCGGCATTCTCGACAGGCAGCTCGCCGCCACCGGCGCCTTCGCAGCCGGCGACACCTTCACGCTTGCGGATGTCGTGCTCGGCCTGTCCGTCAACCGCTGGCTGATGACGCCGCTGGAACGGCCGCATTATCCGGCCGTGATCGCCTACTACCAGCGTCTCAGCGAACGCCCGGCCTTCCTGGCGCATGGTCGGAACGGCCTGCCGTGACCGGCAGCAGGGCACTGGCGGGGGCCCCGCGCGGGGCTATCGGCACGTCGCACGCCCGACCGCAGCGCAAGGAAAACAGCCGATGCCGAAAGACGATCGCACCAGGATCATCCGCAGCCGGACGCCGGAATCCGCGGCCATGCTGGCGAACGTCAAACGAGCGATGGCGATCACCGCCGCCCTCAACCGTCTGACGTTCGACGACGCCGACGAAATTCGGGCCTTGTTCAGCGAGCTCATCGGCAAGACGGTGGACGAGAGCTTTTTGCTGATTCCTCCATTTTACACCGCCGGCGGGAACGAGATCCGCGTCGGTCGTAACGTCTTCATCAATCAGAACTGCACTTTCTACGACCTCGGCGGCCTCGACATCGCGGACGATGTGATGATCGGGCCGAATGTGAGCCTCATCACGACGGGCCATCCCCTCGAGCCGTCGCAGCGACGCGCCGCCACGATCGGAAAGCCCATTGCGATCGGGAAAAACGTGTGGATCGCAACCGGCGCGACGATCATCGGCGGCGTGACGGTCGGCGAGAACGCGGTCGTCGCCGCGGGTTCGGTCGTCACCAAGGACGTTCCCCCCAATAGCCTCGTCGGAGGAAATCCGGCACGGTTCATTCGCCCGATCGGCGACGACTGACGGAAGAGGCGCGCGGGGTTTGAACAAGCCTCGGCTGGCGACAGGTCATCGGCCGGCCTCTGCCGGCCTGACCATGGCCCCGTCGATGAAGAAATGCGTCAAAACAACAAATCGGACAAGATCAGTCGGCCGTCGGCAAATGGCGCATCGTCACGAAGATGCGCCCGTCCGGCAGTTCTTCCCAATATTCGATCTCGGTCATGTAGGCGGCCTTGGGGTAGCGTGAAAACACGTCGCGCGCCTTGGCCCGCGCTTCCTCGCGCGGCAGGGTGAAGCTCTCGCGCCGGAAGCCCGCGGAGAGGTTTCCGCGCCGTTCCGCATGTCGCTTTGCGAGCGCCCCAGGCCGGACCTCGTCGCTGCGCATTCTGCTATCCCCGGTTGGGCTCCATCGGAAGAAAGGTCGATCCCGTCTCCGAGGTCCCAGAATAGGGTGCGGCGCGGCAAGAGTCGAATCATACCGGTCCCGTCCGGCGGCGGCAAAAAGGCCGCGGACCGGTTGGCATGCCGCGCTGGCCGTGCTCTCATGGTCCCAGCCGCTCGTCGGCCTCATCGAACGCCGACGCGGCGTCGCCAAGATCGCTCAAGGGAGTATCTGCATGTCTTCCGTCAAGAAAGTCGGCGTCCTCATCGGCAGCCTGCGCAAGGGCTCCTTCAGCCGCAGGGTCGCGAATGCCGCGATCGCCCTCGCCCCGGAAAGCCTGTCCTTCACCATCATCGAACTCGGCGGCCTGTCCTTCTTCAACCAGGATCTCGAAGCGACGCCGCCGGCCGACTGGGTTTCCTTCCGCGACGCGGTCAAGGCCTGCGACGCGATCCTGTTCGTGACGCCGGAATACAACCGCTCCATCCCCGGCGTGCTCAAGAACGCCGTCGACGTGGGCTCGCGCCCCTATGGCCAGGGCGTCCTCATCGGCAAGCCCGCTGCAGTGATCTCGACCTCGATCGGCGCGGTCGGCGGCTTCGGCTCCAACCATCATCTGCGCCAATGCCTCAGCTTCCTCAACATGCCCACGCTCGGCCAGCCGGAAATGTATCTCGGCAATTCCGCCCAGCTCGTCGACGAGGAAGGCGAGGTGACCAGCGAAGGCACGCGCGACTATCTCACCAATTTCGGCAAGGCCTTCGCCACCTGGGTCCACAAGCCCTGGGGGTGAGCGAACCGGCCGGATAGCGCCGATGCCGCGGGGGAGACGACGGACGGTCGATCACCCGATCGACCGTCCGGGAACGCCCCGAGGGGGGACTACCGCCCCTCCCGGGTCCAGAGCATGGCGAGGCTGCCGAGCAGCAGCGCGAGACCGATCAGGCCGGCGAAGATCGGGATGGTCGAGATGCCGCGTACGACGGAAGCCTCGCTGCGCTTGAGCCCGATCCAGTCGTCGCCGCCATAGGAGGCGGCGTCATCGATCGCGCGCACCACCGGAATCGACAGTCCCGTTCCCGAGGCGAGGCGCCGCACCGTTCCGCCGGTCTGCGCCGCCAGCCCCTTCAGCCTGGCATCGGTCGAAATCAGGTCACGGAACTCGCGGGGATTGGCGGGGCCGACATTGGCGATGGCCTGCAGCGTGCCGTCGCCGGCATGCCACAGCCCCATCGCGCCGGTAGCATAGGTCCCGGTCCACAGGCCCGGCTTTTCCTGCTTCAGGACGAGACGCGCCTTCTCGCCGTTCGGCCCGGTCAGCTCGACGGGCTGCGCCTTGTCGGCCATGGTCTGGCGTTCGATGGTCAGGTCCCGGCCCTGCGCATGCGCCCGCAGCGCCTCCTCGTCGAGGTCGGGCTCCTTCATCAGCCAATGCGACAGGCGGCGCAGCAGGTCGACATGCGGCCCCCCGCCTTCATAGCCGCGGGCCCAGAGCCAGGCATGGTCGGACAGCAGCAGCGCCACGCGGCCCTTGTCCTGATGCGCCAGCACCAGCAGCGGCGCGCCATGGGCGCCCGACATCACGGCGGTGCCGCCGCGAAGCGTCGTCTCCACGGTGGTGAACCACTCGCCCCAGGCCGGCGGGTTGCTGTTGCCGCCGGGCAGGTCGCGCGTCACCGGATGGCGCCGCCCGAGATCGGTGATCTGCGGCCGGAAAGGCTGGTAGATCACGTTGCCGGTGGGCGCCGCCGGCAGGATGTCGGCGAGCCCGGTTCCCCACAGGCTGTTGTCGGAGGCATAGTCGGCGCCGGACGCCAGCAGGATGGCGCCGCCATTGCGCACGAACTCGGTCATGTTGTCGAAATAGGCCGGCGGCAGCAGGCCCTCCTGCGCATAGCGGTCGAAGATGATCAGGTCGAAGCCGTTGATCTCCTCGTCGAACAGGCGGTGGGTCGGAAACTGGATCAGCGACAATTCATTGATCGGCGTGCCGTCCCCCTTCTGCGGCGGCCGCAGGATGGTGAAATGCACGAGGTCGACATTGGCGTCCGCCTTCAGGAGGTTGCGCCATGTGCGCTCCCCGGCGTTCGGCTCGCCGGAGATGAGCAGCACGCGCATCTTCTCGCGAATGCCCTCGACCTGCAGCACGGCCCGGTTGTTGACCTGCGACAGCTCCCCCGGCACGGCTTCGGCATCGAGCTCGACGATGTTGACGCCCGGATGGTCGATCGGCACGTCGATGGAGGAAAGCTGGCCGACCGGCACCTCCGTGCGCGCGATCTCCTCCCCGTCCCGCCGCAGGACGACGGTCGAGGTCGACGGCATGCCGGGACCGTGGTCGATGACGCGGAAGCGGATAGTGGTGGCGTGCTTGACGAGCCCGAAGCGCGGCGCCTCGACGAGGTCGATCTGGCGGTCCCTTTCGTCCGGCCGGCCGGTGATGAGGGCGTGGACCGGCGCCTTGAAGCCGAGTTCGGCGGCCTTGGCTGGCACGTCGTGGACGATGCCGTCGGTGAGCAGGATCGCGCCGCCCACCCGGTCCGGCGGAACGTCGGACAGGGCGCTGGAGAGGGCTCCGAAGAGTTGCGTGCCGTCGGCACCGGAGCTGTCGGCGCCCGCCTCGACCACGCGGAGCTCGGTATTGCCGAGGGCCTTGATCTGCCGGGCGAGCGCATCGCGGGCGGCGTCCGTCTGCTGCGTGCGGTCGGCCAGCCCCTGCGAAGCCGAACGGTCGACGATCAGGGCGACGACGCTCGGCAAGAAGCTTCGGTCCTCGCGCGACAGGACGGGTCCGAACAGGGCAAGGACGAAAAGCCCGAGCGCCAGGACCCGCAGCCAGGCGCCGCGGACGCGTCCGAGCACGCCGGCCAGAGCGACCGCCGCGGCGAGAACGGTGGCGGCGGCCAGCGCGGCCCAGGGCAGCAGAGGCGCGAATTGCAGCGAGAAATCGGCCATCAGCGCCCCAGCCTTTCGAGCAGGTCCTGCACATGGACCTGGTCGGCCTTGTAGTTGCCCGTCAGCGCGTACATCACCATGTTGACGCCCGCCCGATAGGCGAGTTCCCTCTGGCGCTCGCTGCCGGAAGAGACCGGAAAGATCGGATTCATGTCGGGACCGACCGCCCAGGCGCCGGCGAGGTCGTTCGAGGTGATGATGATCGGCGACACGCCGTCCCCGCCGAGCACCAGCCTGTCGCTATCCTCCGGCGTCTGCGGCGTGGCCTGCACCCAGGTTTCGCCGTTGTCGTAGCGGCCCGGGAATTTGTCCAGGAGGTAGAACGTCTTGGTCAGGACGTGCTTGGGCGGCACCGGCTCCAGTTCGGGAATGTCGAGGCTCGACAAAAGCCGCTTGAGGGCTTCGCCGGCAGGCGTCGTGCTCTGTCCGGCGTCCTGCTGCACCGCGTCGCGCGTGTCGAAGATGATGGTGCCGCCGGACTTCATGAAGGCATCGATGCGGGCCATCGCCGCGGGTGGCGGGGGCGGAAGGTCGGGCACGACCGGCCAATAGATCAGGGCGTAGAAGGCGAGTTCGTCACGGGCGGGATCGAGCCCGACCGGCGCTCCCGGCTCCAGGGCGGTCCGTTCGGCGATATAGGCCGACAATCCCTTGAGCCCGGCGAGGCTGACATCGTCGGTTTCCTTGTCGCCGGTGACGATATAGGCGAGATGGGTCTTCAGGGCCGAGTCGAACGGCCGTGCCTGGGCTTCGGCCCGGTGGGGAGCGGCGAAGGCCAGCACCAGCGCGAGCGCGGCCGCGGTGCCAGCCCCTGCGGCCCCGCCGCCCGGCCGGCGCAGCCTCGCCCAGCCGCCGGCCATGGCGAACACGGCGAGCGCATCGATCATCAGCAGCGCGAGGGCGAGGACGAGCAGCATCGGACCGATCACGATGGGGCTCGTCCGGGCATAGGGCTGCAACTGCGCCCCGACGCCCGCCAGATCGAGCGGCTTCAGCGTGGCGTTGGGGGCCAGGGCATTGACGGCGATCAGCCCGTCGGGCGGGCCGTAGAAGCCGGGAGGATGGTCCGGCCGGCCGGTACCGGGGCGGTCGGCGCGGACGGGCTGCGCCGTGGCCGGCGGGCTCGAAAAGGCGCCGAAGCCATCGAGGGTGCGGCTCGGCGCGACAAAGACCGGCGACGCCTCGCCGGTCGCCTGCGCCTGCCCCTCGGCGCCCGGCCCGTCGCTGCCGGCCGGCGGCGCCGCATTGGCGAGGCCGACGATCCGGCGCAGCATCTCGACGAAGGTGCCGGACAGCGCGAGGTTGGACCAGGTGGTATCGGCCGTGACGTGGAACAGCACGATCATGCCCTTGCCGCGCTTTTCGGCCGTCACCAGCGGGGTTCCGTCGGCGAGGGTCGCCCAGGTCTTGCCGGGAAGATCGATGTCGGGCTCCGCCAGCAATTGGCGGGTGACGCTCACGTCGTCGGGCACAGCAAGGCCCGCAAAGGGACTGTTCTCGGCGAAGCTGCCGAGCTTCTGCGGCTTCTCCCAGGACAGGGCCCCGCCCAGGGTGCGCTCCCCGTCCCGCAGCTTGACCGGCAGCAGCCTGTCGTCGGCGGCCGCGAGGCGCGATCCGGCGAAGCGGACGAGAATGCCGCCCCCCTCGATCCAGCCCGCCAGCTTGTCCTCGGCCTCGCCGAGATTGCCGACATCGGCGAGGATCAGCATGGGCAGCTTCTGGTCGAGGAAGCGGTCGATCGCCTCGCCGGGCGAGGTTCCCTCGGCGAGCCTGACATCGGCGAAGGGCTGGAGGGCGCGCGAGAGGAAATAATTCATCGACAGCAGCGGCTGGCTGACATCCTTGTCCTGCCCCGAAACCACGCCGACGACGCGTCGGCGCCAGTTGCGGTCGAGCAACTGCACGGCGCCCGCCGAGCTCTCGCCGACGATCTCCAGCCGTGCGATGTCGTTGCGCAGGTCGACGGGCAGGTCGAAATGGGCCGAGGTCTCGCCCTTGCCGGCGGCGAAGGCGAAGGCCGCATGGCCGATCGGCAGGCCCCTCAGGTCGAGGGCACGGACGGTGCCGGCCGCCGGCCCGCCGTCACCGGCCCTGAGCACGCGGACATCGATGCCGTCGGGGGCGTTGTTCGCTCCGGCCAGGGCCAGCGCGCTATGCGCCGGATCCCGATAGATCGCCACCGGCCGCTCCCGGGCGGCGGCGGCGGCGAGCAAGGCGAGGAAGGGGCCGTCTCCCGGCCCCGCGAGCCCGTCCGAAAACCAGGCGATCTCGGCGCCGGGTTCGGCCTTGAGGAAAGCGGCGACGGCGCCGGCGAAGGCGCCCCTGTCGGCCTGCCAGGGCTCGGGCTGGAGCGCGGAGACGCGCTCGCGCAGCGCCTCGGGGCGGCTGAGCGACAGGTCGGCCACGGGATCGGCCAGCGCCGCCAGCGCCACCGGCCGGCCCGCCTGCGCCGCATTGTCGAGGGCGGCGGCGAGGATGTCCTTGCGCAGCGACCATTGCGGCCCGGCCGCCCAGCCATTGTCGACGAGCAGCAGCAGCGGACCGCCGCGCTGGGCCGCCTCACCCGACGGACGCAGGACCGGGCCCGCCAGCATGCCGATCACCGCGGCGGCGAGCAGGAGGCGCAGCAGCACCAGCCACCAGGGCGCGCGCGCCGCCGTGCGGCGGCGGGGCGCGAGGTCGAGCAGCAGCCGCAGCGGCGGAAAATCGAATCGCTGCGGACGCGGCGGGATGAGGCGCAGCAGGAGCCAGAGCAGCGGCAGCGCCGCGAGCGCCGCCAGCATCCAGGGTGCGGTGAAGGCCAGCGATGCGATCATGCGCGTGCATCCTGGCGGAGAAGGGGATGCAAAGCGAGGATCGCCTGCGAGGCCGGCCTGTCGGTCCGGTGCAGCGTGACGCTCCAGCCATGGCGGCGCGCGGCGTCCCGCACCGCCTCGCGATGGCCGGCGAGCCGGCTCTCATAGGCCGCCTTCAGGTCCTGGGCGCGGCCCGCCAGGAATTTCGTGCCGTTCTCGGGATCGATGAGTTCGGCGCGGCCGGCGAAGGGAAAGGTTTCCTCGACGGGATCGGCGATCATCAGGAGGTGGCCGCGCGCGTGCCGGCTGGACACGGCGGCGAGCGTCGCCGCCAGTTCGCCGGGATCGCCGAGGAAATCGCCGATCAGCACCGCTTCGCTGCGCGGCGACAGGGCCTGACGCTCCGGCAGGCCGGTGGCAGCCGGCTCGCTCGCCAGCAGAGCGAGCGCGAGCTTCTCGACGATCGCCCGCTGCGCGGACGGGCGGACCAGGCCGATCAGGCCCACCCGTTCGCCGCCGCGCACCAGCAGCTCCGCCAGGGCGAAGCACAGGACGAGCGCGCGCTCGATCTTCGAGGCCTGCGCGAGGCTGGAGACGAGCGCCATGGAGGGCGAGCGGTCCACCCACAGCCACAGCGTGTGCGCCGCATCCCATTCATGCTCCCGCACATAGAGGCTGTCGCCCCGGGCGGAGCGGCGCCAGTCGACGCTGTCAGCCGCTTCGCCGGAGACGAAATGGCGGAACTGCCAGAAATTCTCCCCCTGCCCGGCGCGCCGCCGCCCGTGCAGGCCATGCATGGCGGTGCTGGCGACCTGCCTGGCCTCCAGCGCGAGCCGCGGCATGGCCTGTGCGAGGTCCAGCGCCGCCTGCTGGAGGCGGGCGGAGCCCGCCGCCCCGTTCGCCACCAGCCGCGTCGAGACGGCCCCGGTGCCCGTCGCCATCGTCAACCCAGCTTGCGCGCGAGGCGCCCGATCAGGTCCTCGATCGTCTCGCCGTCGGCCCGCGCGGAGAAGCTCAGGGCCATGCGGTGTTTCAGCACCGGTTCGGCGAGCGCGGCGACGTCGTCGATGGACGGCGCGAAGCGGCCGTCGAGCAGCGCCCTCGCCCTTACCGCCAGCATCAGGGCCTGGCTGGCGCGCGGCCCCGGCCCCCAGGCGATCTTGCCAGCAAGTTCCGCCCGCTCGCCGGGCCGCGCCGAGCGGACGAGATCGAGGATGGCTTCGACGACCGATTCGCCGACCGGCAGCCGGCGCACCAGCCGCTGGGCGCCGAGCAGCTCGTCGACCGTCATCGCCGGCTTCGCCGGCGCCTCGTCGATGCCGGTGGTGAAGAGGAGGATGCGCCGCTCGTCCTCCCGATCGGGATAGGGGACGTCGATCTGCATCAGGAAGCGGTCGAGCTGCGCCTCGGGAAGCGGATAGGTCCCCTCCTGCTCGAGGGGGTTCTGCGTCGCCAGCACGTGGAACGGCTTGGGCAGGTCCTGCCGCTCGCCGGCGATGGTGACGTGATATTCCTGCATCGCCTGCAACAGCGCCGACTGGGTGCGCGGCGAGGCGCGGTTGATCTCGTCGGCCATCAGCAATTGCGCGAAGACCGGGCCGCGCACGAAGCGGAAGGAGCGCTGGCCGGTGCCGGTCTCTTCCAGCACTTCGGTGCCGAGAATGTCGGAGGGCATCAGATCGGGAGTGAACTGCACGCGCTTGGCGTCGAGGCCCAGCACGATGCCCAGCGTCTCGACCAGCTTGGTCTTGGCGAGCCCGGGAACCCCGACCAGAAGGCCGTGGCCGCCGGACAAAAGGGTGATCAGCGCACTGTCGACCACGGCGTTCTGGCCGAAAATGACCGAATGGACGGCTTCCCTCGCCTTCCCAATCAATTCTACCGTGTGTTCCGCCGATCGGATGACGGCCTCTTCGAGATTGGTCGCAGTTTCGGCGGTCATCATGCCTCGCTCATAGGCGGTTCCCCCAAGCGGGAACCAGCGCGGTTATCTTGCATGACAGGATATTAGAGACCAACTAAGGCAGGAGCGAGAGATTCCGTGCCGATTTCGCGCCCGCCTCCTTGCCGGCGGAACAATTGCCCGTGTGGTGCAGCGGCAGGGAACAGCAACGGAGCAAAGGCGAGCGATGGCCGCAAGCGACCTGGCCGGTCTGACGAAGGGTGCCAAGCAGGCGGGAATGCGGCCGGTTCACCTGTGGAATCCGCCCTTTTGCGGCGATATCGACATGCGCATCGCCGCCGACGGGTCGTGGCACTACATGAAGAGCCCCATCGGCCGCGTCGAGCTCGTCAAGCTGTTCGCCTCCATCCTGCGGCGGGACGAGGATCGCTACGTGCTGGTCACGCCGGTGGAACGGGTCGGCATCCAGGTCGACGACGCGCCTTTCGTCGCCGTCGAAATGCGCGTCGAGGGCGAGGACGGCGCGCGTTCGCTCTCCTTCCGCACCAATGTCGACGACTGGACCACGGCCGGGCCCGATCATCCCATGCGTTTCGAGACCGGCGCCTCGGACGGGCTGAAGCCCTATGTCCATGTGCGGGCGGGATTGTGGGCCCGCCTCAGCCGCGCCCTGTTCTACGACCTTGCCGATCTCGGCGAGGTCCGCGCCGTCGGCGGCATCGACATGTTCGGGGTCGCCTCCGGCGGATGCTTCTTCGCGATGGCGCCCGCCGCCGAGATCGGGGCCCTGTCGTAGCCGATGTACTCGCCTGCCCCCACCGCCTCGCCCCATCCCGAGCTGACGGCCTTTCTCGAACGGGCCGCCTCGCGGCTCGCCGCCGCCCCGCCGGACGACCTTCACGACCTCGACCAGGTGCCGCAGCACGGCGACCACCGGCTTTCGCCCGGCCTCCTGCAGGAGCGTTCGGGCGCACCCGCCAAGCCGGCCGCCGTGCTGATCGCCATCGTCGATCGCGCGGAAGGCCCGACCGTGCTGTTCACGCAGCGATCGAGCGCGCTGCGCAACCATTCCGGGCAGATCTCCTTTCCGGGCGGACGGATCGATCCCGCCGATACCGGGCCGCTCGACGCAGCCTTGCGCGAAGCGGAGGAGGAAATCGGCCTGGCGCGCCATCTCGTGCAGCCGATCGGCTATCTCGACCTCTATCTCAGCAATTCCGGCTACCGCATCGCGCCCGTAGTGGCGCTCGCCGACGCATCGATGAAACTGCACCTCAATCCGGCGGAAGTGTCGGGCATCTTCGAATGTCCGCTGTCCTTCCTGATGGACCAGGCCAATCACGTGGCGGAAAGCCGGGAATGGCGCGGCGCCATGCGACGCTATTACGCCATGCCCTGGCAGGGCTATTATATCTGGGGCGTCACGGCCGGGATCGTGCGCGTTCTCTACGAGACGGTGTATGGCTAGGCCGGTCCGCCTACCGGGCCGTGGCTGCCTGCGGTCCTTTCCGGTGGGATGGGCGAGGCCTGCCGCTTCTGGAAGCACGGGTTTCGACTTGAGCATTTTCCAGAAAGGCCGGTCGACTTTTCGATCAAGAAAATGTGTTGAGACAATAGGTTAGAGAAAAATTTCCGATTCGATGGAAGCGCGGTTTTCTCTAAGATGGCACGGCGCCCGTTCATGGATCCGGGCGCTTCCTGGTCTCGTCTACCGATCCGGCCTCCCTCTGTGGCGAAAAACCATGCTGCGCCCGTTCTTCTACGAGTTCGTGCTGTTTCTCCTGCCCTTCCTCGCCTATGCGCTCTATCTGCACGCGCGGAGGCGCAACGGCTTCAGCCTGCAGGGCTGGGAGAGGGCGCCCCTGCTCGGCCTGCTCGCCCTCGGCGTCGTCTGCGTGGGCGTCGGGCTCGCGCTCTTCGCCCATTTCGGCGGCGTGCCGGCCGGCAGCGCCTATGTCCCCGCCCATATGGAAAACGGCAAGCTGGTCCAGCCCGAATGAACATGCGGTTTGCCTGGCTGCGGATGCCGGCGCTGGCGGCGCTGCTCGCAAGGTTGGACGATGACGGCGAGGAGGCGCGCGTCGTCGGCGGCGCCGTGCGCAATGCGCTGCTGGACGAGGACGTCCACGAGTGGGACATCGCCACCACGGCCCTGCCGGAAACGGTGATGGCGCGCGCGCGCGCCGCCGGCTGGAAGGTGGTCCCCACCGGCATCGCCCACGGCACGGTGACGGTGGTGGTGGAAGGCCACCCCTTCGAGGTGACGACCCTGCGCGAGGACGTGGAGACCGACGGCCGCCATGCGGTGGTGCGCTTCGGCCGCGATTTCCGGGCCGATGCCTTCCGCCGGGATTTCACCATCAACGCGCTCTCGCTGTCGCGCGACGGCGTGCTGCATGATTATACGGGCGGCCTGGAGGACATCGCGGCGCGGCGCGTCCGCTTCATCGGCGACGCCGACCGGCGCATCGCCGAGGATTACCTGCGCATCCTGCGCCTGTTCCGCTTCCATGCCCGCTATGGCAGCGGCCCGATCGACCCGGAGGGCTTCACGGCCGCCATCCGGGCCCGCGACGGCCTGCGGAGGCTTTCGGCCGAGCGCATCCGGGCGGAGCTGCTGAAGCTGATGCCGGCGGCGCGCGCCGGCGACGTGCTGGCGGAAATCGACGGTGCCGGCTTCCTGCTGATCGTCCTCGGCGGCATCGCCCGGGTGCCTTCGTTCCGCCGCCTCGTCGGCCTCGAGGCCGCTTTCGGCATCCCTCCGGACCCGGTGCGCCGGCTCGCCGTCCTCTCGCTCTTCACCCGCGCCGACGCCGCCCGCCTCTCCGCGCTGCTGCGCCTGTCGAATGCGGAGGCGCGGCGCTTTGCCGGCATGGCGCTGCTGGTCGAGAGCCTGCGGCGGCCGCCCGACCCGGCGCGGGCGCGCGAATATCTCTACCGCCTGGGACGGGCCGATTTCGAGGACGGCGTGCTGGCCGCCTATGCCCATGCGCCGGACCAGGATTTCGGCCCCTGCCTGACGCTGGCGGCCAGCTGGACGATACCCAGGAATCCCTTCGGGGGCGGCGATGTCGCCGGTCTCGGCATCGAGGCCGGGCCACGCGTCGGCCGCATCCTCGCCTGCGCCGAGCGCCGGTGGATCGATCTCGGCTTTCCGTCGGACGGCGCCATCCGCCGGACCATCCTCGCCGAAGCCGCCGCCGTGACCGAATAGCATGCGCGGCGGATCGGCGGTCCGCGCCGCCCTCGCACGCCTCAGCCGCCGCGGGCCGTGCCCTCGACGCCGTCGAAGGCACCGTCGGCCAGTTCCCTGACGAGGAAGCGCATGGGATCCACCGGCCCGGGCAGGACGATCCGGCCGGGCGGGATGCGCTTGAAGCCGATGCGGCCGTAATAGGGCTCGTCGCCGACCAGCAGGACCAGGCGATGGCCCTTCCTGGCAGCGGCCGCCAGGCTGGCCTGCAGGAGGGCCATGCCGATGCCGCGGGAGCGGAAGGCGGGCTCCACGGTCAGCGGGCCGAGCAGAAGCGCCGGATGCTGGCCGATATGCATGGGCGTGAGCCGGACGGAGCCGACGATCATCGAACCGATGCGGGCGACGAAGGAAAGATCGGCACAGGCAGCCACACCCTCGCGCAGGCGAAAGGCGGTGCGGGCGAAGCGGCCCGGCCCGAAGGCGCGCTCGTGCAGTTTCTCGATGGCCGGGCCGTCTTCGGGCGTCTCGGCGGTCAGGTCGATGGCAATTTCAGGCATGGCTGCGTCCGGCAAGCGGTTGGAGCGCCTGTCGGCAAAGCCGTTCAGGCATACGGAAGGGCGCGGAGAAAGACCGCCTTTCGTCGTCGCAACTGGAAGCTCGCTGTCAGCATGACCGGGCGGGTACAGGAAAACGCCGGGCGGCACAACCGGATTTTGGAAGGTCTCTACCAGACGCCGTCGGCCGTGCGCCGACCGGCCACCTCGTCGAGGCGGCGGCGCGTCGCATCCGTCGTGTCTTCCGGAAGGGCGGCCAGCGGGAAGAAGCCGGCTTGCGCTATTTCCAGGTCCGGCAGCCGCGGGCGCTCCTGGGCGAAGCGGCGCACCACGAAGAAGGCGACGTGATCGCGCCGGCTGACGTCTCTGTTGTGATAGACGCCGAGCAGTGAGGCCGGCGCCTCGAGGCGCAGATGCCCTTCCTCCGCCAATTCGCGGGCGAGCGCCTGCTCGATCGTCTCCCCCGGCGAAACCCCGCCGCCGGGCAGGTACCAGCCCGGCACGTAAGTGTGCCTGACCAGGAAGACCCTGTCCTCCTCGTCGAGGACCGCGGCCCTCACCCCGAGCGTCATGCCGCGCGTGAAACGGGACAGCGCCATGACTAGGGGCATCGCGAATCGGCCGACGCGCTGGCCCTTCGTTACCGTGGACATTGACATCGTGAACCCGTCGATCGCTTCTCTTCCGTGGCTTGAGCGCCAAGAACGTTCACCGGCCGCAAATCCCGCCGAAGGGCCGGCCGACCGGGCCGTCGGCACCGAAGCGCCTGCGCCGCGATGAAGCCTAGTCCAACAACGGCCACGGAAGTCGTGCCCAGTCCGGCACGGCCTCCGCCACCTCTTCTTCGCCTTGCCGGCTGCCGTAAATTCGCAGCAAGACTATTCTTGCACTCGATACCGTCAATTCCCACAGGATTGTGGAGAAATAAAACAGGACGATATTTCAAAACTGCGGAAGAACAAAGCACTCTTTCGAAGTTGCAGCTTTTACGTCGAAAACACTTGAGGCCCGCCGGCCGCTGTGGCGCCGGCAGCCCTGCCGCGCTGGCGCCTATCGGCCGCGCGGCTCCGGTCATCGGCCGCCGGCAGCGTTTTGCGTTGACAGGCTCCCCTCCGAACCGCCACGCTGCGCCGACGCCCGCCACGAAATTTTGAATTGTCCTGAATGTTCACGCTTGCCCATTTTTCAGATCCGCACATCGGACCGCTGCCGCGTGCGAACATGCAGGAACTTGCCGGCAAGCGCATGCTGGGATGGCTGAATTGGAACCGCGGCCGCCGCGACGTCCATCGCATGGACGTGCTGGAGCAATTGCTTCGCGACCTGCACGCCCAGGCGCCCGATCACATCGCGCTGACCGGCGACGTCGTCAACCTGGCACTGCCCGGCGAATATCCCGCCGCGCGTGCCTTTCTCGAAAAGGTCGGGCCGCCCGACCGGGTATCGCTGGTTCCGGGCAATCACGACGCCTATACGAAGGGCGGCGCCCTGCGGCTGCTTTCGGCCTTCGATCCGTGGATGCGGGGCGACAATGCCGGGGCCCATCCGCTCGACGAGGAGGAGCGCTTTCCCTATGTCAGGCTGCGCGGCAGGGTCGCGCTGATCGGGCTGTCGAGCGCCATTCCGACCGGCCCCTTCATGGCCACCGGCAAGCTCGGGCCGCGGCAGGTTTCCCGCCTCGGCCCCATCCTGGAGCATCTCGGCCATGAGGGATATTGCCGCGTCGTCATGCTGCATCACCCGGTGCGCCGCCAGGACGCCGGCCCGACCGCCATGCTGATCGACGCCGACAGGCTCAGCGCCGTGCTGCGCAGCACCGGCGCCGAACTCATCCTGCACGGGCATATCCATTCGGGGCTCATCCATCGCGTCCGCGGGCCGAAGAGCATGATCCCGGTCGTGTGCACGCCGTCCGCTTCGGCCGCTCCGGAGCGCGCGCGCTGGCCGGCCTCCTATAATCTCTTCACGATCAGCCAGCGGCAGGATGAGTGGCGCATCAACCTCGCCGTGCGTGGCTTCGTCTCCGCCGGCCACCCTCCGAAAGAGCTGCGCACGCAGGAACTGCGGTAGGATATCCACCGAGGTTTCGAGCGGGAGCGGGAGCGGCGGGCGACGTTCGGGTGGAAGGGCGGCCACCGATCGCCCCCTACTCGGAAAGGCCGAGCGGGCGGGAAGGAAGAGGTCGATCGGGGATCGACCCTTGTCTCCGTCCGCCGCCCGATTACGGGCTCAGAGCAGCCCGCGCTTGGCGAGGTTGCGCATCAGGTGGCTGGCGCCATAGGTCCACGGCGCGGCCTCCGAACTGCGCACCATGCGGTTGGTCAGCGCGCCCAGGCCCGGCGAGGAAACCGTCACGATGTCGCCGATCTTGTGGGTGAACCCCTTGCCCGCCTCGTCGCGGTCGTCGACAGGCGCGAACATGGTGCCGAGATAAAGGACCGCGCCGTCGGGATATTGGTGGTTGGCGCCGATCATCTGCGACACCAGATCGCCGGGATCGCGGCTGATCTTGGCGATCGAGCTCGTATCGACCAGCCGGTAGCCCTCCGGGCCATGCACTTCGAGCGTGACCTCAGCGCGCCGGACATGGTCGAGGGAGAAGGTGGAATCGAACAGGCGCAGGAAGGGCCCCACGGCGGCCGACGCGTTGTTGTCCTTGGCCTTGGCGAGCAGCAGGGCCGAACGGCCTTCGAAGTCGCGCAGATTGACGTCGTTGCCGAGCGTCGCCCCGACGATCTTGCCGGTGGAGGAAACGGCGAGCACGACCTCCGGCTCCGGATTGTTCCAGGTCGAGCCCGGATGCAGCCCGGCGTCGGCGCCGGTGCCCACCGCCGCCATGGGCGGGGCCTTGGTGAAGATCTCGGCGTCGGGGCCGATGCCGACCTCGAGATATTGCGACCAGACACCCTGCCCGATCATGACTTCCTTGAGCCTGGCGGCCTCGGCCGAGCCCGGGCGCAGGCGCGCAAGGTCGTCGCCCACCAGCTTCACGATCTCGGCGCGAATGGCGGCCGCAGCGCTCGGATTGCCGCGCGCCCGCTCCTCGATCACGCGCTCGATCATCGAGACGACGAACGTCACGCCGGCGGCCTTGATCGACTGCAGATCGATCGGAGCCAGGAGCCAGGGTTTGCGCGGGTCCCGCCTGAGCAGGGGGGTGTTGCCGAGGATCTCGGCGATCGTCCCGATTTCGGTCGACGGCGCCGCCTTGGCGGCCTGCGCGGGATTGCGCGCTTCGCACAGATCGCGAACCGTCGCGAAACTCCCGGTGATGTCGTGCAGCGAATCGCCTTTGGCCACCACCACGGAAGGCCCGTCCTGTTCGGGGACCCAGACCCGACCGATCAACGTGCCGGCCACGCCGTCAGCAGGCAGAGTCGATTCCGGCGTGAGAGAAATAGGCATCGTGATCCTCGTCGTTAATAATCAATGTCATTGAATGATAGCTCTTCAGACTCTCCTGGCCATACCGCCGCAACGGCAGCCAGGCAAGTTCTGCACAGTTCTAATGCGGAAAACGTGAACTCCGCCCCTTTCTGTCACTAGGCAAAATGATAAAAAAATCGACGGCCCGGCTCGGCATTGTTGCGGACGGATATCGAATATCCCGATAAACTCTGCGTATACGAGCCATAGGAAAAATTGATGAAGGTAATATTGTATCGGAGCTTTCAGCATTGTGCGGCCTTCCAGGGAAATATCTGCCGGCTCCCATTCCCGAGCCCCGGATTCAGTCCCGCGAGACGGCAAAAAAGCAATTCCTATATTGCAAAGAAGGCGCGGTAGTCTTCCGCGGTATCCAGGCTCGAATCGTAGACGGGATTGCGGGTGGCGAACACCGCGATCCGCTCCGGATGGCGCTGGGCGACGTCGGCGGCGGACAGATCGACGGCGGCGACGTCGAAGTCCGGCGGCACGATCACGGGATAGCCGCGCTGTGCGCCGCGCATCGGCACCAGCGCCCGGCGCCGGTCGCCCGCCCGATAGGCCTGGATCAGGCCGTCGATCTCGCGTTCGGTCAGGCGCGGCTGGTCGCCCACGCAAAGCAGGACGCCCTCGCAGTCCCTCCAGCCGGGAAGGACCGCCGCGCGGGCGAAGGCGGCCACGATCGCCGCCTGCGGTCCCAGGGCCGGGTCGGTCCTCACCAGATCGACGGGCAGGCGAGCCAGCGCCTCGGCGATGCGCTCGCTCTGGTAGCCGGTCACGACGATCACTTGCTCCACCACGCCGCGAACGGTCTCGACGACGTGGCGGATCATCGGGCGTGCCGAGATCTCCATGAGAAGCTTGTTGCGGCCCATGCGGCGCGCTTCGCCGCCGGCCAGAACCACCGCCACATAGTTTGCCAAAGGCAATTCATCGTCCGACATGGCGCAACGTCCGCTGAATGGGCGACGGGGCTCGGCGCGCATCAGCGCGAATACACGCTTTCTCCTGATTTGGCGACTCGGCGCTTGCGTCGGCGATCGAAAGCGGCTCCTGGCGAGTTAACGCTTCGTTCGAAGATCGCGCCTAGACTTGAACCATGTTGCGTCGCGTTGCGTATCCCCTCGTTCTGGGCATCGGTCTCGGAAGCCTCGCCGGTTGCGGCTCGCTCTTCGATCTGGAGGAGCGCGAGCCCTGGCGCGCCCAGGTCGAGGCGCAGTGCCTGGCATCGGGCGAGGTCCATGAAAGCGCCGGCATCCGCATCACCCGGTCGATCGAGGGGCCGGGGGTGTGCGGCGTCGACCATCCCTTCCGCGTCTCGGCCCTCGACACGGGCGGTGCTTCCGGTCCGTCCTACGCGTCGCTGCGACCACAGCAGCCCTCCCGACAGGCGCCCGCACCGGCCTATGCCCCGATGCCCACGCCCTATTCGCCGCCTGCGACCGCCCAGCCGGGCCTGCTGCCGCCGGCCGCCGTCCCGACCGATCAGACCGGCGCGCTGGGCGATGCCCCGACCGCCCTGCCCTATTCGCCGGCCCCGGCACAGCCCCTGCCCGGCGCCGTGCAAGTGGCGGATGGCGGGCCGTTCTCCGTCTCGCTCGACCGCAGCCTCGTCCTGTCCTGCTCGATGATCCCGGCGCTCACCCAATGGCTGGCGCAGGACGTTCAGCCGGCCGCCCTCGTCAATTTCGGCTCGCCCATCGTCGAGATGACCACTTTTGGAAGCTATTCGTGCCGCCGCCGCGACAATCGCAGCGTCGGGCGCATGTCGGAGCACGCTTTCGCCAACGCCGTCGACGTCAAGGGCTTCAAGCTGGCCGACGGGCGGGAGACCCGGATCGTCAGCGGATGGCGTGGATCGCCGCAGGAGCAGGCCTTCTGGCGCGATATCGCCTATGGCGGCTGCCGTAGATTCACCACCGTGCTCGGCCCCGGCACCTCGGACGGGATGCACGAGAACCATCTTCATCTCGACCTCGCCCGCCACAGCGCCGCGAGGCTGGTCCATATCTGCCGCCCGCGCGTGCCCGCCGGCTGGGTCGCCACCGCGCAACGCCGGGGCATGGCCCAGCCCGAGCCGGAGTTCACCGGCTCGATCCAGGAGCCGATGGGCAGCGAGGATGACGAATAAGGCAGACCGGAGCCGCCGTTGCGGGGCCCGGTCCGCCGTTCTTCCTTAACGTCAGGCGAGCGTATAGGCCGTCTTGACGGTGGTGTAGAACTCCACCGCATAGCGGCCCTGCTCGCGCGGGCCGTAGCTCGATCCCTTGCGGCCGCCGAACGGCACGTGATAGTCGACGCCCGCGGTCGGCAGGTTCACCATCACCATGCCGGCCTGGACGTTGCGCTTGAAATGCGTCGCATGTTTCAGGCTGGTGGTGGCGATGCCGGCCGAGAGGCCGAACTCGGTATCGTTGGCCGCCGCCAGCGCTTCCTCATAATCCTTGACGCGGACGACCGCGGCCACCGGGCCGAAGATTTCTTCGCGTGAAATCCGCATCTCGTTGGTGGCGCCGGTGAAGAGAGCCGGCGTCAGGTAGAAGCCCGGCGCGTCGCGGCTGACCAGTTCGCCGCCATAGGCGAGGGTCGCGCCCTCGTCGCGGCCGATCTTGATGTAGGAGAGGTCCTGGTCGAGCTGGCTCTGGTCGACGACGGGTCCGATATGGGTACCGGCCTTCATGGCATCGTCGACCTTGAGGCCCTTCAGGCGCTCGACGAGGGCTTCGACGAAGGCATCGTGAATGCCGTCGGTGACGATCAGGCGGGAAGACGCCGTGCAGCGCTGGCCGGTCGAGAAGAAGGCGCCGTTGGCGCAGGCTTCCACCGCGACCTTGAGATCGGCATCGTCGAGCACGACGAAGGGGTTCTTGCCGCCCATTTCGAGCTGGATCTTCTTCATCGGCGAGGCGGCGATGCAGGTCGCCGCGATCTTGCGGCCGGTCGACACCGATCCGGTGAAGGAGATCGCATCGACGTCCGGCGAGGTCAGCAGCGTCTCGCCGACAACCGAGCCGCGGCCCATGACGAGGTTGAAGACGCCTGCCGGCACGCCGGACCGCGCGATGATCTCGCCGATCGCATGGGCGGTGGCGGGCACGAGGTCAGCCGGCTTGATGATGACGGTGTTGCCGTAGCAGAGCGCCGGCGCGATCTTCCAGGACGGAATGGCGGCCGGGAAATTCCACGGCGTGATGAGGCCGACGACGCCCACGGGCTCGCGCGTGATCTCGACGCCCACGCCCGGGCGCACCGATCCGAGGAGCTCGCCCGACAGGCGCAGGGCCTCGCCGGCGAAGAAGCCGAAGATCTGTCCGGCGCGTACCACTTCGCCGATGCCCTCGGGCAGCGTCTTGCCTTCCTCGCGCGAAAGAATGGCGCCGAGTTCGTCCTTGCGGGCGAGGATCTCGTCGCTGATGCGGCGGAGCACGTCGTGGCGCTCCTGCGGCGTCGAGCGGCCCCAGGCCGGGGCGGCGGCCCGCGCGGCGGCGATCGCCTTTTCGGTATCGGCCTTCGTGGCACGCGGGAAATGGCCGATGATCTCGGCCGTGTTGGATGGGTTCACGTCGGGAGCGAGATCGGAAGCGGCAACCCACTCGCCGGCAATGAAGTTTCGTGCGTGAAGTGTCATCCTCGATATCCTGATGCTCAAATGAACGGTGAAGGGCGGTATCGCCGGTCGGGCGGGACCTTAGTCGATCACGGCGCCGGCGCAAGCCGAAATGGTGGAGCGCCCCCGGCGCCCCGGATTCACGCAAGGGCGGGCTCGCTGCGGCGGCGGGCGATGAGCAGGGCGATGACCGCCGCCACCAGTCCCGTGAGGCCAGACAGGATGAAGGCCTCGACATAGCTGCCCTGCAGCACCCTCAGATAGCCGGCGAGCGCGGCGGCGCAGGCCGCCCCGATCTGGTGGCCCGCCGCGATCCAGCCGAACACGACGGGCGCATCGCGCTCGCCGAACGCCTCGTTGGTCAGGCGCAGGGTCGGCGGCACGGTGGCGATCCAGTCGAGGCCGTAGAAGACGCCGAAGATCGACAGGCTGTAGATCGAGAAATCGGTGAAAGGCAGGTAGATCAGCGCCAGCCCGCGCAGGCCGTAATAGAAGAACAGCAGCTTGCGGGGATCGAAGCGGTCGGTCAGCCAGCCCGAGGCCGTGGTGCCGAACAGGTCGAACACCCCCATCATCGCCATCAGGCCGGCCGCCTGCACCTCGGCGATGCCGCGGTCGCCGCAGAAGGAGATGAGATGCGTGCCGACGAGGCCGTTGGTGGTGAAGCCGCAGATGAAGAAGGTGGCGAATAGATACCAGAACGCCTTGGTGCGCGAGGCGCGCAGCAGGGCGCCGATGGAGGCGTCGAACAGGCCGGGGCGGACGGGGACGGGCGCGATCGGCGTCGACGGATCGGCGCCGAAGGGGCGCTGCCCGATGTCGCTCGGCTGGTTCGGCACCAGCAGGAGGACGAGCGGGACGAGGGCCGCGCAGCCGAGCGCCACCGCCGCCACGATCCACTGCCAGCCGCCGATCTCGCCGAGCTTGGCGAGGCCGGGCTGGAAGATCAGCGTGCCGGTCGCCGTGCTGGCCGACAGCAGCCCCATCATCAGGCCGCGATTGGTGACGAACCACCGGTTGACGACCGTGGCGCCGAGTACGGTGGCGACGAAGCCCGATCCGACGCCCGAAAGCACGCCCCAGGTGGCGAAAAGCTGCCAGGACTGGGTCATCAGCAGGCTGAGACCGATCGAGCCGGCCATCAGGAGCAGCGCGGCGACCAGCATCTGGCGCACGCCGAGCCTGTTCATCAGCGCCGCCGCGAACGGGCCCACGAGGCCGTAGAGCAGGATGCCGACGGCGGCGGAGGCGGAAATGACGTCGCGGCTCCAGCCGAAGGCGTGTTCCAGCGGCTGGATGAGAAGGCCCGGCGCGGCCCTGAGGCCCGCCGCCACCAGCAGCGAGAGGAAAATCACGCCGATGACGACGAAGGCATAGTTCTGGCCGAAAGGCCGGCGGCTTGCTATAGGCATGTAACGGACCTGTCCGTACCTCATTGGCGATACGTACCGGTCTGTAACATCGAATATCGACAATGGAAAGATCCCCATGGCAGATTCCGACGCCCCTGCCGCCCGCGATACGCCGCCGCCGCGGGCGGCCGAGCGCATCCGCGCCACCGCCCGCGATCTGTTCTATCGCGAGGGCGTGCGGGCCGTGGGCGTCGACACCATCGTGGCCCGCGCGGGCGTGACCAAGCCGACGCTCTATCGCTGCTTCTCGTCCAAGGACGAGCTCGCCGCGACCTATCTGCGCGACTACGACGCCGAGTTCTGGACACGCTTCGAGGCGGCCGGGGTTGATTGCCCCGACGACCCGCGCCGCCACATCCTCACTTATCTGACGGGGCTCGGCGAGCGTGCCGGCCGCAGCGACTATCGCGGCTGCGGCATGAGCAATGTCGCGGTCGAATATCCCGAGCCGGACCATCCGGCGCGCCAGGTGGCGGAGGCCAGCAAGGATCTGCTGCGCGAGCGCCTCACCGACATGGCGGCCCGCATGGGCGCCAGGAACCCGGCATTGCTGGGCGACGGGCTGCTGCTCCTGATCGAGGGAGCCTTCATCAGCGGGCAGATCTTCCACGCGCACGGCCCGGCATGTTCCATCGCCGCCATCGCGGAAATGTTGATCGATGCGAGCCTGAAGGCGTAATTCCCGGGGCACGGGGCAGGATCTACGACAACCCGCCCCGCTTCGACCGGGAACGCCGTGGTTCAAGAGGCGGACAGGATGTCCGCGCTCCCCGGGGGGAGCAAACCCTCTCTACGCGCCCCAGCGCAGAGCCGGCGTGTGCACGGGGGCGTCCCACAGGCGCCGGGCATGGTCGTCGAGCACCGAGACGGTGATCGAGCAGCCGGCCATGTCGAGCGAGGTGACGTAGGAGCCGGTGAGGAAGCGCACCGCCTTGATGCCCTTGGCGTCGAGCCACCGCCGGGCCCTGTCGGCCATGAGGTAGAGCTCCATCAGCGGCGTGGCTCCGAAGCCGTTGACGAAGAGCAGCACTTCGCTCGCCGCCTTGAGGGAGAGGTCGGCGACGATGGCGGTGAGCATCTCGTCGGCGATGGCATCGGCCGATGCGAGCTTGACGCGCCGCCGGCCCGGCTCGCCATGGATGCCGACGCCCATCTCCATCTCGTCCTCGGCGAGCGAAAAGGTCGGCTTGCCGGCGGCCGGCACCGTGCAGGGCGCCAGCGCCACCCCCATGGAGCGCGTATGGGCGTTCACACGCTCGCCGAGTTTCCTGAGTTCGCTCAGGCTCTGGCCGTGCTCGGCGGCGGCGCCGACGACCTTCTCGACCACCAGCGTGCCGGCGACGCCTCTGCGTCCGGCCGTCCAGGTGGAGTTCTCGACCGCCACGTCGTCGTTGAGGATCAGGCTCTCCACCGGCCCCGGCGCCATCTCCGCCGCCATGGCGAAATTCATCACGTCGCCTTCGTAATTCTTGACGATGAGAAGCGTGCCGGCTCCGCCGTCGACCGCCTCCATCGCCGCCAGCATCTGGTCCGGCGTGGGCGAGGTGAAGACCTGCCCCGGACAGGCGGCGTCGAGCATGCCCAGCCCGACGAAGCCGGCATGGAGCGGCTCGTGCCCGGAGCCGCCGCCCGATACCAGGCTGACCTTGCCCGGCCGGCCGTGGCGCCGGCGCACGAATTTGCGTTCCTCGCCGAGCACGACGATGTCGGCATGGGCGGCGGCGAAGCCGTCCAGGCTCTGGGCGAGGACGTCGTCGACCGCATTGATCAGTTTCTTCATGGCTTGCGCTCGTCTTCCGATGGCCGCCCGCCGGCCGATTCCGCCTCGCCCGCCAGGCCGTCGGAGGAACGGATGGCGCTACGAAGCGGCGTCTTCGCTCTTCGGGCTCTGGTCGAGTTCCCTCGTATAGTGGACCAGCCTCGCGACGAAATCGAGCACCGCCTTCTCCATCGCCTGGTTGCGCCGCTCGTCGCCGAGATCCGGGAGGGTGACGGCCAGGCTGCGGGTGCGAGGCTGGCGCTCCCGGCCGGCGACCCGTCCGGGATGGGCGGCATGATAGGCTTCGAGGAATTCGGCCCGCTCGGCGGGCGCCAGCCGGCAGACGTCGAAGATGACCTCGAGGTGCTGCACCGGGATCGGGATGGGATAGCCGGGATTGGTGATCTGCGAAACGAAGGACCTGTTGGTGCCGAGCGCGGCGGCGAGCTTGAGCCGGGTTCCCGACGGGCGGTTGTCGAGCGCCCGGCGCAGCAGGCCCTTATAGGTGGCAATGGCGCGGGCGGTGATCTCCTTGGAGTCAAACATGGGCCAATCCCGCGATTGCCGCCTTGACCCGCCCGACCGCCATCGGCGCCACGGAAAGGCATCTCAGCCCGATGCCGAGAAGCTGCGGCAGCAGGCCGGTATCGGCCGCGGCGTCGCCGCATATAGAGACGGGAACGTGGCGCGTCCGGCCGGCGGCGACGGTCCGGGCCATCAGTTCGAGCACCGCCGGATCGCCCGTGTCGTTGAGGCCGGCGACGGCGGCGCTGTCCCGGGCGGCGGCCATCGTATATTGCGTCAGGTCGTTGGAGCCGATCGAATAGAAATCCGCCCCGAACCGGGCCGCGCCCAGGGCGGCGGCGGGTACCTCCACCATGATGCCGAGAGGCGGCCGGCGGCGGGGCAGGCCGAGGCGGGCCAGCGCCGCGACCTCTTCGTCGAGGAGGGCGGCGGCCTGGTCGAACTCGGCGGGAACGGTCACCATCGGCAGCATCACCCGGATATCGTGCTCCGCGCCGGCCCGGGCCAGCGCCCGCAGCTGCACCCGGAACGCCTCCGGCCGCGACAGCGACAGCCGCAGGCCGCGAAGGCCGAGAAAGGGATTGGTCTCTCCCTCCGCCGTCAGGCCTTCGACCGGCTTGTCGCCGCCGACATCCACGGTGCGGATGGTGACCGGCCTTCCTTCCGCCCAGGCCGCGATGCGGGAATAGGCGGCGAGCTGCTCGTCCTCGCCCGGCAGGGGATGGCCGGGCCGGAAGAGAAACTCGGTGCGGACCAGGCCGATGCCATCGCATACGCCCGGATCGAGGCCTTCGAGGTCCTCCGGACGGCCGACATTGAGCAGCACCTCGATCCGGGTGCCGTCCTGCAGCAGGGCCGGGCGGCGGATCAGCGCGTCCTCCCCGGCCTTGGCCCGCCGGGAGGCCGCCAGGCCCTCCGCCAGGGCGGCGAGGCTGCCGGCGCCCGGATCCAGCGTGACCTCGCCGGCGGCGCCGTCGACGATGGCCGCCGCGGCCGCATCGATCCTGCCGAGCCCTGTCACCATGGGAACGCCGCGGCTGCGCGCCAGCATCGCGACATGGGAGAAGGGCGAACCGGCGGCCAGGGCGATGCCGCCGCCGCTCCAGTCGACCGACAGGAACAGCGAAGGTGCGATGTCCTCGGCGACGTAGATCGAGCCGGCGGGAACGTTCCGCCGGCCGGCGGTCCCGGCCAGATGCGCCAGCACCCGATCCCGCATGTCGGCGAAGTCGGCGCCGCGGGCGCGGAACGTCGGATCCTCGCTCGCCTCGTAATCGAGGATTTCCGCATCGAGCGCCGAACGCCAGGCGTGATCGGCGGGCATGCCGGCGGAAATCGCATCGAAGGCGCCTTCGGAGAGGGCGCCGTCCTCGAGCATGGCGATCTGGAAGCCGAGAATGTCGGCCTCTTCGCCGCCGAGCCCCGCAGCGAGGGCGGCGAGCTCGGCAGCCGCCGCGCCGATCGCCCGCCGCAGCGCTTCGGCGTCCCCGCCGATCGGCGCCGCAGCGGCCGGTATCTCCGGCCCGTCGACGAAAACGGGACCGGCGGCGAGCCCGGGCGAGGCCGGACGGCCGGTCAGCCGCCGCTCGACCGGCAGGCTGCTGCCGTTTCCGCCATGTCCCGGAGCCAAGTCCATCACTTCCAAGCCAAGTCCATCATGCCCAAGCCAAGCCTGTCACTCCTCGCCGAACCGGGCGGCGATCAGCGCCTGCATCGCGGCGAGCGCCTCTTCGGCATCGGGGCCCCTGGCGGCGAGATGGAGGACGGCGCCCTTGGGCACCCTCGCCCGCATCACTTTGGCGGGACTCTTGGCGTCGATCCACGGGCCGTCCGCCTGGAGGGAGAATTCGATCGTCGACAGGAAGCTTTTGGCGAGCTGGGTGAACTTCACGCTCGGACGCGCATGCAACCCGACCGCATTGATCAATTCGGCCGTTCCCTTCAAAGCATCATCCGTGTCCGCCATGCGACGCAGCCCTATCCGTAGAAATCCTCCGCGGCATCGCGCACCGCGGCGAGTGAAGAACCGCCCGAAGCCTCGGTCGCCGCGATCACCGCGCCTTCGACGATCGGCGCGTTGCAGATGACGACAAGGTCGCGCTTGTGCTCGTCGATCTGCTCGATCGCCATCTCCGCATTGGTCTCCGCCCCGCCGAGATCGACCAGCACCGCGACGCCGTCCGGCGACCACACGCTCTCGATCGCCGCGACGATGGCGGCGACGTCCGTGCCGAGGCCGCCATCCGGATCGCCGCCCGTCCAGGCCAGCTTCACGCCCTCGCCGACCATCTGGCGCGCCATGTCGGCGGCGCCTTCGGCGACCTTGGGCGAATGGGAAACCACGACGACGCTGACGCTCATGCGTTTAGGACCCGTCCCTGGATGAACGTGGCGCCATTGCCGGCGAACGGCGAGGCGGTGAAAGCCGAGACGCGGGCCGCAGCGCCGGACAGGGCCGCCCGGCTCGGTCGCATTGCACTCCCCCTCATCGGCGTGTTTCCTGCGCCGCCAAGGCATCGACGACGGCGGCGATGATCAGCGAGGAAGAGCGGGCGCCCGGATCCATATGGCCGACGGAACGCTCGCCGAGGAAGGAGGCGCGCCCGCGGGTCGCCAGCAGCGGCACCGTCCGTTCCGCGGCGGCGGCGGCCTCGGCCTTGACCGCATCGCCCGAGCCGCCGGCCTCCAGCACCGCCTGGACGGGAAAGAGCACGTCGAGCAGGGTCTTCTGGCCGGGCTCGGAACGGCCGCGCGCCTTGACGGCGGCGGCGGCCTTCGCCGTCGCCTGCACGAGGGCGGCGCGGTCGGGCTCCGGCGGCAGGTTCTTGGCCAGTTCCAGGAAGAACGTGCCGAAGAGCGGGCCGGAAGCGCCGCCCACCTTCATCACCAGCGTGGTGCCGATGGTCTTGAGCATCTCCGGCAGCGGCTTGGCGGCCAAAGCGGGAAGCTCCGCCGCGACCGCATCGAAGCCGCGCTTGAGATTGATGCCGTGGTCGCCGTCGCCGATGGCGCGGTCGAGCGCCGTCAGTTCCTCGGCGTGATCGGACACGACGGCCGACACACCACGAACGAGATGCTCCCTGGTCTGCTGATCCATCGGCCCGACTGATCCCGAAATCCTGAAGCGCGGGTCAGTGCCGGCCCTTCATGTTTAGCTGACCATTGTTTGCTAAACATTGCAAGAGCCCGCTGGGCCGGATCGGACATCGAATCCGGATCGATGGTTTCGGGGGATCGCAGCTGCCCATGAGCGGTGAGTTGCAGGGAGTAGCGCGTGATGCGTCCAGATCGAGTCGTGATCGTCATTCCGGGGTGCACGCAGAGCGAGCCCGGAACCCATAAACACCATCCTGGCAATATTGCGGTCAGGGGGGTCCGGCCTTTCGCTTCGCTTCAGCCGGAATGACGGGCTCCGCGGTTCGACCTGAAACCGTAGCGCCGAGGCGTGCGGTCCCGTGGTCGGCAGCCGTGCATACCGCGGCCTACAGTCCGACCCATGCGCCGCCCTTCTTCGACGATTTCACCGCGGCCTCGATGAAGGCCATGCCGGCGATGCCGTCGTCGATGTCGGGGAAGGTGACCGCACCGTCCGGCTTCTCTCCGCTGCGGGCCGCACGGATGGCGCGGGCGATCTCGGTGTAGAGGGTGGCGAAGCCTTCGAGATAGCCTTCCGGGTGCCCTGCCGGAACCCGCGTCACCCGCGCCCCGGCGGGGCCGACGGCCGGCGATCCGCGCGTGACGATGCGGGTGGCCTCGCCGAGCGGGGTGAAATACAGCAGGTTCGGATTGTCCTGGCGCCAATGGATACCCGCCTTGGTCCCGTAGACGCGCAGCATCAGGCCGTTTTCGTTGCCGGGCGCCACCTGGCTCGCCCACAGGGCGCCGCGCGCGCCATTGGCGTAGCGCAGCAGGATCTGAACATTGTCGTCGAGCCGGCGGCCCGGCACGAAGGTCGTGAGCTCGGCGAGGATCTGCGAAACCTCGAGCCCGGCCACGAATTGCGACAGGTTGAAGGCGTGGGTGCCGATGTCGCCGATCGAGCCGCCGGCTCCCGACTGGCTCGGATCGGTCCGCCAGCCCGCCTGCTTCTGCCCGGACTGCTCGATGTCCGTGCTGAGCCAGTCCTGCGGATATTCGACCTGGACCAGGCGGATCTCCCCGAGATCGCCGGCCCTGACCATCTCGCGCGCGTGCCGCACCAGTGGATAGCCGGTGTAATTGTGGGTCACGGCGAAGATGACGCCCCTGGCCTCCGCGAGCTTCTTCAGGCGCAGCGCATCCTTCAGGGTCGTGGTCACAGGCTTGTCGCAGATGACGTGGATGCCGGCCCTGATGAAGGCTTCGGCCGCCGGCGCATGCATGTGATTGGGCGTGACGATGGAGACGGCCTCGATACCGTCCTTGCGGCGCCTTTCCTTCTGGGCCATCGTCTCGAAATCCGGGTAGATGCGGGCCGGATCGAGGCCGAGGGCCTGGCCCGAGCGGATTGCCTTTTCGGGGGTCGAGGAAAGCGCGCCGGCGACGAACTCGTATTCGTCGTCCATGCGCGCGGCGAGGCGATGCACGGCGCCGATGAACGCGCCCTCCCCGCCGCCGACCATGCCGTAGCGCACCCGCCCGCCGCTCCTGCCGCCCGAGCGTGCTTCGATGGCCATGTTCTCTCCCCTTGTCCTTGCGAAACATCATGCGGGATGGTGCCGGCGGGAAATCTTCCTCGGGAAGGTCTTCGCCTGCTATTGGATCCCGAGCATGCGGCGCACCGCGGCGCGGTCTGTGCCACCGCCGGCGAAGTCGTCGAAGGCCTTCTCCGTCACGCGGATGATGTGGCTCTCGATGAAGGGCGCACCCTCACGCGCCCCGTCCTCGGGGTGCTTGAGGCAGCATTCCCATTCCAGCACCGCCCAGGAACCGTAATCATATTGCGCGAGCTTGGAAAAGATGCCGGAGAAGTCGACCTGCCCGTCGCCGAGGGAGCGGAAGCGCCCGGCGCGGTCGATCCACGGCGCATAGCCCGAATAGACGCCCTGCCGGCCGGTGGGATTGAACTCGGCATCCTTGACGTGAAAGGCCTTGATGCGCTCGTGGTAGATGTCGATGAAGGCGAGATAATCGAGCTGCTGCAGCAGGAAATGCGAGGGATCGTAATTGATGTTGGCGCGCCGGTGGCCGCCGAGCCGGTCAAGGAAACGCTCGAAGCTGGCGCCGTCGAAGAGGTCCTCGCCGGGATGGATCTCGTAGCAGACATCGACGCCGACCTCGTCATAGGCGTCCAGGATCGGCTTCCAGCGCGCGGCGAGCTCGGTGAAGGCTTCCTCGACCAGGCCTGCCGGGCGCTGCGGCCAGGGATAGGCGAAGGGCCAGGCGAGCGCGCCCGAGAAGGTCACATGCGCATCGAGCCCGAGATGGCGCGAGGCGGCGGCGGCATGCTTGAGCTGCTGAACGGCCCAGGCCTGCCTTTCGGCGGGCTTGCCATGCAGCTCGGCCGGCGCGAAGGCGTCGAACGCCTCGTCATAGGCGGGATGGACGGCGACGAGCTGTCCCTGGAGATGGGTCGACAATTCCGTGATGGCGAGCCCGTGCCGCCGAGCGATGCCGGCGATCTCGTCGCAATAGGTCTTCGAATCCGCCGCCTTGCGCAGGTCGAACAGCCGGCCGTCCCAGGTCGGGATCTGCACCCCCTTGTAGCCCAGCGAGCCGGCCCATGCGCAGATCGAATCCCATGAATCGAACGGCGCGGCATCGCCCGCGAACTGGGCGAGGAAAATCGCCGGTCCCTTGATGTTGGCCGCCATCGACGCATCTCCCACAGATCTGATCCGGGCCGTGCTCCGACCCGTTCTTGCGCCGCTCCGGCGTTTGCGCACCATGGCAAAAGCCGATCGGCGACGCAACGGACCAAGCCCGCACGATCGGCGTCCCTCCCGAAAAAGCGAAGGCCGGGCATGCCCGGCCTTGCGTCTGGATCCGTCTGCGGGTCCGGCTCAGCCCTCGGCGTCCTCGAGCGACATGCCAGGACCCTGCACGATGACCTTGGAGCCCACCGCGACGCGCTGGTAGAGGTCCATCACATCCTGGTTGATCATGCGGATGCAGCCGGACGAAACGCTGTGCCCGACGCTCCAGGGCTCGATCGTGCCGTGGATGCGGAACAGCGTATCCTTGTTGTTCTGCCACAGATACATGGCGCGGGCGCCGAGCGGGTTGCGCGGGCCGCCATGCATGCCGATGCCGCTCTGCAGCTTCGACATCACGGCCTTGAGTTCGGGCTGGCGCTGGATCATCTCCGACGGCGGATACCAATCGGGCCATTCCTGCTTGGAATGAACCTGCGCCGTGCCCGCCCAGACGAAGCCCTCGCGCCCGACGCCGACCCCATAGCGCATGGCGCGGCCGTTTTCCCCGACGTGATAGAGATAATGGGCCTTGGTATCGATGATGATGGTGCCGGGCGCCTCGCTGGTGTCGTAGTCGATTTCCGCGCGCAGGAAGGCCGGGTTGATGCGCTTGAGGTCGACCGCCGGAATCGGAAACTTGTCGTCTTTGGCGGCAGCGTAAAGCTGCTTGTAGTCGAAGGTGCCGTCCGCCTGGACCGGCTCGGGCGGCGGCGGGGCCGGCTCGGCCGATGCAACGACGAGCGGCGCCATCGAGCTGGAATTGGTGACGCAGCCGGCGAGCCCGAAAGCCACGCCGGTCGCGGAAGCACCCATCAGAAAGGCGCGACGGGAAAGAGACGACATTAATATCCTGCCAGGATCGGGGAAACCACGTTCACAATACGCATGAGTCGCCTGTTTCGCTGTTGTTTTACGGCAACGTTTCACATTTCTTTGGCTCGCGGTTTTGTGAGAGCGGGATGTTCTTATGGTTACCGCAGAAGGAGCGAGGCTTGACCCGGCGCCCTTGCGGCGCCACAAGGCGGC
Organism: Labrys monachus; assembly: GCF_030814655.1. Lineage (NCBI taxonomy): Bacteria > Pseudomonadati > Pseudomonadota > Alphaproteobacteria > Hyphomicrobiales > Xanthobacteraceae > Labrys > Labrys monachus. The sequence goes on from NZ_JAUSVK010000001.1 coordinate 4,919,803, forward strand.
CATGGCTCCTCCCCTTCTCTACCTGCGCGACATCCATCTCACCTTCGGCGGCACGCCGACGCTGGAGGGTGCCGATCTGTCGATCGCCCCCGGCGAGAGGCTGTGCCTGGTCGGGCGCAACGGCTCCGGCAAATCGACGCTCCTGAAGATCGCGGCCGGCCTGATCGATTTCGACCGGGGCGAGCGTTTCGTGCATCCCGGCGCCACGGTGCGCTATTTGCCGCAGGAGCCGGACCTCTCCGGCTTCGCCACCACGCTCGCTTATGTCGAGGCGGGTCTCGGGCCGGGGGACGAACCCTATCGCGCCGCCTATCTGCTCAACGAACTGGGGCTCACCGGCGAGGAGGATCCCGCGACGCTGTCGGGAGGCGAAGCCCGCCGCGCGGCGCTGGCGCGGGTGCTCGCGCCCGAGCCGGACATTCTCCTTCTCGACGAGCCGACCAACCATCTCGACCTGCCGGCGATCGAATGGCTCGAAAAGGAGATCGGTTCGCTGCGGTCGGCCCTCGTGCTGATCAGCCATGACCGCCGCTTCCTGGAGAACCTGTCCCGCGCGACGGTGTGGCTCGATCGCGGGCGGACGCGGCGCATGGAGCGCAGCTTCGCCTCTTTCGAGGAGTGGCGCGACCAGATCCTCGAGGAGGAGGAACGCGACCGCCAGAAGCTCGACCGCAAGATCGTCGCCGAGGAGCATTGGGTCCGCTACGGCGTCACGGCACGCCGCAAGCGCAATGTCCGCCGCATGGCGAACCTGGCGACCCTGCGCGAGGACCGCCGCAGCGCGCGGCGGGTCACCGGGGCCGTGAAGATGACGGTGACCGAGGGCGACGAGAGCGGCAAGCTGGTCATCGAGGCGATCGACATCGCCAAGTCCTGGGGCGGGCCGCCGATCATCCGCGACTTCTCCATCCGCGTCGCCAAGGGCGACCGTATCGGCATCGTCGGCCCCAACGGCGCGGGCAAGACGACGCTGCTCAATCTGCTCACCGGCGTCATCCCGCCCGACAGCGGCGTGGTCAAGCTCGGCGCCAGCCTGCAGATGGTGACGCTCGACCAGCGCCGCGAGAGCCTCGATCCGGCGGCGACCCTGGCCGACACCATGACCGGCGGCGGCTCGGACTATGTCGACGTCGGCGGCGAGCGCAAGCATGTCATCGGCTATATGCGCGACTTCCTGTTCTCGCCCGAACAGGCCCGCACGCCGGTTTCCGCGCTTTCCGGCGGAGAGCGCGGACGGCTGATGCTGGCGCGCGCGCTGGCCAAGCCCTCCAACCTCCTGGTGCTCGACGAGCCCACCAACGACCTCGACCTCGAGACACTCGACCTCCTGCAGGAGATGATAGGCGAGTATCAGGGCACGGCGATCGTCATCAGCCATGACCGCGACTTTCTCGACCGCGTCGCCACCTCCATCCTGATGAGCGAAGGCGACGGGCGCTGGACCGAATATGCCGGCGGCTATTCGGACATGGTGTCCCAGCGCGGCGCCGGCGTGGCCCGGCGGATCGCCGAGCGGCCGGCGAATGCGAAGGAAGGATCCGGGGGCCCGCAGGACGCGTCGGATCGCGCGCAGAAGCGCAAGCTCTCCTTCAAGGAGAAGCACGCCCTGGAAACCCTGCCGAAGAAGATCGACGATCTCGCCAGGAAGGCCTCGATCCTGCAGACGCGCCTTGCCGACCCGGGGCTGTTCGCCAAGGATTCGAAGGCCTTCGCGCAGCTCAGCGGCGATCTCGTCCGCATCGAGGGCGAGAAGGCCGCCGCGGAGGAGCAATGGCTGGAACTGGAGATGCTGCGCGAGGAAATCGAGGGATGAGGATCGCGGTGATCGCCGATATCCACGGCAATGTCGTCGCGCTCGACGCCGTGCTGGCCGATATCGCCAGGCGCGGCGCCGACATGACCGTGAACCTGGGCGACATCGTTTCCGGCCCGCTTTATCCGACCGAGACGGCCGACAGGCTGATGCCTCTCGGCTTTCCGACGATCCGCGGCAATCACGACCGCCAGGTCCTGGCAGGCGGGCTGGCGGAGATGGGCGCATCCGACCTGTTCGCCGCCAGCCGGCTGAGGGCCGACCAGACGGCCTGGCTTGCCGGATTGCCGGCAACGTTGCGGCTTTCGGACGCCGTCCTCCTGGTGCACGGCACGCCGTCGAGCGATCTTGCCTATTTCCTGGAGACGATCGACGCGGACGGCTTCCGGCCGGCCGCGCCGGAGGACATCGAAGAGCGCGCCGGGGCCGACCCCGCCCGACTGATCCTGTGCGGTCACAGCCATCTGCAACGCATGGCCCGGACCCGTGACGGGCGGCTGGTCGTCAATCCCGGAAGCGTCGGCCTGCCGGCCTATGCCGACGACCTTCCCTACCCCCACAAGGTCGAAGCCGGATCACCCCACGCCCGCTATGCGCTGATCGACATGCAGGCCCGGGACATCGCCGTCGAATTCGTCTCGGTGGCCTATGCTTGGGACAAGGCGGCAGCGGCAGCCGAGGCCCATGGCCGCCCGGACTGGGCGAAGGCCCTGCGGACGGGAACGATGCCGGTTCTGCCGACGGGGACCTGATCCCGCCTGCGGGATCGCTGCGCTTCAAGACAAGCGCTTTGAATGCCGGAAGACGACCTACGCCTACCCCCGCGCCAGGGCGGCCCTTCCGCGTGCGGTGAGGCTGTAGCCGATGGCGCGATAGCCGGCCTTGACCACGGCGATCGAGTCCATCTGGGCCGGCAGGGCGGATCTCGGCATCTGCGCGCCGTCGGGCAGGCGGTAGACGATTTCGCACCAGCCGAACTTGCGGCACATATGCCCCGCCTGCCCGCTGATCGGCGGACGCAGATCGCCGGCGGCGAGGGCGGCGAGATAGGCTTTTTCGCGCGGTGTCGGGGCTCGATCGGGGATGGGCATGAAATTCATGTCGCTCCTTACTCCGCCGCGGCGGCCGGCGGCAGGGCCGCCACCCTGCCGCTCGCCGGCCTATATCGAGGCGAGGCCTCCTCTGCGCCCTCTTCCTCCCTGGGACCGACGAGCCCGCCGAACAGGCGAACGCACAGCCGGGTGACGTCGTCCATCACCGAATAGAAGGAGGGCACGAACACCAGCGACAGCAGAGTGGAGACGATGAGGCCGCCGATCACCGCGATCGCCATCGGCGCGCGGAACTCGCCGCCGTCGCCATGGCCCAGCGCCGTCGGCAGCATGCCGGCCACCATCGCGATCGTCGTCATCAGGATCGGCCTGGCGCGCTTGCGGCCGGCGTCGATGATCGCCTCGTGGCGATGCATGCCGTGCCTGACCCGCTCGACCGCGAAGTCGACCAGCATGATCGCGTTCTTGGTGACGATCCCCATCAGCATGAGGATGCCGATGACGACCGGCATCGACACCGAATTGTGGGTGGCGAGCAAAGCGAGGACGACGCCGAGCAGGGAGAGCGGCAGCGACATCAGGATGGTGATCGGATGGAAGACGCTGCCGAGCAGCAGCACCAGCACGCCGGCGACCATCAGAAGGCCGGCCCCCATCGCCATGGCGAAGCCGGCGAACACCTCGTCCATGATCTCGGCATCGCCCGTGGAGGCGATATGGATGGAAGGCGGCAGGTTGTTCGCCTCCGGCAGGGCCTTGGCCGTCGCCAGCGCCTCGCCCATCTCCAGCCCCTGGCGCAGATCGGCGCCGATGGTGATGCGCCGCACGCGGTCATAGCGCGCGATCGAGGACGGCCCCTGTCCGAATTCGACGTCGGCCACCGCCGCAAGCGGCACGGTGCCGCCCGTCGACGTCGTCAGGTTCAGGGCCTCGATGAGGTGGAGATTGGCGCGGGAGGCTTCCGTCAGCTGCACGCGGATCGGGATCAGGCGGTCGCCGGCATTGAACTTGGCGAGATTGGCGTCGATGTCGCCGATCGTCGCCACGCGGACCGCCTCCGAAATCTGCTCGGTGGTGATGCCGTAGCGCGCCGCATCGTCCGTGCGGGGAATGATGCGGACCTCCGGGCGGTCGAGCCCGGTGCTGGCGGCGACGTTGGAAAAGCCCGGCACATGGCGCATGGCGCCTTCCAGCCGCGCGGTCGCCTCGTCGAGCGCGCGGGGATCGGTGCCCATCAGCGCGAGGTTGACGCCGCGATCGCCGCGATCGTTGACGCGCCAGGCCCGGATGTCGGCGATGCCGGCGACGATGCGGGTGATGTCGTCCTCGATATTCCATTGGCGGCGCACGCGGTCCGCCTTGTTGGACAGCGCCACATAGACGGCGGCGCGCCGCAATTCCATCTGCCCGGTGGGCGAGGAACCGCCGATGACGAAGACGCGCTGCACCTCGGGTATCCGGCGGATGGCGGCGGCGAGCTCGTCCGTCTTGCGCATGGTGTCGTCGAGCCGGCCGCCCGGCGGGATCTCGGCGGACAGGACGATGCGGCCGGTATCGTCGGGCGGGATGAAGCCCTGCGGCAGGAAGGCCATCAGCTTGAGGGCGACGACGAACAGGGCGAAGCCGGCGGCGATGGTGAGGTAGGGCGAGAACCACCGCGCGAGGGTGAATTCGAGGAAGCGCGTATAGACCCGCATGACGATGCCGTCGCGCGGCTCGTGATATTCGTGCGGACGCAGGAAATAGGCGGTCATCATCGGGGTGATCAGCCGCGCCACCAGCAGCGAGAAGAACACCGCGGCCGCGACGACCAGGCCGAACTGCTTGAAATACTGGCCGGCGATGCCGCCCATGAAGCTCACCGGCATGAAGATCGCGATGATCGTCAGGGTGATCGCCATCACCGCGAGGCCGATCTCGTCCGCCGCCTCGATCGAGGCGCGATAGGGCGACTTGCCCATCTTCATGTGGCGCACGATGTTCTCGATCTCGACGATGGCGTCGTCGACGAGGATGCCCGTCACCAGCGTGATCGCCAGGAGGCTGACGAGGTTGAGCGAGAAACCCATGGCGCTCATCGCCCAGAAGGTCGGGATGGCCGACAGCGGCAGCGCCACGGCGGCGATGAGGGTGGCGCGCCAGTCGCGCAGGAAGATCAGCACGACCACGACCGCGAGGAGCGCCCCCTCGATCAGGGTCTGCATCGCCGAGCGGAAATTGCCGTAGGTGTTCTTCACGCCGTCGTCGACGAGCGTGTAGGAGACGTCGGGATAAGCCTTGTGCAGGTCCCTGATCTTCTGCGCCACCCGGTCGGCCACCTCGGTGTCGCTGGCACCCTTGGCGCGGAAGATCGAGAAGGCGACGATCGGCGTCCGGCCGTCGAGCCGGGCGAAGGATAGGGGATCGGCATAGGCGTCGGAGACGAAGGCGACGTCCTTGAGCCGCGCCTGCCGCCCGCCCGGCAGCATGATCCGCGTCTCCTTGAGATCGTCGATGGTGTGGGCGCCGGCGAGCGTGCGGATCGACTGCTCCTGGTTGCCGACATCGCCCTTGCCGCCGGAAAGGTCGACCGTGGTCGCCTTGAGCTGGCGGTTGACGTCGGCGGCGGTGACGCCGAGCGAGAGCAGGCGGTCGGGATCGAGCGCCACGCGGACCTCGCGGGTGACGCCGCCGAGGCGGTCGATGCGGCCGACGCCGCGAAGCCCCTGCAGGTCGCGCTTGACGACGTCGTCGACGTGCCAGGACAATTGCTCCAGCGTCATGCCGGGCGCGGACGCCGAATAGGTCAGGATCGACTGGCCTTCGACGTCGACGCGGCTGACGATCGGCTCGTCGATGTCGCGCGGCAGATCCGAGCGTATCTTGGTGATGGCGTCCTTGACGTCGTTGAGGGCGCGGTCGGTATCGGTGCCCAGCCAGAACTCGATCAGGGCGGTCGACGCGGAATCGGAGACGTTGGACTGGATGTGCTTGATGCCGGCGACGCCGGATACCGCATCCTCGACCTTGCGCGTCACCTGTGTCTCGAGCTCGGACGGCGCGGCGCCGGACTGGGTGACCGTGACCGAGATCACGGGCACGTCGATATTGGGGAATTTGGTGATCGGCAGGCTCTGGAACGACACCCAGCCGAGCGCCATCAGCACCACGAACAGGACGATCGAGGGCACCGGATGGCGGATGGAGAGGGCGGAGATGTTGAAGGACATCGGCGTTCCCCTCACTCGGCGCCGGGAGGCGATGTCGCTTCCATCGGCGTGATGCGGTCGCCGTCGCGCACGAAGGTGCCCGCGGTGGCGACGACGGCGTCGCCGGAGGCCACCCCCCGCGCGATCTCGGCCTGCCTCTCCGTCCGCAGGCCGAGCGTCACCGCCCGGGTGGAGACGACGCTGTCGCGGACGACCTGCACCGTCGGCCCGTCCTCCGAATAGAGGATGGCCGATTGCGGCACGAGAACGCCGGTGCGGCTGGCGATCTCGACCTTGGCGCGGCCGAACGCACCCACCGTCAGGCCGGGCGCGGCATCGATGGCGAGCCGGACGCGGCCGAGCCGCGTGACGGTGCTGACCTCCGGCGCGACCAGCCGGACATGGGCGGCATAGGGCTGCTCGCGCGCGGCGGTGATCACCTCGGCCTTCATGCCGACGCGCAGGCGGGCCAGGGTCGTTTCCGGGACATCCGCTTCGAGCTCGATGTCGCCGTCGCGGATGATGCGGAACAGCGCCTCGCCGGCGGCGGAGACGACCGCGCCGATCCGCGCGGTCCGGCGGCTGACGATGCCGGCGGCGGGGGCCTGGATCTGGGTGTGGGCCAGCCTGACCATCATCTCGTCGCGCTGGGCGACGGCGAGATTGCGGTCCGCCTCGGCGACGGCAAGGGAGTGCCGGGCCGCATCGAGGCGGGCATCGGCCATCTTGGCAGCGGCTTCACGCTGCTCCAGCGTGTCCTCGGTCGCGTTGCCGCTCTTCTGCAGGGCGCGGGAGCGCGCAAAGGCGCTTTCCGCCTGATCCTTGTTCGCCTGCGCCTCGGCGATCGAGCTCTTGGCCTGCGCGATGGAGGCCTCCGCCCGGGCGAGCTGCGCCGTGTTCTGCGCGAGAGAGGTGTCGATGGACGTCCGCGACAGCCGGGCGAGGACCTGGCCCTCGGTGACGCGATCGCCCTCCTCGACCATGATCTGGTCGATCGCATAGCCGTCGACCTGCGGCGAGACCATGATCTCCTCGCGCGGCACCAGATTGCCGGTGACGACGGTGTTTTCGGTGATCGGACCGGTGACGGCATGCACGATGGTGATCGAGGGCGGCGGCGCGACGACGGCGACGGCGGCGCCCGCGGGCGCCTCCAGCATCGGGCGCAGCCACATGAAGGCTGCCGCCGCCGCGGCGGCGGCCAGCACGAGCACCAGCAGGGTCACCGTGACGGTGCGGACCTTCGACCGCCGCGGCGCCGGCGCATGGAGCGTCGATCCGGCCGGCGGCGTTCCGCCGGCATCGCCGAAGATGTCGTTCGGCTCGAGCCCGTGCTCGGGGCGGCGCTGCTTTTCAACCGCGGACATTGTGGGCTTCCTCCGGAGAAGCAACGGAAGCCGTCGCATTGACGGCGTCGGAAAGGGAACGGCCGAGATCGACCCTGCCGGACAGCAGGGCGGCCATGACGTTGACGAGGAGACGGAATCCCTCCCCGGTATCGAAGTCGGGCTCGAGGGCGCGCCGGGTGAACAGGCCGTCGCCCATGGCGGAGAGGACGGTGATGGTCGCGCTGCTGTCGATGGCCTGCGGAATCTGGCCGGAATCCTTGGCCGCCTCCAGCACGGAGATCATGAGATCGTTCACCTCGCGGTCGACGGCTGCGCAGATCGCCGCCACGTCGGGATTGCGCGTCGCCTCGGCCCAGATCTCCATGAACAGCACGCAGCGCTCGCGCGGCGTCTCGACGAAATGCTTGCGGCCCATGGCGATGAACGAGCCCATGATGTCGCTGGATTCGGCGACATCCCGGAAATCGGCACCGAAGCGCTCGCGGTCGCGCCCGATCATGCCGGAGACCAGCGCCTCCTTCGAGGGGAAGTAGCGATAGAGGTTGCCGGCGCTCATGCCCGCTTCCCTCGCCACATCCTGCATGGTGGTGCGATGGAAGCCGGCGCGCTGGATGCATAATTCGAAAGCGTCGAGGATGTGCTCCTGCCGCTTGCCCATCCCCTTGGTCTCCGCGGCCGCATGCGGATCCATCACGGCGTCGACCACAACCACGCAAAACCTCGTCTGAGAATGAACGTTCATTCTCATTACCAGAGGTTGCGGCCAAAGCAAAGCCACGCGAGGGAAGAAAGCGCGATGCGGCCTTCCGATGGACGCCGGCCATGGTGACGGACGGGAACACAGCCCGCGCGCGGTCCGGATCGGCGCCGGACGCTCAGGAAGGCGGCATGATCTTCCTTCTTCCGGCCGGAAGAAAGCACAGATCTATGTTCGGCAGGCCGGCGGCGTCTCGTTCGCCGCCCCGCCTCACACCTCGAAGTCGAACACCAGGATGCCGTCGGCGCCACCCTGCGTCGCGGCGACGAGGGCTCCGGCGACCTTCACATGGTCGGGATGGGGCAGATAGGCGTCGCGGGCGGCCCTATCGGCGAAGTCCACGGTGAAGCCGTGGGTGTAGCCGCGCGCCAGCCCCTCGGGGCTCTCGTCCGGCCCGATGGCAACGGCGAGGATGCCGGGGATCTCCGCCTTCATGCCGCGGATGGCGGTGAGGAGCGCCTGCGTTTCAGCCGGTGTCAGGTCTGCCCGCAGGCAGCAAAGGACGATGTGGCGGATCATGGTTTCCTCCTCGTGGTTCGCATCAGGGCGCGAGATTGACGGCGGCGAGCGGTGGCTTGCCGGCGATCAGGTCGGCCCCCTTTTCGCCGATCATGATGGTCGGCGCATTGGTATTCGATGAATTGACGACCGGCATGATCGAGGAATCGCAGACCCTGAGGCCTTCGAGGCCCCTGACCTTGAGGTCGGGCGTCACCACGGCCCTGTCGTCGACGCCCATCCGGCAGGTGCCGGCCGGATGGTGATCCGTCTTGCAGGTGCGGAAGATGTAGGCCTCGAGCTCGGCGTCGCTCATCTTGTCCGGCCCCGGCATGCGCTCGGCCATGATGAAGGGCTGGAGCGCCTTCTGGCGGAAGATCTCGCGGGCCATGCGCAGGCCCTGCAGGGACATGGCGCGGTCGTAGGGATCGGCCCAGTAATTGGGGTCGATCAGCGGATGGTCGGCGGGATCGGCCGATTTCAGCCTGACCGTTCCGCGCGAGCGCGGCTGGAGAAAGGCCGAATTCAGCGTCACGCCGGGATTCCTCAGCTTGTCGACGCCGGCCTCGATCCCCGAGCCCAGGCCGAGATGGAACTGGATGTCGGGCGAGCGGGCCGCCTTGTCGGCATAGGCGAAGCCGCCGGTCTCGAACAGGGTCGAGGCCACCGGTCCCTTGCGGAACAGCAGATATTGCAGCCCGGCCCAGACGGTGCGGTGCGGCTTGGCATAATTGTCATAGGTGTGGTCGCCGGTGCATTCGGCGATGACATAGGCGTCGAGATGGTCCTGCAGGTTCTCGCCGACGCCCGGCAGGTCGTGCACAACGCCGACGCCGACCTCGCGCAGATGCGCGGCCGGGCCGATGCCGGAGAGCATGAGCAGCCGCGGCGAGCCGATGGCGCCGGAGGAGACGATGACCTCCCGTTCGCAGCGGATCGTCTCCGCCCGGCCGTCCTGCGCCAGTTCGACGCCCACGGCCCTGCCCTGCTCGACGACGATGCGCGTGACCATCGCGCCCGTGCGGACGGTGAGGTTCGGGCGGCCGAGGACCGGCTTCAGATAGGCCGTCGCCGCCGAGCAGCGGCGGGCGTCGCGGACGGTGACCTGGTAATGCCCGACGCCCTCCTGTCGGGCGCCGTTGAAGTCGGGATTGTAGGGCAGGCCATATTCCTGGCCGGCGCGGATGAAGGCCTCGTTGATCGGCAGCGGGTTGATCGGGATCGACACGCCGAGCGGCCCGCCGGCCGCATGATAGCTGTCGATGAAGCGCTGATTGTCCTCCGCCCGCTTGAAATAGGGCAGCACCTGCGCGTAGCTCCAGCCCGCGCAGCGATGCTCATAGGCCCACAGGTCGTAATCCGACGCATTGCCGCGCGTGTAGATCTGCGCGTTGATGGAGGAGCCGCCGCCGAGGACCTTGGCCTGGGTGTACCAGAGCACGCGGCCGCCGAGATGCTTCTGGGGCACGGTGGACCAGCCCCAGCTGGCAATGCCCTTGGTCATCTTGGCGAAGCCCGCCGGCATATGGAAGAAGGGATGCCGGTCGCGGCCGCCGGCCTCAAGCAGCAGGACCTTGACGGCCGGATCCTCGCTGAGGCGGGCCGCCAGGGCACAGCCGGCGGGGCCGGCGCCCGTGATGATGTAGTCGGTCATGGTCTCATCCTGAAGGATGGAGAAATTCCGGGTGCGCGGACGTCCCGTCCGCCCTTGCAACGGAAGCGACGGCGGAAAGGAAGGGCGGACGGGACGTCCGCGGTCCCGGGAGGAAGATGCGTCCTGGGACCGCAGGCTTCCAGCCTGCATCTTGAAACACGACCTCGGCAGAGAGCAGCGCCCCTCTCGACGTTTTCGGGGCAGCCGGGCACAAGAGCGGACGGGACGTCCACGCACCCGGGAGGATTACCCCAACTCATCACAGCCTCGGGATCGAAAGCGCGCCGTCGCAGGCGATGGCGCTGCCGGTGGCGAAATCGAAGGCGCCGCCGGCGAGCGCCAGCGCCATGCGAGCGACATCGGCGCCCTCGCCCCAGCGGCCGGCGGGGACCAGCCCGCCTTCGATGCGCGCCTGGTATTTTTCGGCCACCGCAGCGGTCATGTCGGTGCGGATCACCCCCGGCCGCAGCTCGAACACCGGGATCTTCTCCGGCGCGAGGCGAAGGGCGAGGTTCTTCACCCACATCGACAGGGCGGCCTTGGAGACGCAGTAATCGGCCCGCTCGGGCGAGGCCATCTCGGCGCTCACCGAGGTCACGAACAGGATCGAGCGGCGCGATGCCGGCCGCTTCAGCATCAGGCGGGCGACGGCCTGGCTGAGGAACATCGCGCCGCGCAGGTTGATCGCCATCACCCGGTCGAAATGGGCGGGATCGAGATCGAGGAGGTCGCCCCGGGCGGGCGAAGCGATGCCGGCGTTGGAGACGAAGCAATCGATCTTGCCGTAGCTCTCCAGCACGCTCCCGATCAAGCCTTCATGGCTGGCGAGATCGGCCACGTCGTGCTGGACGAAGAAGGCCGCGCCGCCGGCCTCGCCGATGGCGAGTTCGGCGTCCTCGACCGCCTCGTCGTCGACGATGTCGGTGAAGGCGATGTCATAGCCGCCTTCGGCGAAGGCGACGGCGATCGCAAGGCCGATGCCACGCCTGGCACCGGTGACGAGGGCGACGGGACGGCTCATGCGCGCAGCTCCGTTTCACGGATGTGGCCGGCGGCCCGCAGCGCGAGCGCGGCGACGGTCAGCGAAGGATTGACGGCGGCGGAGGTCACCAGCGTCGAGGCGTCCGCCACGAACAGATTGGGATGATCGAAGGCCCGGCCGAACGGATCGAGCGGCGCCGCAGCCGGATCGCTGCCGATGCGGATGGTGCCGCATTGATGGGAGGGCGTGCGCCGGTCGAACAGATGGGTCAGCACCAGGGGAAAGCCCGCCTGCCTCAGGGCGGCGCGCATCACCCGCTTCAGGCCCTCATGCGCCGTCATGTTCGAGCGCCGCCATTCGAGCACGATGCGCTCGCCGTCGAGGCGGACCCGGCTGGCGGGATCGGGCAGGTCCTCGCTCATGATCAGGAAATCGATTGCCTTGCGGCTCATCGCCTCGAGCAGGAATTCCGGCACCCGCCTGAGATCCGATTTCAGGATCGCCCCGGAGACGCGGCCGAGCAGCTGCACATTGCCGAGCGGCGGGCCGCCCTTGCCGTCGCCGAGATAGAAATCGTTGAGCCCGAAGGTCTTCTGGTAGATCGAATCATTGTGGAAGCGCGGATCGATGCCGATCATCGCCGACAGGTTGTGGTTCATGAAATGGCGGCCGACCATGTCCGAGCGGTTGGCGACGCCGCCGGAGGCGAGCAGGATCGCGGCCGAGCGCACGGCGCCGGCCGCGAGCACCACGAGCTTCGGCGCGACGCGCCTGGTTTCGCCGCCTTCGACATATTCCACCGCCTCGATCCGGCCGCCGCCCGGCTCGGCGATCAGCCGCCGGACCTCGACGCCGTTCCTCAGATGCACATTGGCATGCGTGAGCGCCGGCAGCAGCGCGCAGGTCTCGGCATCCATCTTGCCGGTGCGGGCATCGGGAAAGGCATCCCACGGCGTCCTGCCATGGGAGAGCCAGCGCTCGATATCGACGCCGAGCGGCAGCGGGAACGGCTTGAGGCCGATCCGGCGCAGGCGTTCGCGCACCTCCGCGATCGGCCGTTCGTCGGGGACGGGCGCGAAGGGGTAGTCGCCGCCATGGGCCGGCTCTGTCGGATCGGTGCCCGTCTCGCCCCGCACCTGGTAGAGCGCCTCGGCGCGATCGTACCACGGCGCCAGCTCGCCATAGCGGAAGGGCCAGCGCGGCGTATCGCCGTCGGCATGGGCGAGGCCGTCGAAGTCCTCGGCCCGATAGCGCATCAGGACGGCGCCGTAGAACTTCGAATTGCCGCCATTATAATAGTAATTGCCCGGATTGAACGGCTTGCCGGCGGAATCGTACCAGGATTCCTGCGGCCGGAAGAAGCCGCGCTGGAAGATGGCGCGCGCGTCGCGGTTTTCCGGCCGGTCCGGAAGCTGGTGGCCCTTGTCGAGGATGAGGATCTCCGCCCCCGATGGCGCCAGCGCATGGGCGATCGTCGCGCCGCCCATGCCGGCGCCGATGACGACGATGTCGGGAGAGGACATGGAGGCTCCTGGGAGGAAAAAACAACAAACGATCGGGAGGGGCGGAACCGCGGCTCGAACCCTACGCAGCAGTCCGCGGGCATGGCACGGCCCCTCACCTCTGTCCTCTCCCCGCAAGGCGGGGCGAGGGGACTTCGGCGTCGAGACGGGCCTTTTGCGCCGCCGTCTCGCCCGACCCGGTTGCAACGCGGTGCCGCTTCCCCTTCTCCCCGCCTGCGGGGAGAAGGCCGGGATGAGGGGCAGAGCCACGCTTCGAAGGGAGGGCCCCTTCCCTCAGAGCCGCTTGCTGGTCGCCGGATCGAAGACCACGGCCTTGTCGAGATTGAACGCGAAGGGCAGCACCTGCCCGGCCGCCACATCCGCATCGGAGCGCATACGCGCGGTGACCTCCTTGCCGCCGAGATGGGTGACGACGAAGGTGTCGGCCCCCGCCGGCTCGACGACGTCGACCCTGGCGTCGACCATCTCGATCGCCTTGGAATGGCGATCGGCGCTGTCATGGTCGGTGATCGCTTCCGGACGGATGCCGAAGATGATGTCGCGGCCGATGGCGAGGGGCTCCGAGGCGATCGTCGTGGGCACCGGCAGGGTGATGTCCGCGCCGGCGGCGTTGGCGATCTTCAGCACCGTGCGCCCGTTCTCGCCGGCGACCTTGGCCTGCATCAGGTTCATGGCGGGCGAGCCCATGAAGTCGGCGACGAACAGGTTGTTCGGCCGGTTGTAGATCTCGGAGGGCGTGCCGACCTGCTGGATCTCGCCTTCCTTCAGCACGGCGATCTTGGTGGCGAGCGTCATCGCCTCGATCTGGTCATGGGTGACGTAGACGATGGTCTTGCCGGTGGTCGCGTGCAGGCGCTTGATCTCGATGCGCATGTCGACGCGCAGCTTGGCGTCGAGGTTGGACAGCGGCTCGTCGAACAGGAAGAGCTTGGGGTCGCGCACCAGGGCCCGGCCCATGGCGACGCGCTGGCGCTGGCCGCCGGAGAGCTGGGAGGGCCGGCGGTTGAGCAGATGGCTGATCTGCAGCGTCTTGGCGACCTGCGCGATGGCCTTTTCGCGCTCCGCCTTGGGCACGCCGCGCATCTCCATGCCGAAGGAGATGTTCCCGGCGACCGTCATGTTCGGATAGAGCGCGTAGCTCTGGAACACCATCGCGATGTCCCGCTGCGAGGGGTGCAGATTGTTGATCGACTTGCCGTCGACCCGGATCTCGCCCTCGGAGATGGTTTCGAGGCCGGCGATGGTGTTGAGCAAGGTGGACTTGCCGCACCCCGACGGGCCGACGAGGACGAGAAAGCCGCCTTCGTCGAGGTCGAGATCGATGCCCTTCAGGATTTCGACTGCGCCGAAGCGCTTCTTCAGGCCGGATATTTCAAGAAACGCCATGGAGCATCATCCCTTGACTGCGCCCGCCATCAGGCCACGCACGAAGTAGCGGCCGGCGACGATGTAAACGAACAGGGTCGGCAGCGCCGCGATGATCGCCGCCGCCATGTTGACATTGTACTCGACCACGCCGGTCGAGGTGTTGACGGTGTTGTTGAGGGCCACGGTGATCGGGCTCTCGTCCCCTGCAGCATAGGAGGAGGCGAACAGGAAGTCGTTCCAGATGTTGGTGAACTGGAAGATCACCGTCACCACGAAGATCGGCAGCGAGCTCGGCAGGAGGATGCGCCGGAAGATCTGGAAGAAGCCGGCCCCGTCCACCATCGCCGCCCGCACGAGTTCGTCGGGGAACGCCTCGTAATAGTTGCGGAAGAACAGCGTGGTGAAGCCGAGGCCGTAGACGACGTGCACGAAGACGAGGTTGGCCGTCGACGAGCCGAAGCCGAGCGAGGTGCCGATCAGGCTCTGCAGATAATGGCCGAACATGCCGAACTTGCCGAGGAGCGTCGCCATCGGCAGCAGCACGGACTGGAACGGGATGAAGCAGGCGAACAGCATCATGCCGAAGACCAGCTTGTGGCCGGGAAAGCGCCATTTGGTCAGCACATAGCCGTTGAGCGCACCGAGCAGCGTCGAGATCGCCACCGCCGGGATGACCATCTTGATCGAGGCCCAGAAATGGCCGGCGATGCCGGCGATGCAATTGCCGTTGGCATCGCACCCCCCGCCCCAGGCCCGCATCCAGGGCGCGAAGGTGGGCGACTGCGGCAGCGCCAGCATATTGCCGTCCTGGATCTCGCTCATGGTCTTGAACGAGGTCACCAGCATGACGAAGAGCGGCACGAGATAGACGACGGCGAAGATCAGCAGCAGGGCGTAGATGATGATGCGGTTGACGAGATTGTAGCCGACCGGCCCTGAGGCGTCCCTGGTGGCGGCGCTCATTGGGGCTTCTCCCGCAGCTCGGAATAGAGGTAGGGCACGATGATGGCGGTGATGGCCATCAGCATGATCACCGCGCTGGCCGAACCGATGGCCATCTGGCTTCGCTTGAAGGTGTATTCATACATGAAGTTCGAGGGCAGCCAGGCCGAGCCGCCCGGGCCGCCGGACGTCAGGGCGACGACGAGATCATAGGACTTGATCGCCATATGGGCGAGCACGATGAAGGCCGACAGGAAGACCGGGCGCAGGATGGGAATGACGATGCGCCAATAGACCTGGAAGGTCGAGGCGCCGTCGATCTGTGCCGCCTTCAGCATCTCGCCGTCGACGCCGCGCAGCCCCGCGAGGAACATCGCCATGACGAAGCCCGAGGCCTGCCAGACCCCGGCGATCACCACGGTGTAGATCACCCGGTTGGCATTCTTGATCCAGTCGAAATGAAAGCTGGTCCAGCCGAGGTGATGCAGCGTCTGCTCGAGGCCGAGGCCGGGATCGAGGAACCATTTCCAGGCGACGCCGGTGACGATGAAGGACAGCGCCATCGGATAGAGGTAGATCGTGCGCAGGAAGCCCTCGGCGCGGATCTTCTGGTCGAGCAGGATGGCGAGGAACAGCCCGAGCAGGATGCAGAAGCCGATATAGAGCACGCCGAAGATCGCCATGTTGGTGATCGAGGTATACCAGCTCGACGGCGGATCGCTCTCGAAGGTCCAGTTCCACAGCCGCTGATAGGCGAGCGGCCCGGTCAGTTCGTTGCTGGGGAAGGCCTTCGAATTGGTGAACGACAGGTAGATCGTCCACAGGATGAAACCATAGACGAAGACCAGGATGATCGAGAAGCTGGGCGCCAGCACGATCTTGGGCAGGGCATCCTGGAGCCGTGCGCGCAAGGTCGGCGTCGATGAAGCCCTCCTCGCCGGCAGGTCCGCATTGGTCGTCGCAAAAGCCATGGCCTTCCCCGTCCTTCTGCTGTTCCGAATGCGCCTGAGGCGATCGGGCACCGGTCCGCCTGAAGAATATTCTATCACGATGGATGAAGCATCCGCGGCGGCGCCCCGCCGAAGACCCTTCCGTCACCCGCGCCGGGCCGTCCGGCATGGGATGGACCGGGCGCGGCTGGCCGCGCCCGGCGGTTGTCGTATCCGTCTTGCTTCTTACTTCGCGTCGTCGATGGCCCGGGCGAGCTGGGTCACGGCTTCGTCGGAGGTCTTGATCTGGCCGTTGAAGAACTTGTCGACGACGTCGAGATAGGCGTTGGTCACGGCCGGCGGCGCACCGTAGCCCTGCGCCAGCGAACCGAAGAAGTTGCCGTCGGCGCTCGCCTTCTTCAGGTCGGCGATGCCCTTCTTGCCGCAGGCGTCGAAGCCCTCATCGGAGACGTCGGTGCGCGCCGGCACCGAGCCCTTGATGATGTTGAAGCCGGCCTGGACGTCCTTGGATTCGGTGGTCTTGGCGAGGGCGGTCTGGGCGTCCTTGCGGTCCGCCCCGACGTCGAACATGGCGAACATGTCCGAATTATAGGCCACGCTGCCGTCGGTGCCCGGGAAGCGGTAGCAGAGGAAGTCGGTGCCCGGCGCCTTGTTGGCGTTGTGGAACTCGCCCTTCGCCCAGTCGCCCATCACCTGCACGAGCGCATCGCCCTTGATCACCATGGCGGTGGCGAGGTTCCAGTCGCGGCCGGAGAAGTTCGGATCGACATAGGCCTTGAGCTTGGCCAGGTTGTCGAAGGACTTCTTCATGGTGTCGGACTTCAGCGACGCCTCGTCGAGGTCGTTGAAGGCCTTCTTGTAGAACTCGGGTCCGCCGGTCGACAGCACGACGTCGTCGAACAGGATGGCTTCCTGCCAGTCCTGGCCGCCGAGGGCGAGCGGGGTGACGCCGGCCTTCTTGGCCTTGTCGAGCAAAGCAAGGAAGTCGTCGAAGGTCTTCGGCTCGGTGCCGCCGATCTTGTCCATCACCGCCTTGTTGAGCCAGACCCAGTTGACGGAATGCACGTTGACGGGAACGGCGACCCACTTGCCGTCATAGACCGAGAACTTCTGCAGCGGGGCGGGAATGGCCTTGTCCCAGCCTTCCGACTTGGCGAGCTCGGTGAGATCGGCGAGCTTGCCGGCCTGGGCATAGTCCAGCACGTTGTAGCCGAGCATCTGCGACGCCGTCGGGTAGTTGCCGGCGGCAACCATGGCCTTCAGCGCGGTCATGGCGGCATTGCCGCCGCCGCCGGCGACCGGGACGTCCTTCCAGCCATAGCCCTGCTTGGCGAGGGCGTCCTTGATGACCTTGAGGGCCGCCGCCTCGCCGCCCGACGTCCACCAATGCAGCATCTGCACTTCCTTGGTCTGCGCCTGGGCGGCGCCGACCGTGCCGAAACCTGCCAGGCCGACGCTGGCGGCGGCGAGCGCAACGCCCGCGATCAGTTTCATATGAAGGGTCATCGTTTACTTCCTCCCGTGACCAGCCGGATACGTTCCGGCGACGTTTCAATGCCTAGCGCGGCAGCCACCAGGCCGTCCGCGGTCCGCAATGAAGGTGCAAAGTCTTTTCCTCGGTGTAGTCGGCAGCGGCGTGGCGCCCCAGTTCCCGCCCGACGCCCGATTGCCGGAACCCGCCGAACGGCAGTTCGGCGGCACCGTCCATGAAGGTGTTGGTCCACACCGTGCCGGCGCGGATACGCTTCGCGGTGCCGACGGCGGTGTCGAAATCGCGGCTCCAGACGCTGGCGGAAAGACCGTAATCGACGCCGTTGGCGATCGCCACCGCCTCGTCCGCCGACGAAAAGCGCATGATGGTGGCGACCGGGCCGAAGACCTCGTCGCGCGCGATCGCCATCGAGGGCAAGGCCCCGGCGACCACCGTGGCCGCCATGAACTGGCCGGCTTCGCTGTCCAGACGGCTGCCGCCCAGCGCAATGTCGGCTCCGTCCGTCCTCGCATGGGCGACATGACCTTCGACGAGGGCGAGATGCTGGGGCGAAATCAGCGCGCCGACAAGGGTCTGCGGATCGAGCGGATCGCCGATCACGACCTTTTTAGACCGTTCGACGAAGGCGGCCTCGAATTGCCCGGCGATATCGCGGTGCACCAGCAGCCGGCTGCCGGCGTTGCAGCACTCGCCCGCGTTGAAATAGGCGCCGAACACCGCCGCATCGAGCGCGGCGTCGAGATCGGCATCCGGGAACACGATCTGGGGATTCTTGCCGCCGAGCTCCATCGACATCTTCTTGAGGGTCGCTGCGGCGGCGGCCATCGCCGCCTTGCCGACGCGGGTCGAGCCGGTGAACGACACCATGTCGACACGGGGATCGGTGGTCATCGGCGCGCCCACCTCGGCCCCGTAGCCCGAGAGGATGTTGACGACGCCCTCGGGAAGCCCCGCTTCGGCGAGAACGGAGCCGAGCAGCAGCGTCGAGCCGGATGTCATCTCGCTCGGCTTCACCACCGCCGTGCAGCCGGCGGCGAGCGCGAAGGGCAGTTTCTGGCTGACGATCAGGAAGGGGAAGTTCCAGGGCGTGATGATCGAGACGACGCCGATCGGCTCGCGCACGACCAGGCCGAGCTTGCTGGCGCCGAGCGTCGAATAGCTCTCGCCATGGAGATCGCGGGCGAGCCCGGCGGCGTAGCGCCAGATGTCGACGGCGCCGGCCATCTCGCCGCGCGCCTGGCTGATCGGCTTGCCCGATTCCAGCGTGTCGAGTGTGGCGAAGACCTCGAGGCGCGCCTCGACGAGATCGGCGACCTTGTGCAGCAGGCGCGAGCGTTCGGCGCCGGTCATCGACGGCCACGGGCCGCGGTCGAAGGCGGCGCGGGCCGCCTCCAGCGCGGCATCGAGATCGGCGGCCCCGGCCTCGGCATAGGTCGAGACCGTCACGCCATGGGCGGGGCTGGTCCGTTCGATGGTCCGGCCGCTCCCGGCGGGCACGAACCGGCCGCCGATGAAGAGTTCGTGGGCCTTCGGCACGCCGGCGAGCGTTTCGGCGAGGCGGGTCCTGTTCAGGCGAATGGCGATGGTCACGCTCAGAAACCCTTGAATTGGGGCGTGCGCTTCTCGGCGAAGCTGGCGACGCCTTCCTTGAGATCGGCGGTGTAGGAGACCAGCGATCCGGCCAGAATCTCCATGGCGGCGGCGGCGTCCTCGCCTTCCGCCGCATTGATCATCTGCTTGGCGAGGATGGTGGCGACCGGCCCCCGCGCGGCGATCTTCGCGCACAGCGCGCGTGCCAGCTCAAGCGCCCCGCCCGTCTCGGCAAGCTCGTCGATCAGGCCGAGCTGCAGCGCGCGCTCGGCGGTGACGATCTCGCCGACGAGCGCGAGGCGCCGCACCACGCCGGCGCCGAAGCGGGCGACGAGCCGCTGCGTGCCCGACCAGCCCGGCACCATGCCGATGCCGGTCTCGGGCAGGCCGAACTTGGCCTGGACCTCGCCGATCCTGAAATCGGCGGTCGCCGCGAGTTCGAGCCCGCCTCCCAGCGTATGCCCGTTGAGCGCCGCGACCAGCGGCACCCGCAGGCGGGTCAGCCGGTCGAAGACCAAATGCCCGTTGCGCACCCAGCCCTGCCCCATTTCGAGCGGCGAAAGCCTGCCCCAGGCCGCGATGTCGCCGCCGGCGCAGAAGCCCTTGCCCTCGCCGGTGAGGATCGCGGCGCGGATGCCGCCATGGCCCTCGATGGCCTCGACCGCCGCGGCGAGCCCGGCGATCATCGCCTCGTCGAGCGCGTTGAGCTTTTCGGGACGGGCGAGCGTGACGATGGCGACCGCGCCGTCGATCTCCAGGCGGATGGGGTCAGACATGCACGTACTCCCTTCCCGGGTGCGCGGACGTCCCGCCCGCCTCTTGAAACACGGGGATTGCTGGAAAGGCCGCAGCGACGGGATGGAAGAGCGGACGGGACGTCCGCGGTCCCAGGACGGGCGCGCTTCCCGGGACCGCGGGCGTCCCGCCCATATGCGCTAACATAACAGAAATACCCGCCTTCTCCCGGTTCGGGAGAAGGTCCCGGCAGGGGGATGAGGGTCTAAACGTCAACGCAGATAGCTCGATAGTCGCGCTGGAATTGCACAAGTCCAGACCCTCATCCGGCGCTTCGCGCCACCCCCAGCATTTCCGCAGGAAATGCGAAGTCCCGCATGGGAGAAGGAAAATCGCGCTATTGTCGGCAAAGTTAGCGCATATGGGCGTCCCGCCCGCCTCTTGAAACACGAGGATTGCTGGAAAGGCCGCAGCGGTGGGATGGAAGGGCGGACGAGACGTCCGCGGTCCCAGGACATGCATCATCATGCGGGCCCCCCGATATCGAGGCCGATCGGCGCCTCCTGGAACAGGGCGCCGTCCATCAACCTGAGGTCCGGCGCGACGAGAAGCGCGAACTCGGCCTGGTCGAGCACGTGGCGCTGCAGGTCGACGCCCGGCGCGATCTCGGTGACGAGCAGGCCCTTGTCGGTCAGCTTCATCACGCAGCGCTCGGTGACATAGGTGATGTCCTGGCCCTGGGCGACCGCGCGCCGGCCGGAGAAGGAGACGTGCTCGGCGGTCTCCACCAGCTTGCGCACCTTGCCTTCCCGGGTGATCGACAGCGCGCCATTGTCGATGGCGAGCCCGGCGCCGGCGGTGAAGAAGCCGGAGAAGATGATCCGCCTCGCGCGTGCCGTGATGTCGACGAAGCCGCCGGCGCCCGCCGTCACATGCGGCCGGGCGCCGAGCCGGGAGACGTTGACGCTGCCGTCGCGGTCGATCTGCAGGAAGGACAGCAGCGAGGCGTCGAAGCCGCCACCCTGGAAATAGGTGAACTGATAGGGCGAGGACACGATCGCCTCGGCATTGGTGGCACAGCCGAACTGGAAGTCCAGCAGCGGCACGCCGCCGACGGCCCCCTGCTCGATCATCCAGGTGACGTCGCCGTGCCGGCCCTCCTCGATGAGGATGCGCGGCACGTTCGCCGAGATGCCGAAGCCGATATTGACGGCGTCGCCATAGCGCAATTCCTGCGCGACCCGGCGCGCCATCACCTTGGAGACGCCGAATTCGGGGACCTCGAAGCTCGACAGCGGGCGGAAGACCTCGCCGGAGATCGCCGGGTCATAGGGGGTCTGCGTCGTCTGCATCTGATCGGGCGCGACGACGATTGCGTCGACGAGAATGCCGGGAACCAGCACGTGCTGCGGCTTGAGGGTGCCGCTCTGCGCGAGGCGCTTGACCTGCGCGATGACGATGCCGCCATTGTTGCGCACCGCGAGGGCCTGGTCGAGCGGGCCGAGATAGCCGCCTTCATGCTCGTAGGAGAGGTTGCCGCGCTCGTCCGCCGTGGTGGCGCGGATGATGGCGACCTCGGGGATGATCGCCTTGAAATAGAGCCAGTCCTCGCCGTCGAACTCGACCCGGCGCACGATCGGCAGGGCAGCGGCGGCGGCGTTCATGGCGCAGCCCTGCCGCGCGGGGTCGGCGAACGTGTCCATGCCGATCTTGGTCAGCACGCCGGGCCGCTTGGCGGCGGCCTCGCGGTGCATGTCGAACAGGATGCCGGAGGGAATGTTGTAGGCCGGGATCTCGTTGCCGGTGATCATCTTCCAGATCGCCGGCGGCTCGGCGGAGGACGGGCCGGAGGGATAGGATCCGGCCAGCACCTTCGCCAGCAGGCCCGGCCGGGCGATATGGTCGATCCCCTTGACGCCCCACATGTCGCCGGCGGCGATCGGGTGCAGCGTGGTGATCGCCCGCGGATGGCCGGAGGCCTCGAAGCGCCGGCCGAGGGCGGCCAGCACCGAATCGGGACAGCCGAGGCCGGACGAGGACGATACCGTCACCACCGCGCCATCGGGGATGAGCGCGGCGGCTTCGTCGGCGGTGAGGACTTTCGGAAACGCCATTTCAGAGCCCCGGCTCGACCATGGCCTCGCGGCCCGTTCGCGCGGATTCGAGGGCGGCGAGCGCCAGCGCCATCGAACGCACGCCGTCCTCGCCCGTGGCGGCCGGGCGTCCTTCGCCCCGCAGGGCGTTCTGGAACGCGGTGACGCTGCGGACATAGAGGTTTTCCGGCACCACCTCGAGCTTGCGCTCGCCGGAGGCGTCGCGGAGCAGGACATCGCCCGTCGGCTTCTGCGTCATGCAGCCGATGCCGATGACCGAGCCGTCCGAGCCGTGCACCTCGAGGCCTGTGGTGGCGTATTTCGTGGTGAAGGCGTCGTGGAACTGGGCGAGCAGGCCGCCGCCGAAGCGGACGACGCCCATCACGCCATCCTCGATGCCGTCGCCGCCCATGCCGCCCTGCTGGGTGAAGGCGGTGACCGAGACAGGCTCCTCGCCGAGCACGAAGCGCAGCGTGTCGGCGTCGTGCACGGTGATGTCCATCACCACGCCGGAACCGGCGCCGGCATCCTTGATGCGCCAGCCCTGCAGGCCGACCGGCAGGTAGACGGCATGGAAGACACGGGCGAACAGCGGCTTGCCGATGCGCCCGCCGGCCACCGCATCGCGGATGGCGCGGATGGTCGAGGCGTTGCGCAGATGGTGGTTGGTGCCCATCGTCACGCCCGCCGCGCGGCAGGCCGCCACCATCTCCCGGGCATCGGCGAGGGTGAGGGCGAGCGGCTTCTCGCACAGGACGTGGACGCCCGCCTTGGCGGCGGCCAGCGTCTGGTCCTTGTGCTTTTCGTTGGTGGTGGCGATGTAGACGGCGTCGAGATCCTTGCCGAGCAGCGCCGAAAGATCGGTCGTCGCATCCGGGATGCCGTTCTCGGCCGCATAGGCCCTGCCGCGCTCGGCATCGCTCGACATCACCGAGACGACGTCGCCGCCGGCCTCGCGGATCGCGCCGATCATCCATTCGCGGGCGATCGTCGTCGCGCCGACGATGCCCCATCTGACGGGCCGTGCCACCATCATGTCGTTCCTCCGATTGTCTCCTGCTGTGCGCCGCAGGATTCGCGTATCACCAGCCTCGTCTCGCCGGTGAAGGAGGCTGTCGCCGGGTCGGCCCCCTCGATGAGGCCGAGCAGCCCGCGCGCCGCCCGGGCGCCCATCAGCCGCGTGTCGGCGCTGACCGTGGTCAAAGGCGGCAGATTGTGCTCGGCCCCGACCACGTCGTCGAAACCGATGACCGCGATGTCGGCTCCGACGCGCAGTCCCCTGAGGGCGATCGCCCGAGTCACGCCGATGGCGACGATATCGTTGAAGCAGAAGGCGGCAGTGGGCCGCCCGGAATGGGCCAGGGCGCGGGCGGCGGCGTCCATGCCGCCATTGCGGGTCGGCGCGGCGTCGAAGATCAGCGTCTCGTCCCGCTGGAGCCCGGCTTCCTGCAGCGCATCGAAATAGCCGGACAGGCGCTCGCTCTGCGTCGTCATCGTTCCGAAGCCGCCGATGAAGGCGATGCGCCGGTGGCCGAGGCCGATGAGATGGCGCACCGCCCGGCAGGCGCCGGTGCGGTTGTCCGGGCCGACATAGGGCAACGGACTGCCTTCGACGCGCCGCATGGTCAGCACGACCGGCAGGCTGCGCGGCAGCGTCGCCGCAAGCGTCCAGGCATCGGTGCCGTTGGCGGGGCTCATGATCACGCCCGCCACGCCGTGCTCCAGCAGCGACTGCAGCACGCGGGCCTGACGGTCGACGTTCTCATTGGTGTTGGCGAGGATCGGCACGAAGCCGAAATCGTTCAGTTCGTCCTCGATGCCGACGGCGAGCTCGGCGAAGAACGGATTCATCAGGTCGGAGATCACCATGCCGACGAAGCTGGACTTCGAGGTGCGCAGGCTCGCGGCGGACCGATTATAGACATAGCCGAGCTGCTCGATGGCCTGGTTCACGCGCTGCCGCGTGCCGGGCTTGACCAGAGGCGAATCCTTGAGGACCAGCGAAACGGTCGATTTCGACACGCCGGCCACTTTCGCGATGTCAATAATCGTCGTCGCACGGCTCGCGCCGCGCTTCGCCCCGTTCATCGGCATTTCCTCTGCCGGCCTCTTGCCGGGCCGGCTCACGACACTAATTGGAACGTTCCCATATTTTTATTTACCGCCAAGCCGCGACTCCCGCAACCTATTGATAACACTATGCAAAACTTACGCCTGCACCAAAGTTCCTTGACATTGGAACGTTCCAGTTGTTTTGTGGCGCAACCCCGCGCCGCTGTCAAGCGCCGCAATGCGGGGAGAAGAAGGAGGAGACGGCGATGAGCGCGCTTTTGCTGCCAACCCCCGAGGGCGGGCTGGAATCCTATGTGCCGGGTCCGGCTTCGCCCTATGCCATGACACATTCGGGGTCCTTTCCGCGCACCGTCTACGCCGCCGCCCATGTCGTGGCCGATCCCCTCCGCCTCGACGATCCCTGGCGCAAGCCTGCCGTCGACTGGGACGCCACCCTGCGCTTCCGCCATCATCTGTGGCGCCTCGGCTTCAAGATCGCCGAGGCGATGGATACCTCCCAGCGCGGCCTCGGGCTGGACTGGCCGGCCGCCGCCGAGCTGATCGAACGCGCGCTCGCCGAGGCCCGCACCGTTCCCGGCGCCGACCTCGCCTGCGGCGCCGGCACCGACCAGCTCGACCCGACCCGGCCGGCCTCGCTCGACGACGTCGCCGCCGCCTATGAGGAGCAGATCGCCCATGTCGAAAAGCATGGCGGACGCGTCATCCTGATGGCGAGCCGGGCGCTCTGCCGCGCCGCGCGAGGCAGCGAGGACTATCTCTCGGTCTATGGCCGCCTGATCGGCCAGACCCGCGACAAGGTCATCCTGCACTGGCTCGGCGAGGCCTTCGACCCGGCGCTGGAGGGCTATTGGGGCTCGTCCGCCTTCGAGCCGGCGATGGACACGGTGCTGCAGCTCATCCGCAGCCACGCGGACAAGGTCGACGGCATCAAGATCTCCCTGCTCGACGCCCGGAAGGAGATCGCCATGCGGCGCCTGCTGCCGGCGGGCGTGGCGATGTATACCGGCGACGACTTCAACTACGCCGAGCTGATGCAGGGCGACGAGCAGGGCTTCTCGCATGGCCTGCTCGGCATCTTCGACCCGATCGCCCCGGCGGCCGCGGCGGCGCTGGACCTCCTCGGTGCCGGCGACACCGGCGGCTTCCGCGCCATCCTCGACCCCACCGTCGCCCTCTCGCGACGCCTCTTCGAGGCGCCCACCCAGTTCTACAAGAGCGGCGTGGTGTTCCTGGCCTGGCTCAACGGCTTCCAGGACCATTTCCGCATGGTGGGCGGCGCGGAATCGGCGCGCGGCATCGTCCATTATGCCGATCTCTTCCGCCTCGCCGACCAGGCGGGACTGCTGGCCGACCCCGACCAGGCGGCCCATCGCATGCAGCTCCTCTGCCGGATCAACGGCGTCGGATAGGCGGGGGCGGTCGGCGGCCGCCCCGTCGGACCGCAATCCTCCTTGCGCTGACGGCGGCTTGCGCTAGCCTGTCGGCAACCGGAGCGCATGGGGCATGGATGTGGACATCGTCGAGCGAGCCAGGAACATCCTTCTGAGGCCGGCAGCCGAATGGCCCGTGATCGCGTCGGAAGCGACGAGCGTCGAGACCATCTATCGCGACTATGTCGTCTATCTCGCCGCCGTGCCGCCGGTCGCCGGCTTCGTCGGCCTGTCGCTGCTGGGCCCGTTCGGGGTGTTCGGCACGCTGTTCTGGGCCGTCGCCAGCTATGTCCTCTCGCTGTTCGTCGTCTATGTCATGGCGCTGGTGGTCAATGCGCTGGCGCCGAGCTTCGAAGGCAGGCCCGGCTTCCTCGACGCCTTCAAGCTGACGGCCTACAGCATGACGGCCGCCTGGGTGGCGGGCATCTTCGCCCTCGTGCCCATCCTCGGCATTTTCGGCCTGCTGCTCAGCCTCTATTCGATCTACCTGTTCTATATCGGCGCGCCCGTGCTGATGCGCTCGCCGGCAAGCCGGTCGCTGATCTACACCGTCGCCGTCGTGGTGGCGGGCGTCGTCGTCCAGGCCATCGCCGGGGCGATCCTCCGCCATCTCTTCCTTCGCATGTGAAGGAGGCCGCCTCTCGGAGACGAAACGGCTCCGGCTCCGCCGCCGGGGAACCGATCTCGCACGGCGCGAAAGTGGCCAGAACCCGATGTCCCCAGCATCCGCCTCCCCTGCCGCCCCGCGCGCCGTCCTTGCGGCGGCGATCCTGGCTTCATCGCTCGGCTTCATCGACGGCTCGGTGTTGCCGGTCGCCATTCCCGCGATCCGCGTCGATCTCGGTGCGGATTTCACGCAGGTCCAGTGGCTGTCCAACGGCTATATGCTGCTGCTCTCGGCGCTCATCCTCGTCGGCGGAGCGGCGGGCGACCTCTTCGGCCAGCGCGAAACCTATGCCGGCGGCATCCTGGTGTTCTGCCTCGCCTCCGTCGGCTGCGCGCTGGCGGGTTCGGCCGGCGACCTTCTGGCCTGGCGTGCCGCGCAGGGCGCCGGCGCCGCCTTCATGGTACCGGGAAGCCTGGCGCTGATCGCGCGGACCTTTCCGTCCGCCACGCGGGGACGCGCCATCGGCCTGTGGTCGATGGCGTCGGGCGTCGCGGCGGCGCTCGGTCCGATCCTCGGCGGCTATCTCATCGACGCCGGCGGTCCGCCGGCATGGCGCTGGATCTTCTGGATCAATCTGCCGGTCGGGCTGGCCACCCTCGCCCTCCTCTACGGATGGACGCCGCGCCTGCCGGCCAGGGCCGGCGGCAGGCTCGACCTCGTCGGCGCCGCCCTGGTGACGGTCGGGCTGGGCGGCCTCGCCCTCGGGCTGACCTATGCGAGCGAGCCCGCTCCGCCAATCGCCCGCATCGCCGCATGCTTCGCCCTCGGCGTCCTCGCGCTCGCCGTCTTCTGGGTCTGGGAGGGCCAGGTCCCCTCGCCGATGCTGCCGCGCCAGCTCTTCCGGCTGCGCGTCTTCAACGGTGCCAACCTGCTGACATTCTTCCTCTATTTCGCGCTTGCCGGCACGCTGTTCTTCCTGCCGATCACGCTGATCGAAGCGCTCGGCCTGCCGGAGGCGCAGGCCGGCTCGGTCTTCCTGCCCTTCACCGTCGCCATGGCGCTGATGAGCCGCTATGCCGGCGGCCTGAGCGACAGGATCGGCCCGCGCCTGCCCCTGACGCTCGGCTCGGCCGTCACCGGCCTTTCCTTCCTGGCGCTCGCCGCCGCAATCGGCGCCAGGGCTTTCCTGCCGGGTGTGGTTCCGGCGATGGTGCTGATGGGAATCGGCATGGGCCTGGTGGTGACGCCGCTCTCCACGACGGTGATGACGGCGGCGGACGACGCTCTCGCCGGCACGGCTTCCGGGGTCAACAACGGCGTGGCGCGAATCGCCGGCCTCTTCGCGGTGGCGGGGCTCGGCGTCGTCGCCTCGCTCGCCTACCGGCTCGATATCGACCCCGCCCTGGTTTCCGGCGGCTATGGCGAACCTCTCGCCCTGCAGAGCGAGGCCGCGCGGCTGATGCGCGCGGACGCGCTCATCGCCGCTTTTATCGCGGTTTCCGGCGTGACGGCCGTGCTTTCCTTCGTCAGCGCCGCGATTTCATGGGCCCTGCTGCCGGGCAAGCAAGGACAGCCGCAAAAATAAAAGACCGCCGAGGCGAACCCCGGCGGCCATACTATTCGAAGCCCGTTGGGGCAAACTTACTTAGCGTGCGGCGCCGCGAGCGATCTCGTCGATACGACCACGGTAAATACCGAGATCCGACAACTCACGATCGTCCAGGGCCGAAAGGGCCTGGAGGGTACGGCGATAGTTGCGATAAGCCGTAAGGCGGGCGGTGATGCTTGAGATGAAACTGGAGAGAACCATGACACAACTTCCTGCGGGGGTGATTTGTTGGTCTGGTTTATACGCCCAAGTTGCACCGAACGGTAAAAAATCGCTCGCATGCCAGCGTATGCCCGCCATGCAAGCCCTGCATAGATTTAATGCGCCTCGCTTAATAAATATGCAAAAGAGCGCTGCGATTCTGGGCGGCGCTGCGTGGAAAGTGGCCTCGCGGGCGCCGGTCCGCCCTCGCGGCCCCGCCTTTTTGCTGGGCCAACAAATCCGCGCCACAATCGGGCGGTCCGATCGCGGCTTGCGGGGTGCCGCAATGGAACAGGCCGCAAGACCGCGGCTCGCCCCCTACAGGTAAGGAGCCGGCTTTGGCGCGCGACGCATCGGATATTCTGGCGATCGACATCGGCGGCACGGGCCTGAAGGCCGCCATTATCGACATCGAGGGCAAGATGAAGGGCGAGCGCGTCCGCGTGCCGACCCCGCATCCCTGCCCGCCCCAGCTCCTCGTCGATACGCTGGCCGATCTCGTCGCTCCGCTTCCGGCCTATGGACGCATATCGGTGGGCTTTCCCGGCGTGATCCGGCACGGCCTGATCCTGACCGCGCCGCATATCGGCCCCGACGGCTGGGAGGACTTTCCGCTCGGGCAGGCCCTGTCTGCCCGGCTCGGCGGCAAGCCGGTGCGCCTGATCAACGATGCCGAGGTCCAGGGCCTCGGCCTCATCTCGGGGAAGGGCATCGAGATCACGCTGACGCTGGGCACCGGAGCGGGCACGGGCGTGTTCCGCGACGGCGAGCTGATGCCCCATATGGAACTGGCGCATCATCCCGTCTCCAAGTCGAAGACCTATGACGACTATATCGGCGACGCGGCGCGGGAGAAGATCGGCAACAAGCGCTGGAACAAGCGGGTGAAGCACGTCGCCGAGCTGCTGTTCGTGCTGTTCCACTACGATCGCCTCTATCTCGGCGGCGGCAACACCAAGCATGTCAAGGCGGATCTGCCCGACAATGTCGTCGTCGGCTCCAACGATGCGGGGCTGGACGGCGGCGCCGCCCTGTGGCGGCTCAAATCCTTCCATACCAGCGAGGAGGCGCCGGCCGGCGTCGCCGGGGCGAAGCCGTGAGCGGCGCGGTGCCGCCGGGCGCGCCGGGCCTCGACCCGCGCTGGACCTCGAGCGCGAAGAGCGGCGTCGGCACGTCGGGCTCGCCCTCCAGCCGGCTGTGGTTCGCCGTCAGCCATGGCATCCTCAACGAGGTCTATTATCCGCGCATCGACCTTGCCTGCCTGCGCGACCTCGGCCTTCTCGTCACGGCCACGGATTATTTCTCCGAGGAAAAGCGCGACGCCGACCCCGCCCTCGCCATGACGGAGGACGGCGTTCCGATCTTCCGCCTCGTCAACACCGCCCGCGACGGCCGTTACCGCATCTCCAAGACGATCCTCGCCGATCCCTTCCGCGAGAGCGTGCTGCAGGACATCCGCTTCGAGGCGCTGCACGGGGAGTGGAGCGACTATGCCGTGCATGTCCTGCTCGCGCCGCATCTCGTCAATCGCGGCAGCGGCAACACGGCATGGATCGACGACTACAAGGGCTACGGCCTTCTGCATGCGAGCGGGACCAACGGCGTTTCCCTCGCCCTTGCCGCCTCCGTGCCCTGGCTGGCGCGGTCGGCCGGCTTCGTCGGCACGTCGGACGGCTGGCAGACGCTGCGGCGCGGCGAAGGCGTGAACACCGATTATGACCGGGCGGAGAACGGCAATGTCGCGCTCACCGGCACGCTGGACCTCAGCGCGGCGGGCCATGTCCTGCTCTCGCTCGGCCTCGGCCTGAAGCCGGAGGAGGCCGCCTTCAACGCCATCGCCAGCCTGCAGCAGGGCACGGCCTCCGCGATCGGGGAGGTCGGGCGGATCTGGCGCGGCTGGCATGCCGGGCTCGAGCGTCTCGACGACCTCGGCGAGACCGAGCGGACGAGCTACCGCACCAGCGCCGCGGTGCTGGCCGTGCATCGCACCGGCGCCTTCACCGGCGGGGCGATCGCCAGCCTGTCGACGCCCTGGGGCTTCAACAAGGGCGACGACGACCTCGGCGGCTATCATCTCGTCTGGCCGCGCGATCTCGTCGAGACGGCGGGCGGCTTCCTGGCTGCGGGAAGCACGGCCGACGCCCTCGGCATCCTCGACTATCTCGCCGCCATCCAGGAAGGCGACGGCCATTGGGCCCAGAACAACTGGATCGACGGCCACGCCTATTGGGACGGCATCCAGATGGATGAGACGGCCTTCCCGATCCTGCTCTACGACATGCTTCGCCGCGCCGGCGCCTTCGCGGACGGCAATGACGAACGCTATTTCCCCATGCTGCAGAAGGCCGCCAGCTTCGTGGTGCGGCAGGGCCCGGTGACGGACGAGGACCGCTGGGAGGAGGATGCCGGCTATTCGCCGTTCACGCTCGCCGTCGAGATCGCCGCCCTTCTCGCCGCGGCCGACGCGATGGACGCTTCCGGCCGGCCCGAGACCGCGACCTATCTGCGCGAGACCGCCGATGGCTGGCATGCCGAGCTCGACGACTGGACTTTCGCGTCCGGCACCGACCTGGCGGCCAAGCT
Source organism: Labrys monachus (assembly GCF_030814655.1). Lineage (NCBI taxonomy): Bacteria > Pseudomonadati > Pseudomonadota > Alphaproteobacteria > Hyphomicrobiales > Xanthobacteraceae > Labrys > Labrys monachus. The sequence goes on from NZ_JAUSVK010000001.1 coordinate 4,950,292, forward strand.
CGGCATCGCGGGCTATTACGTCCGCATCGGCCCGGGCGACAACCCGGACGGGGCGGCATTGGGAAGCGTGGTGCCGATCAAGAATCGCTCGCCGCAGCAGGCCGCCCTCAGCGCGCAGATGCTGCTCAGCCCCGACGCGCTCGCTCTGGTCCGCTTCGGCCTGCGAAGCGCCGATGATCCGCGCATGGTCGGGACGGTGAAGGCCATCGACGACCTGCTCAGGCGCGACCTGCCCGACGGCCCCTACTGGTACCGCTACAACAATGACGGCTATGGCGAGCACGAGGACGGCTCGGCCTTCGACGGCACCGGCGTCGGACGGCTCTGGCCGCTGCTGACCGGCGAGCGCGCGCATTTCGAGCTGGCCGCGGGCCGGCCCGACGAGGCGCGGCGCCTGCTGAAGGCGCTGGAGGCCTCGGCCGGCCCCGGCGGGCTCCTGCCCGAACAGATCTGGGACGGCGAGGACCTGCCGGACCGGGAATTGTTCTTCGGCGGGCCCACCGGCAGCGCCATGCCCCTGGTCTGGGCCCATGGCGAGCACATCAAGCTGCTGCGCTCCCTGCGCGACGGCAAGGTGTTCGACACGCCGCCGCAGACCGTCGAGCGCTATCTCGAACAGGGCGTCGTCAGCAACCGGCGGTTCTGGCGCATCAACCACCAACGCCGGACGATCCGGGCGGGCCAGGTGCTCCGCATCGAGCTGCTGGAGCCCTCGGCGGTGCGCTGGAGCTTCGACGGATGGGCCGGCACCAGCGAGACCGCGACCGCCGATACGGGCCTCGCCCTTTATTATGTCGACATTCCCGCCGAGACGCTCCCGGCCGGCACGGAGATCCGCTTCCGCATCGCGCAGATCGGCGGTCCCTGGCAGGATCCGGATTTCGGCGTGACCGTGATGGGGTAGGAGGCGCCACGGAGGCTTTCGCCGTTGCGGGCGAACGGCCTGTTCCTTTTCGCACGCAACGCTTCGAGATTTGTCATCGCCCGACCTGTCTCCGCAAGCCGGCCGAGCCGCTTTCTTCCGAGGAAGGCCAATGCGATGAGCGTGACCGCCCCGGACAGAACGAGCCGCATCCTCCGCCGCTTATCCCGGCCCATGGTTCCGCCCCCTCCCATTCGGGGCGGATTCCATCTCGACAATTGCTGCCGCTGATTTATTGTAGTAACAATAATCTATGCCGATCGAATTCGACCCTGCGAAACGCTAGGCCACTCTCGAAAATCGCGGGCTCGACATGGCCCACGCTGTCGAGGTGTTCGGCGGCCATCCGCTATCGGTCGAAGACACTCGGCGGGCTTATGGTGAAACCCGCTGGATCACGTTGGTTTTCTCCGTGGACGCATGGTCGTTTTGGTCTGGACTCTGCGCGGCGCGGCGCGGCACGCCGCATCATCAGCTTGAGGAAGGCAAATGAGCGAGAACAAGCCATTTACGGCCCCCGACTGGTTTGACCCCGACGATGCGCCGGACCTTTCCTCCCCCGAGTGGCAGAAGAAATTCGCCGCTGCCGCAGTCCGCCGCGGACGCCCCAGGTCGGAGACGACGAAGATCTCGACGACGATCCGGCTCGACCCGGACGTCATAGAGCGCTTCAAGGCCCAAGGTCCCGGCTGGCAATCCCGCATCAACGATGCGCTGAGGGACTGGCTATCGAAAAACGCAGCATGAACGCTGGATCTCCGCCGGCCAAATCTCCGAATGATCCAGGTCTCTCCATGATCCGGGTCACCGGATGATGGCAGCGCCGACGCCGGCCTCTCACGCGTCGCCGTCGATCTGCCGGCGGACCTGGTCGGCCAGGGGATGCAGGGCGCTCGCCGGCGCGGAGCCGACCAGGCTGTAGCCGATGCCTTTCTCGGCCCAGGCGACGCCGCCGGTCGTGCCCATGGCATGCTCCGACATCGGCATGTCCTTGTCGATCGCCATCGGCCGCACCAGCATGGCGAGGCGGGTGCCGCGATCGTCGTCGTAGAGGAACAGGGCCGCCGGCCCATGCGCCGTCGCCACCAGGCGCCCGCCCATGAAGCGGTAGCCGGCCTGCGACAGGTCGGGCACCGAGACGGGATGCCGGAGCCGGCCGGACACCCAATTCACGAGCTCCGCGCTCGCCTCGGCCTTGAGCTCGACCGGCCGGACATGATCCGGCGCATAGACCGCATAGCTGTCGGCCGCCTCCTGCGCCAGGACGGCCGCACCGCCCGTCGGTGCCGCTTCGACGCCGTGGAGGGCCCACCCTGCCCCGCCGCCGGCGAAAAGCAGCGCCAGACCCGCCGCCGCCTGCCGCCAATCGCTGCGCCGGACGGCACCGGCCTTGCGCGCCTCGCGCTCCCGCAATTGATGCGCCTCGATGAGCCCCGCAAGGCTCAATTCGGGCGGTACCGGTTCCGCCGCGATGCCGCCCAGCACCTGCCGCAGGGCATCGCGCTGGCCGGCATAGTCGCCGATGCGCTGCGCCACATCGGGATGCTGATCGAGATAGGCCTCGATCCGCCGGCGCTCGGCGGGCGCCAGCACGTCGTCGACATAGGCCTGCAGATCGTCTTCCGTGACCGGACGCTGGGTGCTCATTTCTGCCTCCGGAACAGGGATCGGTCGAGGGCGACGACATTGTCGCCCGACATCATCTCGCGCAGCTTTTCGCGGGCGCGCGCCAAGCGCGACATCACGGTGCCGAGGGGTATGGAAAGGACACGCGCCGTCTCGGCATAGCTGAGTTCCTCGACCGAGACGAGCAGCAGCACGCTTCTCTGCTCCTCGGGGAGTTTCTCCAGCGCCTTGAGGATATCGTGCTGCAGCAGCCGTCCATCCTGCGAGGGCGGCTGTGCGAGCACGCGCTCGTCCACCTCGTCGAGCGACGCGTGCTCACCGCGCCGCGTCCTGCGGCGCATGCCGCTGACGGCGAGATTGTGCAGGATGGCGAACAGCCAGGTCCTGGCGTCGCCGTCCGGCCGGCGCTGGTGCCAATGGCCGATCGCCCGTTCCAGGCAGTCCTGCACGAGATCGTCCGCCGCGCTGCGGTCCCGGAGCAGCGCCCGCGCATAGCGGCGCAGCGCCGGTATCTGCGGCTCGACGAGGCGCATCATGTCTTTCATGGATACCGTCCCGTTTCCCACTGCCCCGTCGCAGCTAAGGACGCTGCGGCCCAAGGTTTATTCCGCCGACCGACGAAAATCGCGAAAGGGCGAGCACCGGTGGCCCCTTCAACGCCGCGATCGAGGCGTGGAGTGTCGATCCCCGATCGACATGGAAACGCCGCGCCTGCGGGAAAGGAAGAGGTCGATCGGTGATCGACCCCTCCGCTCGCGCCGCGATCGAGACGTGGAGTGTCGATCCCCGATCGACACGGAAACGCCGCGCCTGCGGGAAAGGAAGAGGTCGATCGGGGATCGACCCGAGCGCACGGGCCGGCCGGCGCCTCACGCAGCGCCGAAGGCCTTTTTGCCCTCGCGGTCGAGCGCCGCGAAATCCTCGTCCGAAAGATCGATGTCGACGGCCGCGACGTTCTCCTCCAGATGCGCCACCTTCGACGTGCCGGGGATCGGCAGCATCACCGGACTGCGCTTCAGCACCCAGGCGAGCGCGATCTGGCTCGGCGAGGCGCCATGGGCCTTGGCGATCCGGTCGAGGATCGAACCGGGCCTGGCGAGGTCGCCGGCCGCAAGCGGGAACCAGGGGATGAAGCCGATGCCGTGCTGCCCGCAATAGTCGAGCACGTCCTCGCTGGTGCGGTCGATGAGATTGTAGCGGTTCTGGACCGTCGCCACCTTGAAGACTTTCGAGGCCGCCTCGATCTCCTCGATCGAGACCTCGCTCAGCCCGGCATGCCGGACGGTGCCGTCGTCGAGCAGCGACTTCACCGCGGCGAACTGCTCGTCGCGCGGCACCTTGGGATCGATGCGGTGCAGCTGCCAGAGGTCGATCTGCTCGACGCCGAGCTTCTCCAGGCTCTTCTTGGCCTGGCCGCGCAGATAATCCGGCCGCCCGTTCGGGGCCCAGATATCGGGGCCGGACCGCGTCAGCCCCGCCTTGGTCGCCACGACCACGTCGTCATAGGGATGCAGCGCCTCGCGGATGAGGCGCTCGGAGACGTCGGGCCCGTAGGAATCGGCGGTGTCGATGAAGTCGACGCCGATCTCCGGCAGGCGCTTCAGGGTGCGGATGGCCTCGTCATGGTCGGCCGGAGGCCCCCAGATGCCCCGCCCGGTGATGCGCATCGCGCCGAAGCCGAGCCGATTGATTTCGATGTCCCCACCGATCTTGAAGGTTCCGGACTTGCCGGCATCGAGATTTGCCATGGAATTCTCCTTGCGGCGCCGCGTCGAAACGGGCGCCGGCTCGAAATGAAGCGATGAACGCGCGAAACAATATTCGCCGCAGCGTACCCGTCGGCGCCGCGGCGTACCGGTAAATTGGGGATCGACACCCCGCAGGATAAGGGGTGATAGGGCGAAGGGCTTTCCGAGCCTGCCGCGGCGCAGAGCGCCTCAGCACAGCGCCAGGAGCGGCCCCCACGGAAAGGCCTCGCTCGCTTCCAGGCCGAAGGTGCCCAGGGGGCTCGACACGTTGACGACGCGTCCGACGGGGCTGCGGCGCAGCAGCGGCAGCATGGCCCGGGTGACCGCGGCGGCGCCGAAGCCGTCGACGACCGCCGCCTGGCGCAAGCCGCCCGCCGTCCCCGCATGGAACGAATGGTCCCCGGCATTGTTGACGAGGATATCGAGGCAGGGCGAGGAGGCGGCGATCGTCTCGGCGGCCGCCAGGATGGTGTCCCCGTCGGCGAGGTCGAGCGGCAGGTATTCCGCCTCGTAGCCTTCCCAGACCAGTTCGGCCTTTGCGGCGAGGCCCCGCTCCTGCGAACGCTCGCCGATCCAGATCTTGTAACCCAATTGTCCCAAGGCCTTGGCGGTTGCCAGGCCGGCCCCTTTGTCAACGTCGATGATGAGTGCTGATTTCATTGCTATGCTCCCCATCCGAGCAGGACGGAACCGCCAGGACCATCAACTGCGCAGGCTTTACAAACTGTATTTACAGTGTCTAGTATGAGCAATGGATATGGATTCGTCAATAGCCGAACCGGAACGCCGCCGCCGCGTGCTCGACGCCGCGCAGGAGACGTTCTGGCGCTTCGGATTCCGGAAGACCTCGATGGACGAGGTCGCCCGCGCCGCCGACATCTCGCGGCAGGGCCTCTATTTCTATTTCGGCAGCAAGGACGACCTCTTCCGCGAGGCCATGCGCAAATGGCTGGAGGACAAGCTGAGCGCCGCCACGGCGCGGCTCGCCGCGCCGGACCTGCCGATCGAGACCCGGCTGGCCGGGGCGATGGACGAATGGGTCGGCCGCAATATCGGCGCCTTCAGCGGCGACGCATCGGACATCTTCGAGAAGAAGAACGGCGCGCTGCTCGGCACGATGTTCACCGACTACGGCGCGGCCTTCCAGGGCCGGCTGGCCGAGGCCATCGCCGCCTCGCCCCTCGCCGAGACGCTGGGCAAGCTCGGCTTCACGCCGTTGGACCTGGCGCAGACGCTCTCCAGCTGCGGCGGCGGACTGAAATATATGGCGCAGTCCAGGGAGGACTTCGCCCGGAGAATTGCGATCGCCGTCCGGCTGCTCTGCCGCTGACCATCGCGCGGGGCCGGGGCCGGCCCCCAGCCGCGGCGGGACCTATGGCTGCTGCCCCCCGCCGATCGCCTGCGAAATGCCGCGCGCGGCCTCCCGCACCAGGGCGACGATCTCGTCGAGGGGCCGGTCGTCCTGCTTGACGATCACCGGTATGGTGACGGTGGCGATCGCCTGCCCGAAATGATCGATGATCGGCACGCTGATATCGGTGACGCCCTGCGCCAGCCGGCTCGGCGCCATCTCGAAGCCGCGCGCGGCGATGCCGTCCAGCCGGGCGGCGATCTCCTCCTCCGAAGCGCCGTCCGAGTCGTTGGCGTGCAGCCTGGCCACCAGCTCCGCGCGCCTGTCGGAACGCTGGAAGGCGCAGACCACGCGCGCCGATGCATAGGCGGGCGACAGCGGGAAGCTCGCGCCGACCCGCACCGACCAGCCGGCGAGCTGATGTTCCGGCTGGCTCTGCGCCATGACGATGAAGCGATCCCCGTGTAGGGTGGCGAGATGGCAGGGATGTTCGATCGCATTGGCGAGGCGGTCCATCTCGCCCTGCGCCGCCTGCAGCAGGAGACGTGACGGCGGATGCCGGTGGGCGAGCTCGAACAGCCTCAGCGTCAGCCGGTACTGCCCGCTCGGCGCATCGCGGGTGACGTAGCCGCGCTGCTCCAGCACGCCGAGCATGCGGAAGATCTCGCCGACCGAGCGGCCGATGCGGTCGGCGATGGCCTTCTGCGTCAGGCCGGCCGGCTCCTCCGCCAGCGCTTCGATCAGATCCAACCCCTTTTCGAGGGCTGGCGCACTGGGCCCCGGCGTTCCGCTCGATCGTTCATTGACAGCCATCATGATTTCACCCATAAAATTAAAACAACAAATATGCAATCCAAGTCGACGACGCCTCCGGGCATGCGGCCGATGGCAAGGGTGGAAGGCTCAGAGTGGAAGACCAGGTCATCGCAAACAAGGACGGGCTTCTCGCAGGTCTCGTCGTCGTCGACATGAGCCAGTTCCTGTCGGGGCCCTATGCGTCGCTGCGGCTGAACGATCTCGGCGCCCGCGTCATCAAGATCGAGCGTCCCGACGGCGGCGACCTGTGCCGGCGGCTCTATCTGTCGGACACCGACATCGACGGCGATTCGACGCTCTTCCACGCCATCAACCGCAACAAGGAAAGCCTGGCGCTCGACCTCAAGAACCCCGGGGACATCGAGGCGCTCAAGACATTGATCGCCCGAGCCGACGTCCTCATCCAGAATTTCCGTCCGGGCGTGATCGAACGCCTCGGCCTCTCCTACGAGGAGGCCTCGAAGATCAACCCCCGCCTCGTCTATGCGAGCATCACCGGCTACGGCAATGACGGCCCCTGGGTGAAACGTCCCGGCCAGGACCTGCTGGCCCAGGCGCGGTCCGGCCTGATGTGGCTCAACGGCGACGAAGGCCAGGGGCCGGTGCCCTTCGGCCTGGCCGTCGGCGACATGCTGGCGGGCGCCGCCGTCGCGCAGGGCATCCTCGCCGCGCTCGTCAGGCGCAGCATCAGCGGCCGGGGCAGCCATGTCGAGACAAGCCTCCTCGAAGCGCTCGTCGACGTGCAGTTCGAGGTGCTCACCACCTATCTCAACGACGGCAACCGGCTGCCGAAACGCTCCGCCGTCAACAGCGCCCATGCCTATCTGGCGGCGCCCTACGGCGTCTACCGCACGCAGAGCGGCTATCTGGCCGTGGCGATGACGCCGATCGGCAAGCTCGCCGACGTGCTGGGCCTGCGCGCCCTCGACGCCTATCGCGACCACCCCAAGAGCTGGTTCACCCATCGCGACGAGATCAAGAGCGTCCTGGCCGACTTCCTCGCCGGCGCCACGACCGAGCACTGGCTGTCGCTGCTCGATCCCGCCGACATCTGGTGCGCCTCGGTGCTGCAATGGCCGGAGCTGCTCGCCAATGACGGCTTCCGGACGCTCGACATGCTGCAGACGGTGAAGCGCGGCGACGGCGTCGCGGTCGCGACGACCCGCTCGCCCATCCGCGTCGACGGCCATCGGCCCCCCGTTTCACGGGCGGCTCCCCGCCTCGGCGAGCATTCGGCGGCGATCCGCCGCGAATTCGCGCTGTCCGAACCGGCGGGAGAGGACGCGATCGCCCCCTGAAGCCGGCCCGGCGGCGCAGCCGCCGGCATGACGAAAACCACCCGCCCGACAAGCATTCGAACAGCGGCGGCAATCTGAAAGGGAGGAAACCATATGAACAAGCCTGCACATCATCGACCCGCACCCGGCCTTCTCGCCGCCGGCTGCCTCATCGGCCTGTCGCTCGCCATGCCCGCCCGGGCGGCGAACGAGGACCTGCTCAAGCCGCTGCCGCCCGCCCTCCAGGAACTCTATACGGGTTCGACCGACAATCTGAAGCCGTCCGCCTATGACGACTTCAAGCTGCCTCCCAAGCCCTGGAAGTGGTGCCACTCCGAATCCTACCAGGGCAATCCCTGGCGCGTGGCGGTGACCAAGGAACTGCAGCGGCTCGTCGACGGCTACAAGGCCAAGGGCCTCATCTCCAGCTTCGAAGTCTCCAATTCGAACAACGACGCCAGCCAGCAGATCGCCCAGATCCGCGCCTTCATCGACAAGAAATGCACGATCATCACCTCGATCGCCGGCTCCTCGACGGGCCTGAACGACGCGATCGAGGCCGCCTACAAGGCGGGCATCCCCTTCGTGACGCAGACGGGATCGGTGACGAGCCCCTACGCCATCAATGTCGACCAGAACTATGTGCGCTGGGGCGCCGACATGGCGCAGGCCATCGTCGACGAGCTCGGCAACAAGGGCAACGTCCTCATGGTCGCCGGCATTCCCGGACAGCCGATCGACGCGCTGGAGCGCCAGGGCGCCAACAGCGTCTTCTCCAAGTCGGGCGTCAAGATCGTCCGCACCGTCAACGGCAACTGGACGGCCAACGTCACCAAATCCGTGGTCCTGCAGGCGCTCGCCACCTCGCCGCAGAAGATCGACGCCGTCTGGACCTCGGGCAGCGAGGTGCGCGTGATCGCCGAGGACTTCGCCCAGGCCCATCGGCCGCAGCCTCTGATCACCGGCTCGCTCACCGGCGACATGCTCGGCTACTGGAAGGAGCATCCCGACCTGCGCTTCTCCGGCACGGCGCTCGGGCCGTCCTGGATGGCCCAGACGCTGTTCCGCGTCGGCGTGCGCATCCTCGAGGGCCAGCAGCCGCGCGTCGGCACCATGATGACGCCCCTGCCCGTGGTCAAGCAGGCCGACCTCGGCAAATGGTACCGCTCCTGCATGACGCCGGCCTCGACGTCGATCTTCCCGATCGCGCCGAGCGACCCGATGCCCGATAGCCTGATGGACGCCTATTTCAGGAAGCCGGCGCCGGTCGAAGGCTACAGCTACGCCGACACGCCGGATCCCTGCGCGGCGCAATAGGCCTGCAGCCGGCCTGGAAACCGCCCTCGCCGTCGCTCTCGGCGAGGGTGGAGGCAGAGGGAGGAGAACCCACGGATCCCCTTCCTTCGCTACGCTCGCCAGGGATGACAGCGGTTTCCCGCCGGTCCCCTCCATCCCTCCCCCGGAACGGATCGATGCTCGACGTCCAGGACCTGTCCAAGAACTATGGCGAGACCCGCGCGCTCGAAGGCGTGTCGATCGGTTTCGAGAAGGGCACCATCCACGCGGTCCTCGGCGAGAACGGCTCGGGAAAGAGCACGCTCGTCAAGCTTCTGTCCGGCATCGTGATGCCGAGCCGGGGCCGCATCCTCGTCGAGGGGCGGCCGCTCACCGCCTTCACGCCCGCCGCCATGCAGGCGGCGGGCCTTGCGACCGTGTTCCAGGAAGTGCTGCTGGCGCCCGACCGGACGGTGACGGACAACATCCTCCTCGGCTGCGACGGCCTGCTCAAGCGCAACATTCCCCGCGGCCGGCGGCGCGACGTGGCAGCGGAGGCGCTGTCCCGCATCACCGCGACGCCGATCGACCTCGATGCCGCCGCCGGCGACCTGCCGCTGGCGATCCGCCAGCTCATCGTCCTCGCCCGCGCGCTCGCCCGCAGGCCGCGCCTGCTCATCCTCGACGAGATCACCGCCGCGCTCGATTTCGGCGACCGGGAGGCCGTGTTCCGCACCATGGAAAAATTCGCCGCCGACGGCGGCCTGATCCTGTTCATTTCCCATCGCATGGACGAAGTCATGCGCCTGGCGGCCCGCATCAGCGTCCTCAGGAACGGCAGGCTGGTCGAAACGCTGGCGCGCCGGGACACGTCGCCAGACGCCCTGCTGCGCCTGATGGCGCCCGCCGCCGCAAAGGAGCTCGCCCATGCCGGCTGACGCATCGGCCGCGGCTGGCGGCCTCCTCCTCGAAGGCGTGGCGGTGCGCCCGGGCGCGGCGCGGCTCGACGACGGGCTCGTGCCGGGCGAGATCGTCGGCGTCGCCGGCCTCGACGGCCACGGCCAGGAAGAGTTCCTGGAAATCCTGGCCGGGCTCCGCCGTCCGGCCGCCGGGCGGGTGTTCGCCCTCCACGGCGACAGGCGGGAGGCCGTCGGCAGCTTCAAGCAGGCCGTCCGCCACGGCATCGCCTATCTCGCCCGCGACCGGCGCCTGCACGGCATCTTCCCGGCCCTCTCGATCCTCGACAATTTCTCGATGGTGTCGTGGCGCCGCGACACGCGGTTCGGCCTGATCGGGCGGGATATCCAGCGGGCACGCTACGAGACCTGGCGCGAGCGGCTGGAAATCGTCGCCCCCGATCCGCGCGCGCCGATCACCGCGCTTTCGGGCGGCAACCAGCAGAAGGTGCTGCTGGCGCGCTGGCTGGCGCTGGGGCCGAGCATCCTCCTGCTCAACGATCCGACGCGCGGCGTCGACCAGCGCACGCGCGAGATCCTCTATGCGGTGTTCCGCGACCTCGCGCGCAGGCAGGGCCTGTCGCTCGTCATCCTCTCCACCGAGATCGAGGAGGTGCTGCGCCTGTGCGACCGCGTGCTCGTCTTCCGCGACGGCGAAGTCTCGGCCCGTCTTTCCGGCGTCCGGATGTCGAACGACAGCGTCATCGCCGCCATGTTCGGACAGGCCGCATGAGCATGCCATCCGCCCCCCTTTCGCGCCGGCTGTCGCATTTCGCCCGGGAGCGGCGCGAGACCGGCCTCGCCGTGCTACTGCTCGTCGTCCTGCTGGTGCTGAACTTCCTGCTCAATCCGGCCCGCTTCCTGCCGGCGAACTGGGGCAGCACCATCGGCCTCGCCGCGCCGCTCGTCGTCGGCGCCGTCGCGGCGATGCCGGCCATCCTCGGCGGGCGCGGCGGCATCGACGTCTCGGTCGGCCCGGCCATGGGCTTCGTCAACGCCGTGATCGTGCAGGTGCTCATCCTCGATCTCGGCCTCGAAACGCCGTGGCTCATCGTGCCCGCCGCGCTGCTGACCGGCATCGGCATCGGCATCTTCAACGGCCTGGTCGCCACCATGCTGCGCATCCAGCCGATCGTCGCCACGCTCGGCACCTATCTGCTGCTGTCCGGCCTGACGCTGACCCTGGTGCCCTCCCCCATCGGCAGCGTCCCCCCCTGGATCAAGGATCTCGCCGGCACCTGGTCGATCCTGCCGATTCTCCTGGTCGCCGCGGCGTGGGTCGCCCTCAAGCGCCTGCCCTTCCACGATGCGCTGATGGCGGTCGGCAGCGACGACCGGGCGGCCTACACCGCCGGCGTGCCGGTGCTGCGCGTGCGGTTCCTGTCCTATGTGACCGGCGGCCTGTTCGCCGGCGTGGCGGGCCTCTCCCTCACCGCGCTGATCGGCTCGGCCGACCCCAATGTCGGCCCCAATTATACGCTGGTGACGATTTCCGCCGTCGCGCTCGGCGGCGTCAGCCTCGCCGGCGGGCGGGGCGGCTTCCTCGCGGCGGCGCTGGGTGCCGTCGACATCTTCCTGCTGCAGAACGCGCTGACCTTCTTCAACCTGTCGCCCTTCGTGCTTCAGGTCGCCTATGGGGTGATCCTCGTGCTCTCCGTCTCGCTGAACGCGCTGCCCGCCCTCCTCGCACGCGGCCGGGAGGCGCGGTCATGAGCCGGACCCTCAAGGGCATGAGCCGGGCCCTCTCGGCCTTCGCCATCGCCATCGTGCTGCATCTCATCGGCACGGCGCTGATCGAGGGCTACGGCGCCGAATTCTCGGTGCGCTCGATGCTGGTGCTGGCGACGCTGCTCGGCGTCGCCTCGATCGGCCAGACGCTCGTCGTCCTGCTCGGCGGCATCGACCTCTCGATCCCCTTCGTCATCGGCTTCGCCAATGTCGTGGCGGCGCAACTCTATGGCGAGGGCATGCCGTTCCTCTTTGTCTCGCTCATCGTCGCCGTGCTGGCCCTGGCGATCGGCGCCCTCAACGGCACCTTGTCCTCCCGCCTCCAGGTCCACCCGCTCATCATCACCCTCGGCGTGGGCACGGCGGTGCAGGGCGCCGTGCTGCTGTGGACCGCCGGCTTCCCCACCGGCTCGGCGCCGGATGCCATCAATGAGTTCGTCTCGATCGGCGGCACGGCCGGCCCCCTGCCGGTACCCTGGGTGGTGCCGTCCTTCGTGATGCTCGCCGTCGTCATCGGCCTCGTCCTGCACCGCACGGCCTTCGGCCGGCGCCTCTACGCCGTCGGCAGCAATCCGGCCGCAGCCCCCTTCGCGCTGATCGACCCGCATTGGATCCGCACCGCCGCCTATGCGCTGAGCGCCCTGTTCGCAGCCCTCGCCGGCGTGCTCCTCCTCGGCTTCACCGGCTCGGCCTATGGCGATGTCGGCCAGCCCTATCTGTTCCAGACGATCGCGGCGGTGGTGATCGGCGGCACGACGCTGGTGGGCGGGCGCGGCGGCATCCTCGGTTCGCTCGCCGGCGCCCTCGTCCTCACCGAGATCAACACGCTGCTCATCGGGCTCGGTCTGACGCCGGCCCTGGTGCAGGCGGCGCTCGGCCTCGTCATCATCGCGCTGGTCTCGCTCTACGGACGCGAGCCGCATGTCAGGACGACGATTTAGCATGCCACAGGGCGCGAGACCCTTCGGCGGCGCCGAGTTTGAAAGAAACGGCGCGATTTTCCTTCTCCCGAGCGGGAGAAGGTGGCGCGAAGCGCCGGATGAGGGCCTGAACTCCCACAATTCACGCGACTGTCGAGCCATCCGGTCGATGTTCAGTCCCTCTTCCCCCTGCCGGGACCTTCTCCCGACCCGGGAGAAGGAAGCCCCTCTCCGTGTGTCGGTGGCCTATGGACGAGAGGTCCGCCCCCCGAGAACGCAAACTCACAACGATCTGGAATCAGAGCTTAGGACCCAAGCATGAGCGACGAACGCTATCTGGAAGACTACGAGATCGGCGAGGAACGCGTCAGCATCGGACGCACCATCACCGAGGCCGACATCGTCCTGCATGCCGGCCAGACCGGCGATTTCTACCCGCACCACATGGATGCCGAATGGTGCGCCACCCAGCCCTTCAAGCAGCGCATCGCCCATGGCACGCTGATCTTCAGCGTCGGCATCGGCATGGCCGCCAATGTCATCAATCCGCGCAGCATGTCCTACGGCTATGACCGGCTGCGCTTCATCAAGCCGACCTTCATCGGCGACACCATCCGCGTCACCACCACCATCGTCGACAAGCGCGACTTCAAGCGCCCGAGCCACGGCATCCTGGTCGAGAAGGTCGACGTCACCAAGCAGACCGGCGAGCTCGTGCTCACCTGCGAGCATCTCCATCTCGTCGAGCGCCGTCCCGGCGTGGAGGACATCTGATGCCGGGCCTGCGCCTGATTTCGTGGGGCCACCGCCGCGCCACCGATCCCCTGCTGGCGGCGAAGGAGACGTTCCGCGCCAAGCGCCCCGATATCGACATCGCCGTCGAGGTGCGTCCCTTGAGCGATTTCGAGCACCAGGGCATGGCGGGCGTCGCCCGCAGCTACGACCTCGTCATCTTCGACCATCCCTTCTGCGGCGACATCGCCGAAGGCGGCCTGTTCCTGCCGCTCGACGAGCACCTGCCGGCGCTGCTCGGCCCGAATGCCGATCCCCTCTATGTCGGGCCGAGCCTCGACACCTACCGGCTGCACGGCCATGTCTGGGGCGCGCCGATCGACGCCGCCACGCCCCATGCGCTGGTGCGCCGCGACCTGCTGCAGCCGCTCGGCGAGGAAGTCCCCCGCAGCTGGGATGAGGCGCTGGCCCTCGGCGAAAGGCTGGCGCCGCGGGGACTGAAACTCGGCATCGGCATCGAGACCCCGCATGCGCTCGCCGTCATCGCCTCGCTGATGGCGAATGCCGGCCGCCCCTGGCACACTGACGTCGCGGCGCCCTTCCATATCGACCGCAACGCCTTCCTCACCGCCTATGGCCGGCTGCGGGCGCTGCTCGCCTTCTGCCCGCCCGAGACGCTCGGCTGGAACTCGATCGACGTGCATGAGGCGATGGTGGCGCGCGACGACGTCGCCTATTGTCCGATCGTCTACGGCTACGCCACCTATGGCGAGGCCGACCAGCGCCGCCGGCTCGGCTTCGCCCCCTTCGCGGGGGCGAGCGCGCCCTTCGAGGCCGGCTCGATGATCGGCGGCACAGCGATGGGAATATCGAGCTTCTCGCGGGAGAAGGAGGCGGGGCTCGCCTTCGTCGCCCATATGCTGGAGGCCGACACGCAGGACCGCCTCATCCCGAATCATCACGGCCAGCCCGCCTTCCTCTCCGCCTGGCAGCGCGCCGACAACGACGCGCGCTTCAACGGCTTCTATTCCGCCGCGCTGAGCTCGATGGAGACGGCCTGGGTGCGGCCGCGCCGGCCCGGCTATCCGGAGTTCCAGCGCGACGCCGGGCGCATCGTCGCCGAAGCGCTGCGGGCCGGCGCGGACGGGACGGCCGCCGCGGACGCCGTCATCGCCCTGGCGGCGAAGCTCTGAGAGACTGTCGGCAGACCGCCCCATCCCCGGCGAGCGCGGCTCGCCGGGGATGACGGAGAGACGACCATTGTTTGCACGCGTTCCGAGTCTCGGAGGCACCATGCGGATCATCGATACCCATCTGCACCTGATCGACCTCGACCGGCTGCATTATCCCTGGCTCGACGGCGAGCCGGCGCTCAAGCACAGCTTCACGCTGGCGCAGTACAAGGCGCAGGCGGAGCCGGCCGGCATCGAGGCGATGCTGCACATGGAAGTCGACGTCGCGGAGGCCGACCAGCAGAAGGAGACCGACTGGGTCACCTCGCTCGGCGACGGCGTCATCGGCGCCATCGCCTGCTGCCGCCCCGAGCACGAGACCTTCCCGGCCCAGATCGAAAGGCTGGCCGCCAACCCGAAGGTGCGCGGCCTCCGCCGCACCTTCCATTTCACGCCCGACGCCCTGCCCCAGCAGCCGGATTTCGCCGCCAACATCCGCCTGCTGGCACGTTACGGCCTCTCCTACGACCTGTGCTGCCTGCCGCGGCAATTGCCGATCATCACCCGCCTCGCCGCGCAGGCGCCCGACGTGCAGTTCGTGCTCGACCATTGCGGCGTGCCCAATGTGCGGGACCGCGAGCTCGACCCGTGGCGGGCCGACATCGAGGCCCTTTCGGCCCTGCCCAACGTCGCCTGCAAGATCTCGGGCGTCATCGCCTATGGTCACAGGACCGAATGGACGGTCGACGACCTCAGGCCCTTCGTCGAGCACGCCATCGACTGCTTCGGCTGGAACCGCGTCGTCTGGGGCAGCGACTGGCCGGTATGCACGCTGACCGCCGACCTGGCGAAATGGGTGGCGGCGACGCATCAATTGCTCGAAGGCACCAGCGAGGACGAGAAGATCGCGCTGCTCAGCCGCAACGCGACGCGGATCTACAGGCTGGCGGCGGAGGGATGAGCCTGCCCATCGAAGCCGAATTTGCCGAGCAGGACGCGACGATGGAGGGGCGATCATCGATCGCCCCTCTCGGAAACGCAGAGCCTGCCGGAAAGGAAGAGGTCGATCGGTGATCGACCCTCCAATCGCTCTTATTTCACTGCAGTCAACCAAGATCTCCGTATTCCGGATGCGCCGGCGTCACGCCTCGAAGAACGCCCGCGACAACCGCAGATCCCCCACGAATTTTTCATATTCGGCCGCCTTCGCCGCCTCGTCGGGCAGCCGCAGCAGATAGGACGGGTGCACGGTGACGAGCGCGGGCGCCTTGCCTTCGCCCCGTTCGATCAGCCGGCCGCGATTGCTGCCGACCGGCATGGCCGTATCGAGATCGCGCCCTCGGTCGAGCCGAGTCCCCGGCCGCCGACGGAATCACGCCGCTTCGTGCCGCTGGAAGCGCAGGAGGCGTCCTATTTCGCGGCATCGGCGAGGATGGCGAGTTTGCGGGCAAGATCCATGGGGCATTATGTTCACTATTTGTTCCAAATCAATGCCTTTCTGAAACCGGAAGGCCGGACAGTGCTTGTCCGGCCCTATTTCGCCACCGAGCAGTCATGGTCCAGCAGGTCCTCGCCATGGGCGAGATCGCCGGCGAGGAGATCGACATGGCCGTCGAGCAGGACGAAGCCGGCCTTGTCGCCGCCGAACGTCATGCCGGCGACGACGAGGGTCTGGTCCGCCATGTCGGCGCCGGCTGCCGGCACGCCGGCCGCGAGGAGCCGGAAGGGGCTGTCGGCCGCGAGCGCCGCCTCGTCCAGCCGCCGGGCGAGATAGGCATGGCGGCCGAGCGGCACCGGCAGGCGCGACCAGTTCTCCCCGATCGCATCGGCATGACGCCGCAGCGTGTCGACGACGTCGGGCCGCAGGCAGTCGATATGGATGTGCAGCTGGTTCTGGCTGCGGGCGGAGGCCGCGTTGATCGCCAGGCCGATGTCCTCACGCGGCAGGGAACGGTGGAGCGCCGTCTCGACCCAGGACCGCGCGGCCCAGGCGGCGGCGAAATAATTCGGCGTGGCGGCCTCGAGCACGGCCGGGCTCTCGATGCCGGTGATCCGCGCCGTCGGGATCAGCAGGAACTGGCTGGCCCCGACGATATCCTTCAGCACGGCGTAGCCACCCTCGAGGCTGACGGCAACGCAGGGCGCGGGCCTGCCGTTCGCCTGCTGGTCCGGCACGCATTGCCCATGGACGATCTTCCACAGGGCGTCCGGATCCGCGGCGAACGCCGGCTGGAGGAGAGCCAGCACCGTTGCGGCCTGGACGACGAAGACCCGTCCGGCATTCATCAAGCTGCGCAGCATCGCCCGTCCCATCGCCGTGCCGGTCGCTCGCCGGCCGAACGTGCG